>JAYFRE010000161.1:0-13129 GCA_034926235.1 Rhodospirillaceae bacterium
TCTTGAGTTAGGGGTGGTGTTTCACGTGAAACACCACCCCTAACTCAAGATGACGAAAACCAAAAACTAGCTGTTCATGGCATCGAAGAAATCCGAATTGTTCTTCGAATGCTTCATCTTGTCGATCAGGAATTCCATCGCATCGACAACGCCCATCGGCATCAGCACTCGGCGCAGCACCCACATCTTCGACAAGACGCCCTTGTCCACCAGAAGCTCTTCCTTGCGCGTACCCGACTTGGTGATATCGATCGCGGGGAAGGTCCGCTTGTCCGATAGCTTCCGATCCAGGATGATTTCCGAATTGCCGGTGCCTTTGAATTCCTCGAAGATTACTTCGTCCATACGGCTGCCGGTATCGATCAAGGCAGTGGCGATAATCGTCAGTGACCCCCCTTCCTCGATATTCCGCGCCGCGCCAAAGAAACGCTTCGGACGCTGCAGGGCATTCGCGTCGACACCGCCGGTCAGGACCTTACCCGAGGACGGCACGACCGTATTGTAAGCTCGGGCCAGACGGGTAATCGAATCGAGCAGGGTGACGACATCCCGCTTGTGCTCGACCAGCCTTTTCGCCTTTTCCAAGACCATTTCCGTCACCTGGACGTGACGCGAAGCCGGTTCGTCGAAGGTCGAACTGATGACCTCTCCCTTCACCGACCGGGCCATGTCGGTCACTTCTTCCGGCCGCTCATCGATCAGCAGAACGATCAAATAGACTTCCGGATGGTTGGCTGAGATCGCATGGGCCAGATTCTGCAGCATAACCGTCTTGCCGGTGCGCGGGGGTGCTACGATCAAACCGCGCTGCCCCTTGCCCAGCGGACTGATCAGATCGATTACCCGGGTGGTCAGATCCTTCTTGGTCGGATCCTGAACTTCAAGATGAAGCCGCTCTTCCGGATAAAGCGGCGTCAGATTGTCGAAATTGATCCGATGACGCACATTCTCCGGCGGCTCGAAATTGATCGTGTTGACCTTCAGTAGGGCGAAATAGCGTTCCCCATCTTTCGGCGCCCTGATCTGTCCTTCGACCGTGTCGCCGGTTCTCAAGCTAAAACGGCGAACCTGGCTGGGCGAGACATAGATATCGTCCGGACCCGGAAGATAATTGGCTTCTGGCGATCTTAAGAAACCGAAACCATCCTGAAGGATTTCCAATACCCCATCGCCATAGATCGGCGTGTCGTTTTCCGCCAGTTGCTTCAGAATCGCAAACATCATGTCCTGCTTGCGCAGGGTCGAGGCATTTTCGATTTGCAACTCTTCGGCATATCCCAGCAGCTCGGCTGGAGATTTCGCCTTGAGTTCCTGAAGATTCATAACGCTATCCAACATGTCGGCTTGGCTTCATATCAGGGGGGATGAGAAAACCGCGAACGCGGCGTCTTTTAAGGGGGATACGTGACCGTCGGAGCAGTGCATATGCCCGGATATCACGTCAAAGAATGCAAAAAATGAGGATGGTGCGCCAGAAAGGCCCTTGCAGCTTTAACCAAATTCATAAAGCGAGTCAAACGGAAGTTCTTTAAGTCAAAAAACCCGGCTTACCAGCCTCTTGTTCAATCCCTTTTTCAATTCAACGCCTTTTGAACCAAACCGGCTAGTCCATCGATGAACAAAGGATGATTCCCCACCGCCGGAACTCGAACATAGGCCGGCACACCCGACCGCCGCGCCAGTTCAGCATAATCTAGATCGAGTTCGACCAGCGTTTCCGAGTGATCCGAAACGAAAGAAACCGGCAGGACAATCAAAGATTTTCCGTCTTTTCCCGCCCGTATGATCTCAGATTCGGTGGAAGGTCCGATCCAGGCTACAGGGCCGATCTTGCTTTGATAGCAAAGAACCCAATCCAAAGCCGGTTTTCCGATCCGATTCAGAATCTGATTTACCGTGATTGCCACCTCTTCCGGATAGGGATCGCCCTTGGCGACAATCCGTTCGGGCAGGCCATGAGCCGAAAACAGGATTCTTGGAAGAGAGCCGGAATCCAAAAAATCATCCAAACAACGCTGTAAAAGCGCTGCCTGCGCATCAATCCAACCTGGATTATCGGGATAGGAACGGATGAAATGGGTTGGGATGTTTGTTTGCCTAGCTTTCGCTTGTAACTGCCATTCCCGCAACGAAGAACCGGTAGTCGTGGTGGAATATTGCGGATAGAGTGGCAGAAGAACGATTTCTTCCGCCCCCCATTGGCAAAGCTTCTCCAAAGTCTCCTGCGTCAGGGGGTTCCAATAACGCATGGCGATAAAACAGCGTACCTGAAGACCATCCTGCAAAAGCCGATTCTGAAGCGCCAAGGCCTGGGCTTCGGTTTGCTCCAGCAAAGGTGATCTGCCGCCAATTCTCCGGTAAATATCCTGAGCTAATTTTTCGCGTCGCCGGGAGAGAAAAGACGCCAGAATAGGTCTTATTGGAAAAGGAAGCGGTAGAATCGCAGGGTCATTAAATAAATTTCTTAAAAAAGGTCTGACAGCATGAAGAGAATCTGGGCCGCCCAAATTAAAAAGGACAACAGCGATTTTCATGCCCGACTCTTTCGGATTCTTTCGACAAGCTGCTGAACATGATCAGGTGGCGTTTCCTGTAAAACACCATGTCCAAGGTTAAAAATAAAAGCCCTACTCTTCGTTTTTTCAAGAATATCGTCGATTCCATCATCCAATGCCTGGCCGCCGACAAGCAGGAGCGCCGGATCTAAATTGCCCTGAAGAACGATATGGCTGGGAATTTCTTTCAATGCCCAGCCGAGAGGCACGGTCTGATCCAATCCGATCGCAGTTACGCCGCTTTCTTCGGCGTAAGCAGAAAGCATTGGTCCTGCTCCCTTTGGAAAGCCAATTACCGGAACGTCCGGAAACCGGCCTTTGAGTTTGTCGATCAAGCGTTTTGTGGGTTCTATCGACCAGCGTCGGAAAGGCTTTTCCGGCAATAACCCGGCCCAGCTATCGAAAATCTGGATTGCTTCGGCGCCGGCCAGGATCTGTCCACCCAGATAGTCGGCAGTAACGTCGACGAGAATATCGATAAGTTCTTGAAAGAGGGCGTCTTCGCCATAGGCCATGCGGCGAACGGCATTGAACTCTTTCGATCCCTGGCCTTCGACCATGTAACAGGCAACGGTCCAAGGGGCGCCAGCAAAGCCGATCAGAGCGGTGTTGGGCGGAAGAGCCTTCGCTGTCCGGCGGGTTGTCTCGAAAATCGGGGCAAGACGATCCAGGACGCCTGTTTTGGTCAAAGAGAGAAGGTCTGAACGGTTCCGGAGGGGAGTCATTCTCGGCCCCTCGCCATCACGATAGGTCAAATCACGCCCCAGAGCGTGGGGAATGACGAGAATGTCCGAAAAGATGATTGCCGCGTCGAAGTGGAAACGCTCGATCGGCTGCAAGGTCACCTCGGTCGCTTTGTCCGGGGAATAGCAGAGGTCGAGAAAATTTGCGCAACCGGCACGTATCGCGCGGTATTCGGGCAGATAGCGGCCGGCCTGACGCATCAGCCAGACCGGAGGTGGTGAAGGGGCAATGTTCCGAAGTGCGTTGAGGAATGGTTTTTCGGCAAAAGGCATTTGGGTCATGGGATCAAGCCTTCGGAAATCGGGGCTGGGGGGTACTCCATCCTCTATCTTTTATAAAAGTAAAGAAGGAGGTAGTGGTTGTGAATCCCTGTGGATAAAGGGGATTTTAGGAATCGGCACTTTTATGCACAGAGTTTTCCAGCTTTTCAGAAGCGGTTCAAACGATGTGTATGAAAGTGTGGAAAATCGTCATAACAGTATGATTTTTATAAAAAAAAGATGGTATAAACCTTATACATGCTTAGGGATAAGCCCTGTGGTTTCGCAACATCCCCGCTTTGTTTGTTCCAGCGCGGATAAAATCCACATGGGGGCGAAGAGCTGTATTCCTATATGGCGAACCTGGATCGAAATTGGCAGACTTGGGAAAAGAGACGAGTTATCCCCATGATTCCTGCCTTTAGACGGAAAGTCCGCATGCCATGACGGTGAAGAAGTTCCATCTCCATCTGGTTTCCGACGCCACCGGGGAAACGGTATCCTCCGTTGCTCGCGCCTGTTTGGTCCAGTTCGAGAAAATCGAGGCGATTCCTCATCTCTGGTGGCTGGTCCGTTCTAAAAGCCAGGTGGAGCGGGTCATCGCCGGGATTGAGGCTAATCCCGGTATCGTTCTTGCCACCCTGTTGGACACCAAGGTCCGGCATGTTCTGGAAGACGCCTGCCGGCGGCTGCATACGCCCTATATTCCCCTGCTCGACCCGGTGATGGCCGCGCTGTCCGGTTTTCTCGATTCGGAATTCGGAACCGAACCGGGACGCCAGCATGTGTTGGACGCGGAATATTTTAAGCGGATCGACGCGATGCAATTCACGCTGGCCCATGATGACGGTCAGCTTATCGAGGATATCGAAACCGCCGACATCATCCTGGTTGGTGTTTCCAGAACCTCGAAAACGCCAACCTGCATGTATCTCGCCAATCGGGGATTCAAGGCGGCGAACATTCCTCTGGTTCCGGGGATTCCTCTGCCCGAAGCCGTTTTGAACGCCAAGAACCCCCTGATCGTCGGCTTGACCAAAGAACCGCGCAGCCTGACCGATATAAGGCGCAACCGGCTAAAGCATCTCAACCAGGACCATGAAACCGACTATGTCAATCTAGAGAAGGTCCGTGACGAGGTGACCCAGGCGAAAAGACTGTTTACGAAGCAGGGTTGGCCGATCATCGATGTCTCTTATCGCTCGATCGAGGAGGCTTCTGCCGCCATTCTTCAGCTTTATTGGCGGCGAGTCGGCAAAGAAACCAGCATTGCGGAATAAACCTCTCATCCTCGCCTCGGCCAGCCCTGCGCGGCTGGGTATGCTGCGTTCCGCCGGATTGGAGATCGCCGCCCATCCGTCGGATCTGGATGAATCGCCGCTTAAGGCCAGGTTGGAAAAAACTGGTTCTTTCGGGCGCGACATCGCGCTCGCCCTGGCCGAAGCGAAGGCGCGCGCGGTCGCAACCCATTTTCCCGATGCCTTAGTCATTGGCGCGGACCAGATTCTCGATTGTGACGGACGCCGCTACGACAAACCCGCGAACCGCGAGGAAGCCCGCGCGCAATTGATCGCCCTGCGCAATCGCACGCATGAGCTGGTCAGCGCCGCCGCCGTCGTTCAAGGCGATCGATTGCTCTGGCATCACGCCGAACAAGCGCGGCTTCGCATGAGAGATTTTTCCGACGCCTTTCTCGATCTTTATCTGACCAAGGCCGATTCCGGGCTTACCGAATCGGTCGGCGCCTATCAGTTGGAGAATTTGGGCGCACAGCTCTTTTCCTCTGTCGAGGGCGATTTTTTCGTTATTCTCGGCCTGCCTTTGATCTCCCTCCTCGCCTTTCTGCGCGAGAAAGGCGTGATCGAGGCCTGAAGGGGAAAAATATGTCCTTATCTGGCAAGGCCATCTTGGCCGGGGTCATTGGCTGGCCCGTGGCGCACTCCAAATCGCCGCGGTTGCATGGCTATTGGCTCGATCTTTACGGAATCGACGGTGTCTATCTGCCCTTGCCGGTAAGGCCCGAAAATCTGGATTATGTCCTTCACGCCCTGCCGCGCATGGGATTCAAGGGCGTCAACCTGACCTTGCCGCATAAGGAAATGGCGCTGTCCCAGGTCGACCGGCTTGATCCCCTGGCGGCGCGCATCGGTGCGGTCAATACCATCGTCGTGTCGGAAAACGGTATGCTGGAAGGCTATAACACCGACGCTTTCGGCTTTCTCGAAAACCTGCGCCAATGTTGCCCCGATATCGACCCGGCGGCTGAAACGGCGGTCGTCCTGGGCGCGGGCGGTGCGGCCCGCGCGGTTGTTGCAGCCCTGATCGATGCCGGCTGCCGGGAAATCAGGCTGGCCAATCGCAGCCCGGCCCGAGCCTGGGCTTTAGCCGAAGCCTTGGCATTGCCTGGGGAAAGCGAAATCCTATCCGTGGCCTGGGAAGATCGCGCCGACGCTCTGGACGGGGCCGGGCTTCTGGTCAACACCACCCGGTTGGGCATGGTGGGTGAACCGGCGCTTGAAATCGACCTGGCCGCCCTGCCCCACCGGGCGGCGGTGTGCGATATCGTTTATACGCCGCTGACAACGGATCTTCTTCATCGGGCGGCTTTACGTGGGAATCGGACCGTCGACGGCCTCGGTATGCTGCTCCATCAGGCCAGACCAGGCTTTTCCAAATGGTTCGGAATCATGCCCGACGTCACCGCCGATCTCAGGATGCTGATGGAAACGTCATGATCAAGATCGGGCTGACCGGATCGATCGGCATGGGTAAAAGCGTGGCGGCGGGTATGATCCGGAAACAAGGCGTTCCGGTCTTTGATGCCGACGCTGCCGTTCACCGGCTTTTAGGGCCGGGCGGCGACGCGGTTCAGCCGGTTGGAGCGGCGTTTCCCGGCGTGGTCCATGACGGGGCGGTTGATCGGGTGCGGCTGGGACGGGCGGTTTTTGGCGACGATGCGGCGTTGAAGCGGCTGGAATCGATCCTTCACCCCCTGGTCGCGCGGGAAAGACACCGCTTTCTGGCGCAGGCCCGCCGCCGCCGGCAACGATTGGTGGTTCTGGACGTCCCGCTTCTGTTTGAAACCGGTGGTGATGCCGGTTTGGATGCGGTTCTTGTGGTGTCCAGTCCGGCTTTTCTTCAGGCGCAGCGGGTGATGAAACGCCCCGGCATGACCGCTTCGCGGCTAGAAGAAATCCTGCGTCGCCAGATGCCCGACCGGGAAAAACGCCGCCGGGCACAGGCCATCCTTTTGTCGGGATTGGGACGGCGTTTTGCCCTGACCCGCATCCGGTCGGTTCTGGCCGCGATCCGGAACGGAGCCATGCCGCAAAAAAAGCGGCGGCGGAGATAGACTATGCGTGAAATCGTCCTCGATACGGAAACGACGGGCCTGGATCCGGCCGCCGGCCATAGACTGGTCGAAATCGGCTGCGTCGAGCTGGTCAATCATCTGCCCACGGGGCAGACCTTTCACCGCTATATCAATCCCGAACGTGACATGCCCGAAGAGGCGTTCGCCGTCCATGGCCTGTCCGAACAATTTCTGGCCGGGCAGCCGGTCTTTGCCGAACAGGTTGCCGATTTTCTCGAATTCATCGGCGATGCGCCGCTGGTTATCCACAATGCCGAATTCGACATGCGCTTCCTGAATTGGGAATTGCGCCAGCTCGGTTTTCAACCATTGCCGGCTAATCGGGCCATCGACACCCTGGCCATCGCCCGCCGGCGGTTTCCGGGCGCGCAGGCTACCCTTGACGCGCTGTGCCGCCGGTTCGGCATCGACAATTCATCGCGCACCAAGCATGGCGGGCTTTTGGACGCCGAATTGCTGGCGGAAGTCTATCTGGAATTGATCGGCGGGCGCGAACCGGGCCTTGCCTTGAGCGGCAACGGTTCGGCGGGGACGAAAAGGCAGGAAGAAAATCGGACCGCTGAACGCGTCTTCCGTCCGGCCCGGCCGCATGCGCCGACCGAAGCAGAGGAAACCGCCTGGAACCAGTTTGTCGATGGGCTGAAAAAGCCGCTTTGGCGGGAATGACGGGCCGAAAGCATCGGCCCGTTTCCAGGTTAAAAACCGATCAGGCGTTGCCCTGCGCGGCCATCCGTTCCATGCGCTGGTGATACATGGCGATGAAATCGATTGGCTGAAGCACCAGGGGCGGCAGGCCGCCATCGCGGCTGACATCGGCGACGATGGCGCGCGCAAAGGGGAACAGAAGACGGGGGCATTCGATGAACAGCGCCTGTTCCAGATGCTCCTGCGGCACTGAAATGGTGAACAGGCCGGCATAGCTGAGTTCCAGAATGAAGGCGGGCTTTCCTTCGGCAGTGCCGGTGACGCGCAGAGCCAGGACCGCCTCGAACAAATTGTCCTGAACATTGGCCGCGTTCAGATTGACCTGGATTTCGATTTCCGGCGTCTTCGACTGCATGTCGGCGAAGACAGCCGGCGCATTCGGCAGTTCAAAGGACAAATCCTTGATATATTGGGCATTAACCATGAAAGCCGGTTGAGGCTGCTGGTCCGGTGTCTTATCGCTCATCATTCGCTCCTGGCTGAGGCGGGTCAGTGGCTATCACGGAAGATGGTTTGGCACAACCCGGAGAAGGAAGCTTGGGCGCGCTCTCCGGCGTCTGCCCTGGTTCCGCCTCTTCGACCACATACCATTCGGCGTCGATGATATTGGCGTCCGTCGGTTCTGGTCCTGAACCCGGCGGTGTCATCGGCCGGAACCGGCGCGCCAGCCCACGGCGCAATCCACCCCGGACGGAAGGCAGCAAAAGCAGCAGCGCGAAAAAATCGCTGATGAATCCCGGCAAGATCAGCAGCAAGCCGGCGACGGCGAAGCAAGCCCCGTCGAATAACGGGCCCAGGGGCATTTCTCCCCGTTCCATCGCCGCCCGCGCGCCGAGCGCCGTGGACAGTCCGCCCAGACGCAGCAGCAAGACGCCCAAACCGGCGGCCAGAAGGAGAAGCAGGATGGCAGAAGCCAAGCCAATCCGTTGCGCCACCGCGGAAAATAAGACCAGCTCGGCCAGCGGCCAAGCGATCAGAAACGCTTTGAGGATCCAAGCCATACTTGCTCTTTACCATACAACCTCTTATTTACGAAGTCCGGCTCCGGTGCGATGCTGGTTATAACCCTGGCCTGCCCTCCCCCCGGGATGAAAAACCATGAATGACGGCTCACAATTCATCGATCTCGTCCTTTTCGCCATGGTTGCCGTCTTTCTGGGCCTCCGGTTGCGGAGCGTGCTCGGAAAACGGACAGGCGAAGAACCGCCGCCCGAACGATTCCGCGGCGGCAAACCGCCGGCGAAGGACGCGCCGCCTAATCGCGATAATGTTGTCGATCTCGAACCCAACCGGCCCAAATCCGTTTCCGATCTGAGCGCGGACGCACCGCCGCCGGGTTCCCTGGCCGCCGGTCTGGCCGAGGTCGCGAAACAGGACCCATCTTTCAATGAAGCGGAATTCCGCCAGGGTGCGGTCGCCGCATTTGAAATGATCGTGCGCGCCTTCGCCGATGGCGACGAGGAAACGCTGCGCATGCTGCTGGCCGACGAGGTCTTCGAGAATTTCGCGCATGCTTTGCAGGAGCGGCGCCAAGCCGGCAATGTCTGCGAGAACACGCTGGAAAAGGTCCTGTCGGTCGATTTCGTCCAGGCCGGCATGGAAGGGCGGTTCGCCCGCGTCACGATCAAATATGTCACCGAGCAGGTGGTCGTGGTCAAAAATGCCGCGGGCGCGGTGATCGAGGGCGATCCTTCCCGTTCGGTCGAAATCACCGATATCTGGACCTTTGCCCGCGATGTCGGGTCGCGCGACCCGAATTGGCTTTTGGTGGCGACGAGCAGTCCGGAAGCATGATCTACCCCTGGGCCCGCGCGCTGATCGCGGGAGGTCTGATTGCGTTTCTCGCGGCTTGCGCCAGCAAGCCGGAAACGCCGCCGTCAGGAGGGGGCGGTGCGGCCGATTATCTGTCCCTGACGCCGGTCGCCTATTCGGACCTGCCCGGCTGGAATGCCGACGCCGTGGCCCAGGCGATTCCCCCGTTACTGAAAAGCTGTGCGCGTATTCTGCAAATGCCACCATCCCGGGCGATGGGAATGGATGGCCGCGCGGGGCTGGCTGCCGACTGGATGGGACCGTGCGGCGCGGTGCGTTCCGTTCCGGTAGACAACAACGCCGCTGCCCGCGCTTTTTTTGAACAATGGTTCCAGCCTTATCGGGCTTTTGCCGGAACCCGGCCCGATGGTCTGTTCACCGGCTATTACGAAGCCGATCTCAACGGATCGCGCAAGAAAAGCGGCCGCTACCGGGTGCCGCTTCACGCTCGTCCCGCCGGGCTCAGCCAGGATCCGTCCCGATCGGGAACGCCCTATCTGTCCCGCGCCGAGATCGAAGCCGGCGCGCTGAACGGCAAAACCAGAACCCTTTTGTGGGTGGATGACCCGGTCGATGCCCATATTCTGCATATCCAGGGGTCGGGCAAGGTCCGTCTTGATGACGGACAGGTCGTTCATGTCGGGTTTGACGGCAGCAACGGCCAGCCTTTCCGTGGCCTGGGTGCGATCTTACGCGACCATGGCAAGCTTAAGCCCGGCGAAATCACGATGCCGTCGGTCCGCGACTGGCTTAAGGCCCATCCCGATCAAGCGCCGGCTTTGATGGCGGAAAATCCGCGCTATGTGTTTTTCCGCGAAGTGGGGCCGGACGGACCCTTCGGCGCGGCCGGGGTGGCGCTGACGCCGGGGCGCAGCTTGGCGGTCGATACCACATTCGTGGCGTTGGGGACGCCGCTCTGGCTGGTTTCGTCCGATCCCGATGGTGCCCCCCTTCGCCGGCTGATGATCGCCCAGGATACGGGGTCTGCGATCAAGGGGCCGATTCGGGGCGATTTCTTCTGGGGCGCGGGCGACGCGGCCTTTAACAAGGCGGGACGGATGAAAAGCAAGGGCGGCTATTATCTGCTGCTGCCGCGTGAACGCCGCGCGCCGCTGGCGTCGAACAAGCCGGGATGACGGGGGAAGCGCCGATTCCGGGAACCGGAGCGTTCGAAACGCTCCGCCGCGCCCATGCTGATGGGCGGCTTTCTCTGTTCATCGACACCTATGCGCTGAACCGGCCCGGATCGCCGGTTTACAGTCCCCTCGACGTGTTCGCGCCGCCGATGGTGCTGCTCGCCAGTAGTTTGACCCTGCTGTTTGCCGCCGGGATCATCGCCTGGATGGTCGCCTTGTCGCTGATTCTGGCCTACCAGATTTTCGCGGCGCGCAGAGTGGTTGAATGGCGGCTGCGTCTTCGCACGGTCAGGGCCGCTCTGGCCAGCGATTACAATTTCGCCCTGCTTTGGGGAATGGGGGGATTGGCAATCGCCTTGAAGGCTTGGCCGGAGAAAAACTGTCTTTCGCCCAAAGGCGATTGGCGGGCCTTCATTACCGAGAATTTCGACGCCGGCGGTTGACCCGGCTTCCCGGATCGCGCACATAAGGCATTGACGATTTTAAGGATGCCGAGTGTGTCGAGGAAGGACGGGCGAGAAACCACGCGAGAGGAAATCCGGCTCTGGCGGCACACCATGCGCGACGTCCAGACGCTGGGTCACGTCCCGCCGCCGCCCGAAGCGGACCTTCCCGACCCATTGCCGCAGGCAGTCCCCCAACCGGTTGCGTCCGATCCGGCACCGCTGCGGCGGATAGCGCCCGTCGCGCACGCGCTGCCGCCGTTGGAAAAAGGGCGCGCACCCGGCGTGGACAAGCGTACCGCCGAACGGTTGCGTCAGGGGGATCGCCCGATCGAGGCCCGCCTTGATCTGCACGGCATGACGCGCGAGAGTGCGCATCGCGCGCTGATCCGGTTTGTTGCCGATTCCTTCGACGCCGGGCGGCGCTGCATCCTGGTGGTGACCGGCAAGGGCACGCGCGAAGGCAGCGGCGTTCTCCGCGCCGAGGTGCCCCATTGGCTGAACGGCGATCCGATCCGGGGCATGGTTCTGACCTTTGCCCAGGCCAAGCCCTGGCATGGCGGCGACGGCGCGCTCTACCTTCTCTTGAAACGCCGCCGTTCCTAGCGACAGGTTCGCGCTTTCGCGCGAAGCGCGGACGACCGCGCGCGCCGCCGGGGCTTAGAAAGCCCCGGACCCAATTTTTATTGAACTTAAAAGGGTCAAGGGGTTGTGGGCCCTTGACTGGGAGCTTTAGGCGCAGAGTCTAAAATCGGACAGAATCTGATCCGTCACAGGATGAATTTGGACAGATCGGCGTTCTTGGCCAACTCGCCGACCCGCTCGCGCACCATCGCCGCGTCGATGACGATGGTCGTGCCGGCCTGGTCGGTGGCGGTGAAGCTGATTTGTTCCAAAAGCCGCTCCATTACGGTGTGCAGCCGGCGTGCGCCGATATTCTCGACCCCGCGATTGATCTCGGCGGCCAGATCGGCCAGCGCGGCGATGGAATCGGGGGTGAAATCCAGCGTCACATCCTCGGTCGCCAGCAACGCCTTGTATTGCTTGATCAGGCTGGCTTCCGGTTCGGTCAGGATGCGCACGAAATCGTCGCGGGTCAGCGCCTTCAGCTCAACCCGGATCGGCAGCCGGCCTTGCAGTTCGGGCAAAAGGTCCGACGGCTTGGCGATATGGAATGCGCCCGACGCGATGAACAGGATGTGGTCGGTTTTGACCGGTCCGTGCTTGGTGTTGACCGTGGTGCCCTCGATCAGGGGCAAAAGGTCGCGCTGCACACCTTCGCGGCTGACATCGCCGCCGCGATATTCGCCCGACCGGGCGCAGATCTTGTCGATCTCGTCCAGAAAGACGATGCCGTTGTCCTCAACCGCGCGGATGGCTTCCTTGGTCACTTTTTCGGGGTCCAGGAGCTTGTCGCTCTCCTCGGCCACAAGAACGACGTAGGATTCCTCGACCGTCATCTTGCGCGGTTTTGTCCGCGTGCCGAACGCCTTGCCGAACATGTCGTTCAGATTGAGCATGCCCATCTGTGCGCCGGGCATGCCCGGAATGTCGAAGGTCGGCAGGCCGCCGCCGGCATCCACCACCTGAATTTCGATCTCGCGCGTGTTGAGCTCGCCTTCGCGTAGCATCTTGCGGAATTTCTGGCGGGTTTCGGCCGATGCGTTCTCGCCTACCAGCGCGTCAAGAACCCGTTCCTCGGCGGCCAACTCGGCTTTGGGTGTCACCTGGCGGCGCAACCGGTCGCGCGTCATGGTGATCGCGGATTCGACCAGGTCGCGCACGATCTGTTCGACATCACGCCCGACATAGCCGACCTCGGTGAATTTGGTCGCCTCGACCTTGAGGAAGGGAGCCTGGGCCAGACGGGCCAGCCGCCGGGCGATCTCGGTCTTGCCGACGCCAGTCGGGCCGATCATCAGGATGTTCTTGGGCAGAACTTCCTCGCGCAGGGAATCCGGCAATTGCTGGCGCCGCCAGCGGTTGCGGAGCGCGATAGCGACGGCGCGCTTGGCGTCGTCCTGGCCGACGATGAAACGATCGAGTTCCGAGACGATCTCGCGTGGGGAAAAGGCGGCGCTCATAGGTTTTCCACGATAAC
>JAYFRE010000026.1:0-15307 GCA_034926235.1 Rhodospirillaceae bacterium
AAATCCGAGATGTCGGTCGGCTACGCTACGCTTTATGGCGATATGTGCGGCGGCTATTCGGTCTTGAAGGACGTCTACAAGACGACGGTCTTCGCCTTGTCGCGCTGGCGCAACGGCAAGCGGCCCGACGGCGCGTTAGGGCCGGAGGGTCCGGTGATGCCCGAGCGGGTCATCACCAAGCCGCCTTCCGCCGAATTGAAGCCGAATCAAAAGGATCAGGACAGCCTGCCGCCCTATGACGAGCTGGACGCGATTCTGGAATGCATGATCGAGCGCGAGATGGGGCCGGCTGAAATCGCCGCTGCAGGTCATGACCGGGAAGTGGTGCGCCGGGTGTTCCGCTTGCTTGACCGCGCCGAATATAAACGCCGTCAGGCCCCGCCCGGGGTCAAGATCACGGCCCGCGCCTTTGGGCGCGACCGCCGTTATCCTATCGTCAACGGCTTCACCGACACGGTATCTTAAACGATGACGGTCACAGTTCGCTTCGCCCCCAGCCCGACGGGCCGGCTTCATGTCGGCAATGCGCGGGTCGCTTTGATCAATGCGCTGTTCGCCCGCCGCGACGGCGGTTCCTTCATCCTGCGCATTGATGACACCGACACTGAACGCAGCTTGAAAGAGCATGAGGACGCCATCCTCGCCGATCTTGACTGGCTTGGTATCGACTGGAATTCTTTTGCGCGCCAGTCCGAGCGCATCGATCGCTACGAGGCCGCCGCCGCCGCGCTCAAGGCTTCGGGCCGGCTCTATCCCTGCTATGAGACCGCCGAGGAGCTGGATTACAAGCGCAAGCGCCAGTTGGCGCGGGGCCGCCCCCCGGTCTATGACCGCGCTGCCCTGGCGCTAGGGGACGAGGACCGCCGCCGGCTGGAGGCGGAGGGGCGCCGCCCGCATTGGCGTTTCCGTCTGGCCGAAGGCGAGGCGCGCTGGAACGATCTGGTGCGCGGGCCTTGCCATTATGATGCCGCGCATCTGTCCGATCCGGTGCTGATCCGCGCCGATGGCAGCTTCCTTTACACCTTGCCATCGGTGGTGGACGACGCCGAGATGGGCGTGACCCATGTCATCAGGGGCGAGGATCACGTCACCAATACCGCCGCCCAGATTCAGATTTTCGAGGCGCTGGGGGCGACGCCGCCCGGTTTCGCCCATCTGTCGCTGATGACGGGCCAGGACGGGCAGGGATTGTCCAAACGCCTGGGCAGCCTGTCCTTGGGCGAATTGCGCGCCGCCGGCGTCGAGGCGATGGCGCTGAACAGTCTGCTTGCCAAGCTTGGCACCTCGGACCCGGTGCTGCCGCGCCATAGCCTGGACGATCTGGCCGCTGAGTTCGATTTCGCTAAATTCGGCCGCGCCGCGCCGAAATTCGACGAGGCCGAGCTTGATCATCTGAACGCCCGGCTGATCCACGACATGCCCTTTGCCGAGGCCGAGGCCGGGTTGGCGCGGCTGGGAATCGCCGCTGATCCGGCGTTCTGGAACGCGGTGCGGGGCAATCTGACCCGGCTGTCGGACGCGTTGCCCTGGTGGCGGGTCTGCCGCGACGTGGTGACGCCCCGGATCGAGGATGCGGATTTCCTGAACAAGGCCGCCTCGTTGCTGCCGCCCGAACCCTGGGATGAGGCGACCTGGCCGGCCTGGATCGACAGGGTAAAGGCGGAAAGCGGCCGCAAGGGCCGCGCCTTGTTCCACCCCCTACGCCTGGCCTTGACCGGGCGGGAGGATGGCCCTGAAATGAAAATGCTGCTGCCCCTCATCGGCCATGACCGCGCCGCCGCCCGTCTGGGCGGAAAGACCGCCTGAGAAAGACTGCCCATGCCGCTTTGCGTTTACAACACCCTGTCCCGTCTGAAGGAGCCCTTCCTTCCGCTCGATCCCGGCCATGTCCGCATGTATGTCTGCGGCCCCACCGTCTATGACCGGGCCCATATCGGCAATGCGCGCCCCGTGGTGGTGTTCGACGTGCTGTACCGCCTGCTGCGGCGGCTTTACCCCCGGGTCACTTATGTCCGCAACATCACCGACGTGGACGACAAGATCAATGCGCGCGCCCGCGAGCGGGGCTGCACGATCGCCGATCTGACGCTGGGCACCACGCGCGATTTCCATGCCGACATGGACGCACTTAACTGTCTTTCCCCGGACATCGAACCGCGCGCCACCGCCCATATCGCGCAGATGATCAAGATGATCGGGTTGTTGATCGAACGCGGCCACGCCTATGAGGCCGAGGGCCATGTGCTGTTCTCGGTCGCGTCCTGGTCGTCCTATGGCAAGCTGTCGCGGCGCAGCCTGGACGAGATGATCGCGGGCGCGCGGGTCGATGTGGCCCCTTATAAGCGCGATCCGGTCGATTTCGTGCTGTGGAAACCGTCTGCCGACGATCTGCCCGGCTGGGACAGCCCCTGGGGGCGCGGACGGCCCGGCTGGCATATCGAATGCTCGGCCATGAGCCAGGAATATCTGGGGCAGAGCTTCGATATCCATGGCGGCGGCCAGGATTTGGTCTTCCCCCATCACGAGAACGAGATCGCGCAGAGCGAGGCCGCCTGCGGCCAGATTTTCGCCCGCTACTGGCTGCATAATGGCTGGCTGATGGTCGAGGGCGAGAAGATGTCGAAATCGCTCGGCAATTTCGTCACCGTGCACGACCTGCTCGGCCAGGCCCCGGGCGAGGCGATCCGGCTGGCGATGCTGTCCACCCATTACCACCAGCCTTTCGATTGGACCGCCGAGGGGTTGCGCGCCGCCCGCACCACGCTGGACCGGCTGTATCTGGCCCTGCGCGGCGTGACTGGAATCGCGCCGGAAGGCGAGGACGACATGCCCGAAGGCGTGCGCGCGGCGCTGGAAGACGATCTCAACACCCCGCTTGCCATCGCCGGACTGCATGAGTTGGCCGGCGCGCTCAACAAGGCAACCACCGATGCCGAGAAGGCGCGCGCCAAGGGCGCGCTGCTGGCTGCCGGGCGTATGCTGGGCGTCTTGCAGCAGGACCCGGAAGCGTGGCTGCGCTGGAGCCCGGAGGGGCAGGGGGACGGACTGGACGAGGCCGCCATCGAGACCCTGATCGCTCAGCGTCTGGCGGCGCGCAAGGCGAAGGATTTCGCCGAAGCCGATCGCATCCGCGCCGATCTTCTGGCCCAGGGCGTGATCCTGGAAGACGGGGCCGGCGGCACGAGCTGGCGGCGGCAATGAGCGGGACCGAAATGGTAGCGGACAACGCGGACGGCGGCGCGGACACGCCGGCGGTCATCCTGGTGCGGCCGCAACTGGCCGAGAATATCGGCACCACGGCGCGGGCGATGCTGAATTGCGGCCTGACCGATCTGCGTCTGGTGGCGCCGCGCCAAAGCCCGCTGGCCGACAAGGCCATCGCCGCCTCGGCGGGGGCCGATTCGGTCTTGCGCGCGGCGCGGATCTTCGACGACACCGAAAGCGCCATCACCGATCTTCAGCATGTCTATGCCACCACCGGGCGCAACCGCTTCATGGTCAAGCCGGTGGAAACGCCGCGCCGCGCCGCTGCGGGCATGCGCGACTTCATCGCGGTCGGGCAGCGTTGCGGCGTGTTGTTCGGCCCCGAACGCACCGGGTTGGAAAATGACGATGTGGCCCTGGCCGACATCGTCGTCACCGTGCCGCTCAATCCCGATTATTGCTCGCTCAATCTGGCTCAGTCGGTGCTGATCATCGGCTATGAATGGTTCCAAGCCGGCGATCCGGCCGAGCCTAGGGCGATGACCAAGGGCGCGCAGCCCCCCGCCACGCGCCAGGAATTGCTGGGCTTCTTCCGCCATCTGGAAGACGAGCTGGACGCCTGCAACTTCTTCCGCGTCGCCGAAAAGCGCCCCTCGATGGTGCGCAACATCCGCAATCTGTTCGAGCGCGCCGATCTGACCGCGCAGGAAGTGCGGACCCTGCATGGCATCGTCGGTGAACTGGTGACATTGCGTCAGCCCAAGAACAACGGCTGACACCCCTGCTCGGAAAGGGTCTTGTGTCCTGACGGAATTGGCCGGGCTCATCATCGATCATTACGAACGCCATGCCCTTGCCTGGGATGCCGACCGGAGCAAGAGGCCTTGGATCGATAAGCCCTGGCTGGAACGCTTCGCCGATGCTCTGCCGGATGGCGCGCATATCCTTGATCTGGGATGCGGCGGCGGCGCGCCGGTGGCGCACTATATGACCGGGCGCGGATTCCATGTCACCGGCCTCGATACGTCGCCGACCTTGATTTCCTTGTGCCGCAGCCGTTTGCCCGACCAGGAGTGGCTGGTCGGAGACATGCGCGCATTGCGCCTGAACCGCCGGTTCGACGGTGTGCTGGCCTGGGACAGCTTCTTTCATCTTGGGCATGACGATCAACGCCGCATGATCGGGCTGTTCGCCCAACATGCGGGGCCTTCGGCGATGCTGATATTCAATAGCGGTCCGACCCATGGCGAAGCCATCGGGGACTATCGGGGCGATCCACTCTATCACGCCAGCCTGGCCGCCGAGGAATACGAGGCGTTGCTGCGCGCCGCGGGCTTCGGCGTCGTCGCTCATGAGGTCGAGGATTGGCAGAATGCGGGCGGGCGCACCGTGTGGCTGGCGCGGAAGGACGGACCGAATGATCAAAACCTTTGACTTCCGCGCTGGGTTTTGCATAATCCGCCCCTTCATTCCCGAGAATGTGGGCCGGTAGCCAATCCGTTCCCCGCCCCGGCAACGCCCGGACGGACTATCGGGACAATTTAAAGCGAAATGGGGATACCCGATGAGCAAACGCATTCAAGCGAAATTCAAGATCAATCGCCGCCTTGGCGTCAATCTGTGGGGCCGGTCCAAGAGCCCGCTGAACAAGGGGCGCGAAAGCCCGCCCGGTCAGCATGGCCAGCGCCGCCGCAAGCCGTCCGATTACGGCACCCAGCTGATGGCCAAGCAGAAGCTGAAGGGCTATTACGGCAATATCAGCGAAAAGCAGTTCCGCCGTCTGTATGACGAGGCCGTGCGCCGCCGTGGCGACACCTCGGAAAACCTGATCGGCCTGCTGGAGCGCCGCCTGGACGCGGTGGTCTATCGCATGAAGTTCGCGCCGTCGCCCTTCGCCTCTCGTCAGATCGTCAATCACGGCCATGTGACCGTGAATGGCCGCCGCGTCAACATCGCCTCTTATCAGGTGCGTGACGGCGACGTCGTCGGTTTGCGCGAAAAGTCCCGCGACATGGCGCTGGTGCTGGAAGCCGCGCAGTCGCCGGAACGGGACATCCCCGATTATCTGTCCGTCGATCACAAGGAAATGAAGGGCACCTTCGTCCGCGCGCCCAAGCTCGCCGACGTGCCTTATCCGGTGCAGATGGAACCCAATCTGGTCATCGAGTTCTACTCGCGCTAAAACAGTAAGGTCGCATGACCGACGGGGAGGCCCGGCCTCCCCCTACGATGTGGCGAAAGGGCCGAAACGCCCCTTCGCCACTGGCGTATCTGGGACCTTGAGGAGGATTGAGCGACGTCCGCATCTTCCGACGAACAACCGGCCGAGCCGGGGGGCGCGTCCGTTTCCTTCGCCACCGCCGCACCGACCTTGTGGCAATATCTCGCCGCCTATGGCGCGGTGCTGGCGCTTTTATGCCTGACGCTGGTGGTGACGCCCTTCGCCCGGATGCCGGGACCGGTGATCCCGGCCTTGCTCGCCTTCTATCAGTCGGCGGTGATCCTGGCCTATTTCGTCACCGCGATCCTGCTGTTCATCCTTTACCGTGAAATGGCGCAGACCGATCTTTTGATGCTGGGATCGGGCTATCTGTTCAGCGGCATCGTTTCCTACGCCCATTTCCTGTCTTTTCCCGGCCTGATTGCCCCCAACGGCGTGATCGGCGGCGACGATCAGACCACGCCGATTCTGTGGCTGGTCTGGCATGGCGCATTCCCGGCGGCGGTCTGCATCGCCATGTATTTGCGCGCGCGGGGCGTGCGCAACGCCAACTGGCTGGCTTCGCTGTCGATGGCTTTGGTAGCGGTGGTGGTGGCTGCCGCCGGCGTCATCCTGACGGCGACGCTCTGGCATGATTATCTGCCCGGCTTGCTGTTGACCAGGAATGGGATCGGCTGGACCTTGAACGAATGGTCCTGGGTCGGGCTGGTGCTGATCAATCTGGCGGCGCTGGTGGTGCTAGGGTTCAATCGCGGGCGTCATTCGACCCTGACCCTGTGGCTGTTCGTCGGCACCGTCGCCCTGTCGCTGGAAGTGATGATGGCCTGGTACAGCAGCCAATATTACAGCGTCGCCTGGTATGCCAGCCGGATTCTGGGGTTCGTCGGCAGCGCGGTATTGGCGGGTATTTTCATCATCGAGAATGCACTGCTGTTGCGCAATTCGTCCCGGCTGGCGCGGGAGCTGCGCACGGCGTTGATGGAGGCGCGTGCGGCGACCCAGTCGAAATCCCACTTTTTTGCTGCCGCCAGTCACGATCTACGCCAGCCTTTCCAAGCCATGCGCCTGTTCTACGGTGTTTTGGAGCAGAGCGCCGCCGACAAGAGCCAGCGCACCGCCATCGAACATCTGGGGCAGGCGATGAGCAATGCGGAAACCCTGCTGAACGAATTGCTGGATATTGCCCGGATCGAGAACCGCAGCCTGCCGATCAGTTGCCAATGGACCGATCTGCGCCCCTTGATCGAGGAGGTGGCGCGGGATCTGCGCCCGGTGGCCGAGCATCGCGGCCTGACCTTGCGGGTGCGGGGGCCGTCGATCAAGCTGAAGACGGATCGCGCCCTGATGAAGCGCATCCTGCAAAATCTGGTGTCGAACGCGATCCGCTACACGGAAAAGGGCGGGGTTCTGATCGCTACCCGCCGTCGCGGCGGCGAGAATGTGATCGAGGTGTGGGATACCGGCATCGGCATCGCCCAGCAGGATATGGGCAAGGTGTTCGAGGAATTCTATCAGGTCGCCAATCCGGGACGGGACCGTACCCAGGGCACCGGATTGGGGCTGGCCATCGTGCGGCGTCTGGCCGTCGGGCTGGAGTGCGAGATCAAGCTGGTTTCCCGGCTGGGGCGGGGCTCGGTCTTCACGGTCATCCTGCCGCGCGAAAAGAAGCCGAAGCAGGGCTCGTCCTGGCGGCGTTAGGAAGGCCGCAGACGCGCCCTGGAGTCTGTCTGGTTCAGGGGAAGGATCGCCTGCGGCGTTATTGGGTTTCGCCCTCTAACGCCGCAAGGTTTAAACGAACCGATACAGTCTAAATCCGACACACTGCTAGAGCAGTGGAAAGCCCAGGCTTTTCAGCGCTTCTTTCAGACGCACCCGGTCCATCAGCGCCTTGGGTCCGCCGACGCGTTCGACCGATTTTTGCGACCAGGGTTTCTCGTCCCGATCCTGGCCCCGCTGGAACGCCGCCATTCTTTGGTCGTAATTCTGCACCAATGCCGCTTCGGAACCGGAATCGTAGCGTTCATGGTGCAAGACGGCTGATTGCGGCAGACGCGGCTTGATGTCCGCCGGCCGGGCCGGGTCCGGATAGCCGACGCACATGCCGAATACGGCGAAGCAGTCCTTGGGCAGGCCCAGCTCCGCCGCCACCTGTTCCGGCTGGTCGCGCAAGCCGCCGATATAGACGATGCCAAGCCCCTGCGCCTCAAGCGCCACGGCGGCGTTCTGCGCCGCCAGCGCCGCATCGACCACGGCGATGGTGTAGCTTTCCAGATAGTCGATTCCGGCGGTCGTTCGCTGTTGCGTAGCGCCAATCCGGCGCAGGCGCGACCAATCGGCGAGCCAGACGAGGAACAAAGGAGCCTCGGCGACATGGCGCTGATGGCCGGCCAGTTCGGCAAGCCGCGCCCGTTTCACAGGATCGCGCACCGCGACCACGCTCCAGGCCTGAAGATTGGATGAGGACGAGGCCGATTGTGCGGCGGCGATGGCCTGGGTGAGGATGTCGTCGCCAACGGGGCGCTGCGTATAGGCGCGCACCGAACGGTGTTCAAGCAGGCTGGCAACCGCAGGCGCTACGGCCTGAAGCGGTGCATCCTCGCCATAGCGCGCCCGCCACGCATCGTTCCCGGGCTTTGTGCCGATCTCAGTCATGATGAAATTTTGTCCCCTGCAGACGCGAGAATTCTTGGGCCACAAGGCCTTATTGTTTGGGCAACAGTCCCTTTTCACGCAAAAGCGCTGCCAGCTCGCCGCTTTCCGCGATCTCGCGCACGATGTCGCTGCCGCCGATGAATTGTCCGGCGACATAGAGTTGGGGGATGGTAGGCCAGTCGCTGAACTGCTTGATGCCTTCCCTGAGCGAGGGATCGACCAGGACATCGATGCCTTTGAAGCGCACGCCGAGCTGGCTTAAAATCTGGGCGACAGCGGCGGAAAAACCGCATTGGGGAAACATCGGGGTGCCCTTCATATAGAGCACGATATCGTTTTGGGCGATGTCCTGGCGGATGCGCTCGAAGACGGGGTTGTCGCTCATGATATGGTCAAATCCCTGGAAAAGAAGCGTACATCAGGCGGATATGGCTCCGCCCGCGGACGCTGTCAACCGGGCAGGCTCAGGAACGTTTGCGGCCGATGCGCGGCAAGGGCACGGAATAGAGCGCCAGTCCTGCCCAGATCAGACCGAACGTGATTGCATGGGACGAGGTGAAGGATTCGCCCAGCAGGAAGACGGCGAACACCATCTGGATGCTGGGATTGATATATTGCATCAATCCGATCGTCGCCAGCTTCAGCCGCCTTGCGCCATAGGCGAATAAGATCAAGGGGATGGCCGTCACCGGGCCCGATACGATCAAAAGGATGGTCGTCATCGTGCCGCCCGCGATCAGCGCGCCGCCCTCGGGCCGGGTGATGAGGAAAAGGAAGGCCAAAGGCGCGACCAGGATCGTTTCGATGGTGAAGCCGGTCAGCGCATCGACCGGGATTACCTTGCGGATCAGGCCGTAAAGCCCAAAAGACACCGGCAGAATTACCGCCACCCATGGCACACCGCCGCGCGAGATCGCCAGCACCGCCACGCCGGACATGGCCAGGGCCACCGCCGCCATTTGCCGCGGGGTCAGCCTTTCCTTCAAGACGACGGCACCCAGCAGCACCGACAGAAGCGGATTGATGTAATAGCCGACGCTGGCGTCCAGGATGTGGCCGTTGGTCACCGCCCAGATATAAAGCCCCCAATTGATCGAGATCATCGTCGCCGAGGCGGTCAGCCCGGCCAGGCGTTTCTTGTCCGAAAAAACGCCGGTGAAGGCGGGGCCGCGTTTCAGGATCAGGATCATCACCGCCCCGGCCACCGCGCCCCAGAAAATGCGGTGACACAGGACTTCGACCGGTGGGACGTCGTTCAGCAGATTGAAATAGAGCGGGAAGGTGCTCCATATCAAATAGGCGGCAAGTGCTGCAACGCCGCCCCGTTGTGATTCGGTCAACGTCATCAGAAGGTGGGGGCGGAATCGGGCGTGGCGGTGGTGAAGGACAAAGCGTGAAGCTCGCCCCCCATCTTGCCCCGAAGCGCGTCATGGACCATGCGGTGGCGTTCGATCCGGCTTTTATCCCGGAAGGTCTCGGAAACGACGAGGGCGGCGTAATGATCGCCGTCGCCCCTCATATCCTCGATGGTGACGACGGCGTCCGGGATCGATTCCCGGATCATGCGGCAGATGTCCTCGGCGTCCATGGCCATGACGGAGTTTCCCTTAAGCGCCCTTCGTCCGGCCCGACATGAAGCCGGGCAGCCAGCCTTCATGCGCCTGCTTGAGTTCTGCCACCGATATGGCGCCGCTCCCTTCGACGATCAAGTCCGTCCCGCCGGTCTTGCCGATCACGCGGGCGGGAACCTGGGCGCGCAGGGCCAGTTCCAGGATTCGTCCGGCGTCGGCCTGGGGCACGGCGATCAGATAGCGGGCCTGATCCTCGCCGAAGCACCAGCCATGCAGGGGGATGCTCCGGACCGGTTCGATCGAAACGCCGATATCGGATGCCATCGCCATCTCCGCCAGACCGACCAGCAGGCCGCCATCGGACAGATCATGCACGCTGGCCGTCTGGCCGGACCCGATAAGCTCGCGCACGAATTCGCCGGTGCGCCGTTCGCGATGCAGGGGAACCGGCGGCGGCGCGCCGTCGGTGCGGCCGCACAATTCACGCAAATAGAGCGAAGAACCCAGCCAGCCCTTGGTCTCGCCCAGCAGGATGACGGCCTCATTTTCGCCGCCAAAGGCGATGCCGGCGGTCTGGGCGTAATCCTGGACCAATCCGACCGCGCCGATGGTGGGGGTGGGCAGGATGGCCTGGCCTTCGGTTTCGTTGTAGAGCGAGACATTGCCCGACACGACGGGGAAGTCCAGCGACCGGCAGGCTTCGCCCATACCCCGGACGGCTTCGACGATCTGGCCCATGATGGCCGGCTTTTCGGGATTGCCGAAATTGAGGTTGTCGGTGACGGCCAGCGGCAGCGCGCCGGTGGCGGACAGATTGCGGTAGGCCTCGGCCACGGCCTGGCGTCCGCCTTCGCGCGGGTCGGCCTGGCAATAGCGCGGCGTGCAGTCCGAAGTCATCGCCAGGGCTTTTTTCGTTCCATGCACGCGCACCAGGGCGGCGTCGCCGCCCGGACGGCCGACGGTGTCGCCCATGACCATGTGATCGTACTGTTCCCACACCCAGCGCTTCGAGGCCAGATCGGGGCAGCCGATCAGGGTTTTCAGCGCCGGAATGATATCATGGGCGGGAACATCGGCAGCCTCGATCACCGGACGCTTTGCCGGGGCTTCCCAGGGACGGTCATATTCCGGGCTGGCCTGGGCCAGGGGATCGATGGGTAGATCGGCGACCACATGGCCGTGATGGGTCAGCACCATGCGACCGGTGTTGGTCAGATGGCCGACCACGGCGAAATCCAGTTCCCATTTCTCGAAGACGGAGCGGGCCAGATCCTCGCGGCCCGGCTTCAGCACCATCAGCATGCGTTCCTGGGATTCGGACAGCATGATTTCGTAGGCGGTCATACCGGTTTCGCGCACCGGCACCTGATCGAGATCCATGAGAATGCCGAGCCCGCCCTTGGACGCCATTTCGAACGAGGACGAGGTCAGCCCCGCCGCGCCCATATCCTGGATCGCCACGATCGCGTCGGTGGCCATCAGTTCCAGGCAGGCTTCCAGCAGCAGCTTTTCGGTGAAGGGATCGCCGACCTGAACGGTGGGGCGTTTTTCTTCGGCATCCTGCGAGAATTCGGCCGAGGCCATGGTCGCGCCATGGATGCCGTCGCGCCCGGTCTTGGACCCGACATAGACCACGGGATTACCCACCCCGGCGGCCTTGGAATAGAAAATCCGATCGGCGGGCGCGATGCCCACGGTCATGGCGTTGACCAGGATATTGCCGTTATAGGACGGATCGAAAGTGAGTTCGCCGCCCACGGTCGGCACACCGATGCAATTGCCATAGCCGCCGATGCCCGCGACCACGCCCGACACCAGATGGCGGGTCTTGGGGTGCGAAGGATCGCCGAAGCGCAGCGCGTTCAGATTGGCGACGGGGCGCGCGCCCATGGTAAAGACGTCGCGCAAGATGCCGCCGACGCCGGTAGCAGCACCCTGATAGGGTTCGATGAAGCTGGGGTGGTTGTGGCTTTCCATCTTGAAGATGGCGGTTTCGCCGTCGCCGATATCGATGACGCCGGCATTCTCGCCCGGCCCGCAGATCACCCAAGGCGCGGTGGTGGGCAGGGTCTTCAGCCATTTCTTCGACGATTTGTACGAGCAATGCTCGGACCACATCACCGAAAAGATGCCAAGCTCGGTCCGGTTGGGCACGCGGCCCATGATGTCCAGAACCTTGGCGTATTCGTCGTCGGAGAGACCGTGGGCACGGGCCATCTCAAGCGTGACAGCGCAATCTGATTCGCTCACGAGAGAGCCTCCACCAATCCATCGAACATGATTTTCCCGTCGCTGCCGCCCAGTTCGGGGGCGATGGCGCGCTCGGGGTGCGGCATCAGCCCCAGCACGCGGCGGTTGGGGCTTAAAATTCCGGCGATATTGTCCAGCGCGCCATTGGGGTTGGCCTCGGGCGTCACCTTGCCTGCGGCGCTTGCGTAACGCAGCGCGATGCGGCCTTCGCCTTCCAGGCGCTTCTTGGTTTCGGCGTCGGCGACGTAATTACCCTCGGCATGGGCGATCGGCAGGCGGATCACATCGCCCGCCCGGTAACAGCGGGTGAAGGGACTGTCCACGGTTTCGACCCTGAGATCGACATCGCGGCAGATGAATTTCAGCCCGGCATTGCGCATCAGCGCACCCGGCAGCATGCCGGTTTCGGTCAGGATCTGAAAGCCGTTGCAGATGCCCAGCACGGCGACGCCCGCATCGGCACGCGCCTTGACGGCCTGCATGATCGGCGAATGGGCGGCCATAGCGCCGCAGCGCAGATAATCGCCATAGGAGAACCCGCCTGGAACGACGATCAGATCGACGGGAGGAAGGTCGGTTTCCCGATGCCAGACCATGAGGGCGTCATGCCCCATGCTGGCCTCCAGCGCCACTTTGACGTCACGGTCGCAGTTGGAGCCGGGGAATACGATGACGGCGGCTTTCAAGACGGGGATGTCCTCGACACGGAAAAACAAAAGATAATAACGTCCTATTGTTTAATACGGAAACGCGCCAAGCGCCATAGCCAAGAGGGCCGAGACGGGGCGGCTGGAAGGGTTCCGGCGGGGGTGTCGTCAGAAAAATCCCATCGCCTTCAGGCTGGAATGGCCTTTGCGGCCGATGATCAGATGATCGTGCAAGGCGATGCCCACGGCCTTGGCGGCATCGCGGACCTGGCGCGTCATCTCGATGTCGGCGCGGCTGGGGGTGGGATCGCCCGACGGGTGGTTATGGACCATGATGATCGCCGAGGCGTTCAATTCCAGTGCCCGTTTCACCACCTCGCGCGGATAGACCGGCGTGTGGTTGACGGTGCCTTTCTGCTGTTGCTCGTCGGCGATCAGCGCGTTCTTGTTGTCCAGGAACAGAAGATGAAACCGTTCGGTGTCCTGATGGGCGAGCGCGATGCGGCAATAATCGAGCAGCTTGTCCCAAGCACCCAGGACCGGCCGGTCGATCACCTCTTCCCGCGCCAGGCGCAGCGCCGCGGCCTGAACGGTTTTCAGCGCTACGGCGGTCGCCATCTTCACGCCATCGACGCTCATCAGCGTTTCCGGCTCAGCCGACAGCAGAGCAGCCAAAGACCCGAAACGCGCCAGAAGCTGCTTGGCCAGCGGTTTGACGTCCCGCTGCGGAATCGACAGGAACAGCAAGAGTTCCAGCAATTCGTAATCGGGCAGGGCGTCGGGGCCGCCTTGCAGGAAGCGTTGTCTTAACCGGTCGCGGTGGCCGCGGTAATGGGGCGCGTCTTCCCCGGTCAGCGCGGTTTGGCGCTCTTCCAGACCGTTTTGCGTCTTATCCGGCGATGTCATAGGGCGGGCAACGGTAGCCCTTGGGCGACAGGGTGAAGATCTCGTAGCCGGTGGCGGTGACGCCGAGCGAATGCTCGAACTGCGCCGACAGGCTGCGATCCTTGGTCACCGCGGTCCAGCCGTCGGAAAGGATCTTGCTCTCGAAGCCGCCGGCATTGACCATCGGCTCGATGGTGAAGAACATGCCTTCGCGCAACACCAGCCCATGGCCCGGACGGCCGTAATGCATGATGTTGGGGGCGGAATGGAATTCGCGTCCCAGCCCGTGGCCGCAGAAATCGCGCACCACCGAAAAGCGGTTCTTTTCGACGAATTTCTGGATGGCGTGGCCGATATCGCCCAGGGTTGCGCCGGGCTTGACCACCTCGATGCCGCGCCACAACGCTTCAAACGTCACCTCGCACAGGCGGCGTGCCTTGATCCCTACCTTGCCGACATAATACATGCGGCTCGAATCGCCGTGCCAGCCATCCAGGATGGTGGTTACGTCGATATTGAGGATGTCGCCTTCCTCAAGCTTTTTCGGGCCGGGAATGCCGTGGCAGATGACGTGGTTGATCGAAATGCAGACGGATTTCGGATAGCCGCGATAATTGAGCGGTGCGGAAATGCCGCCGCCGGCGGCAACGAACTCGGCGCAAAGCCGGTCCAACTCTTCGGTGGTGACGCCGGGCTGCACATAGGGCGTGATAAAATCCAGGCATTCCGCCGCCAGGCGGCCGGCGCGACCCATGGCCGCGAAATCGTCCGCCGTGTGCAGCGGGATGCGCAGCGCTGCGTATTGTCGATCGTCATAATCCATGGTTGTTTCGTCCGTCATCATTCGTCGATTTTTTCCGTCGATCCATCCGTTCCCAAACAGCCCTAGCACAAACAGACGGCCCAGGGAAAGAACAAGCCCGCGTTCCGTTCATTCTGGTCTTCAAGCCCCGTCGAGCGCGGTTCCAAGATCGATTTTCCCGCTGCCGGGAGACAGGGGTTTGGGCTGGCTGGCATGAGGCCGCCAGGCGGTCAGGGTCAGGATCTGGACGCTGGCCCTTATCCGCCCGTCCGGACCGGCGAAGCGCTGCTGATAAAGCGACAGGGCGCGGGCCAGTGTGGCCTTGCGGGTACAAGTTTTGCGCCGCACGGCGACGCTGTTGGTTTCGCCCATGCCGCGCAGATCGGCCAAAAGCCGGATGGGATCGGCATAGGTGACGGTGATGGTGTCGGCATCGACCACCGGCAAGGCGAATCCCGCCCTTTGCAACAGACGGCCCATGGTCTGGATGTCGGCGAAGGGAGAGATTCGGGGGGAAACGCCGCCTTCCTCGATCGATTCGGCCTCCATCAGGCAGCCGCGCAATTCGTCCAGCGTGCCCAGGCCGGGCAGGCTGGCCAGGAACAGCCCGTCTTCCTTCAGCACATGGCGGATCTGAAGCAGCGTGCCGGGCAGGTCGTTGACCCAATGCAGCGACAGATTGGCGATGACCAGATCGACGCTTTTGGGGGCGAAGGGCAGCGCTTCCTCGTCGGCGGCCAGCGCCACCGCGCCGTTTTTTGCCGCCTGACGGGCCATGGCGGGCGACAGATCGCAGCCGATGACGGTTTCGACGCCGTTCTGGCCCCGGATCAGGCCGGCCATCAGCCCGTCATGGCAGCCAAGATCGAGCGCTATGGGGAAAAGCCGGGTGGTTTCGGACAGTCTTTCGGCCAGACGGCGCCCGGTTTCCTGGAACAGAAAGGCGTAGTCGGCAAAGCTTTCGGCGGCGCGGTCGCGCCGCCGGCGCACGGTCGGTCTGTCGAAGACGGTGGAAGAATCCATCTGGAATCATATGGCGCTGACCGCGCGCGGCGGAAAGAGCCTTTCCGCCTTT
>JAYFRE010000032.1:0-4800 GCA_034926235.1 Rhodospirillaceae bacterium
TAGACGAACCTTGCAGCAATTGCAGGTAATCGACCACGATCAGCCCCAACCCCTCGCGGCGGGCCTGGCGGCGCGCGCGGGTACGCACGGCAGAGATCGACAAGGCCGGCGTGTCGTCGATATAGAGCGGCAATGAGTGCAATTCCTGCGCCGCCACCACCAGACGCTCGAACTGTTCCTCGGACAATTTGCCCTGACGGATATCGTGCGAACTGATTTCGCTGCGTTCGGCCAGGATGCGCGTGGCCAGCTGCTCGGACGACATTTCCAGCGAAAAGAAGGCGCACAGCCCGCCTTCGACCGCCCGTTTTTCGCCCGTGGGCAGGGTTTCGATCCGAAGCGCCTTGGCGGCGCTATAGGCGATGCTGGTCGCCAGCGCCGTTTTGCCCATGCTGGGACGTCCGGCCAGGATGATCAGATCGGAAGGGTGCAGCCCGCCCAAAAGCCGGTCCAGGTCGCGCAGTCCGGTGGTAACGCCGGACAGGCCGCCGTCGCGCTTCTGCGCCGCCTCGGCCATGTCGATGGCGGTGATCATGGCCGCCCGGAACGGCTTCAGCCCGCCCTCGGCCTGGCCGTCGGTAGCCAGATCGAACAGCTTTTTTTCGGCGTCCTCGATCAGTTCGGTGGCCATGCCCTCGATTCCCTGCTCGAAGGAATCATTGACCATGTCCTCGCCGATGCCGATCAATTCGCGGCGCAAATGCAGATCGAAAATCAGCCTGCCGTAATCCTCGGCATTGATGATGGTCGCAGCCGCCGCAGCCAAATGAGCGAGATAGGCGTCCCCGCCCAGCTCCTTCAGCCCTTCGTCCGTGGCCAGATAGGATTTCAGCGTCACCGGATTGGCGAGCTGGTTGCGCCCGGCCAAGGCGATGCAGGCATCATAGATGCGGCCATGCACGGGATCGGCGAAGTGGTTGGGCTTCAGGAATTCCGATACCCGGTCAAGCGCGCGGTTGTTCATCAGGACCGCGCCCAGCAAAGCCTGCTCCGCCTCGTAATTGTGCGGAGGCGTGCGCAGAATCGGCGCGTCGGAAGGCGGGACAGGGGCAAGAGTCGCGGACATGGCCGGCATGCTAACAGAAGAAGAGGGCAGCGCGCAGCAGCATTAAACCTCAGGCGGGGAGAGTAAGGGTGGACAGCGCCGTCAGCGGCGCGCCGATCCCAGCATATAGTCGCGCGACCGGGGCAGCGGCGCGTCGGGATAAGCAAGCTGCAGATGAAAATTCATCAGCCCGTCATGGCGGAAAGCGGCCTCGGAACCGGCCAGATAGAACTCCCACATGCGGCAGAAACGCTCGTCATAGATCGCCGCCGCTTCGGCGCGGCGCTGAGCGAACCGCTCCGCCCACAGACGAAGGGTGCGCGCATAGTGGCGGCGTAGAATCTCGATATCGGTCACCAGCAGACCGCTGCGCTCGACCGACGGCAGCACTTCGGACAAAGCGGGGATATAGCCGCCGGGGAAAATGTATTTACGGATCCAGCGATTGGTGACGCCGGGGCCCTCGCTGCGCCCCATCGAATGCAAAAGAGCGACGCCGTTTTCCTTCAACAGCGCCCGCAACCGCCGGAAGAATGTGCCGAAATGCCCGACGCCGACATGTTCGAACATGCCGACCGACACGATGCGATCGAACCGGCCGGGAAGTTCGCGATAATCGGTCAGCAGGAATTTCACCCGGCGCGACAGCCCTTCTTCCTCGGCGCGGCGGGTGGCGACTTTGAGCTGTTCGACCGACAAGGTGATGCCGGTGACTTCGACATCGTAATCGCGCGCCATGCTGAGCGCGAGCCCGCCCCAGCCGCAGCCGATATCCAGCACCGACAACCCGGGCTCAAGCAAAAGCTTGCGCATGATCAGGCGTTTCTTGGCCAGTTGCGCCTCTTCCAGAGTCATGCCGGATTCGGGAAAATAGGCGCAGGAATATTGGCGGTCGGCGTCCAGAAACAGGGAATAGAAATCTTCCGACAGATTGTAATGGTGCGCGACGTTGCGCCGCGACGCGGCCAAGAGATTGAATTGCTGCAGCCGCTTCATGAAGGCGGTCCAGCGTTCGCCCATCAACGCGCAATTCGGACCTCGCGACAGATTGTCGGAAGCAAGCGCCAGGAAATCGTAAAGCGTGCCTTCCTCGATGGTGAGCGTGCCGTCCATATAGGCTTCGCCCACGGTCACGGACGGGTTGAAGGGTATCCGCCAATGCAGGGAAGGATCCGACAGACGGATGGTGACAGGGTTGAGATCCGCTATCGGCGCCCCTTCGACCGAGTGGCGTTTTCCATTGGCGTCGACGATGGTCAAATGACCCGCATGAACCACCCGACGCAAGAAAGGCTCGAAAAGATCCATGGCGTTACCATTAGGGCTATTTCAACCTCTGGCGTCCACCGACCAAACGATATTGCTGCCATACCGAAAACCGGGGGCCGCTGGTCTCCTTTTATCGTCAGCGCGCCGTGACCGGCGGCATGCGCAAGGCTTCGTTGGATTCTGGCGGCAGCAGCCCGGCCAACGGCGCCAGCGCGTCGAGCAGACGCCCGCCGCGGACAATACCGATCATCGTTTCCGCGAATCCGCCGCCTTGCAGTGTTTCCTGCACATAAGCCAGCGGGGTCTTCGGACGGGGAAAAGCGACCAGATCGACCGGCGTCCCGGCGTTCCACCCCCGCAACCGGCGCAAGCTCGCCAGGGCGGTATCGATCCCGCCAAGCTCGTCCACCAGCCCGACTTTGCGGGCTTCCGCCCCCGCCCAGATACGCCCGCGCGCGACAGCGTCCATGGCTTCGGGCACAAGCTTGCGATCGGCAGACGCCTTGGTGGTGAAATCGGCATAGATATGATCAAGGATGGCGTTGACCCGTTCCCAGCCCGCGGGCGAAAACGGCTCGTTGGCGCTCCAGATATCGGCGTTCCGGCCCTTTTGGACCTTGTCCCAATCGACACCCAGCTTTTCCCACAGCCCGTTCAAGACCATCTTGCCGGTGAAGACGCCGATCGATCCGGTGATGGTGCCCGGCTGGGCAACGATCCAATCCGCGCCCATGGCGGCGAAATAACCGCCCGAGGCGGCGACGTCGCCCATCGACACCACCACCGTCTTGCCGGCGGCGCGGGCGCGGATCACCTCGCGCCGGATCGAATCGGACGCGGTATAAGAGCCGCCAGGGCTGTCGATACGCAGCAGAATCGCCTTGACCGACGGATCTTCGATCGCCTCGCGGAAGGCGCGGGCCATGCGTTCGGCGGAAAAGGCGACGCCATCCTCGAACGGCGAGACCGGACTGTCGCGGTCCTGCACCGGCCCGACCCCCACGATCAACGCCACAGGATGAGCATCCTTCTCAGACGTCAGACGCCCGGCGTAACGGGCGAAATCGACGATCTCGTTCCCATCCGCCTTCAGTGAATCCTCAAGCTCGTCCCAATAGGCCAGCCGGTCCACCAGACCGCCCGCCTCGGCCTCTCCGGCCAAAAGCGGCGCACGGTCGATCAGCGCGGTCACCTGCTCGGGCGAGATGGAACGGTCGGCGGCGATGCCCGCAACCGCCTGACGCGACCAGGAATCGAGGAGCCGGTCCAACGATTCCCGCGCCGCCGGCGAGTACTGCTTCCTGGTGAACATCTCGATATAGGATTTGTATTCCCACCGCGCGGCGAATTCGGGGCTGACCCCGATCCGTTCCAGAATATTTTTAAGGAAGGGGCTCTGCGCCATGAAGCCGGTCAACCCGACCAGGCCCGAAGGCTGGAGCCACACCGTGTCGAAAGCGCTGGCGGCGTAATAAGGCACGGTGCCCGACCCCGTTTCGCCCAACGCAGTGGCGAAGACTGCTGCCTTTTTCCCCGAAGCCCGGAAGGCATGCACCGCGTCGCGGAGTTCCTGCGCCTGCGCCATGCCGAGTTCCGCACCGTCCAGCCGGACGACGACCCCTTGCACCCGCTTGTCCCGCGCCGCACGATCCAGACCGCGCGTGATCTCGCCCAATGTCGGGCCGGACAGGCCGCCGAGCCGCGCCAAGGGATTGTCGCTCGCGGCTTCGCCCGGTTTGCCCTTCAGATCGAGCTTGAGCACCATCCGTTCGGGCAGGGGCTCGATCTCGGTGCGCCCCAGAGCGAAGACGACAACACCCGCCAGAAGAAGCGTCGCCGCTCCGGCGAACGCCAGGCAAAACAGGACAATCCGTCCCAGGGAGCGGAGCAGGCGCACGTCGGACAATCCTCCCTGACGCCGTCTTGCGGCGCATTCACGAACAAACCGATCAACAGCTATATGGGACTCCGATGGGGGCGCGGTCAACCCAACCGCAACGACGTCTTTTACAGGACAAAGGTATGGCCCGGACCAGAGACATGTCGCCCACCCCCCTTTCCTTCCCAAGATCGCGTGCTACATTCATAAGCGTTCGCTTCTTTTCCCGCTTACCGTTCCTAAGGATTTCGATCCCATGAAGATTTCTTTCGTCAAACCTGCCTTGCCGAGCGCCGGTGCGCTCGTCGTCGGCGTTTATGACGGCGCCGTCCTCTCCCCCTCGGCAAAGAAGGCCGATGACGAAAGCGGCGGCGCGATCCTGCGCGCCATCGCCGCCAGCCGGTTCACCGGCGAAAAAGATCAGTCTCTGTCGATTCTGGCTCCCGCCGGGCTCAAGGCCGCGCGGCTGGTCCTGCTCGGCCTTGGCCGACCCGACCGTTTCGACGTTCGCGCCGCCCAGGATTTGGGCGGACGGGCCGTTGCGCAATTGCTGACCTCGGGCCTGGAAGAAGCCACCATCGCCATCGACACCGTCGACGGCGCTGCC
>JAYFRE010000106.1:0-1731 GCA_034926235.1 Rhodospirillaceae bacterium
GCATCGGCGGCGGCGCGCTGCTGGGCGGCCGCGTCGCCCTGCATCTGGGATTGGCCGATATCGGCTTGGTCGGGGGCGTCCTCGCTCTCGCCGGACTGGCTTTGTGCCTGCTTTCGCCGGGACGCTTCACACGTCCCGGTAATCCTCGGCAAGCATCAAATAGCGTTTGACCCCTGCCTCGGCCCGGACGCGGTCTTCATCGGTCAGGCGGCGCAGAAAACGCGCCGGGCTCCCGCCCCATAATTCTCCACGGGGCACGACTTTGCCCGGCGTGACCAGCGCACCGGCTGCGACCATCGCCCCCGGCTCCACCACCGCGCCGTCCATGACCGTGGCCGCCATGCCGATCAGCGCGCCATCGCCGATGGTGCAGCCATGCAGGACGCAGCCATGGCCGATCGTCACATCGTCACCGATCTCGGTGGTGAATTTCTGACCGACTACATGGATGACGGTGCCGTCCTGGATATTGCTGCGCCGACCGATGCGGATGCTGTTGACATCCCCCCGGACGACACAGGCGAACCAGACACTGGATTGGTCCATCAGCGTAACGTCGCCGATCACCGCCGCCCCGCGGGCGATGAACACGCCTTCCCCCACGACGGGGCGCTTGCCCCGATAAGCGATCGTTTCTTCCATGACCGGCTTCGCCTTACGGGAACAGCGCGCGCTGGGTGAGCGCACATGTCTCGGGGAAGCCGAACAGAAGATTCATATTCTGCAGCGCCTGGCCCGAAGCGCCCTTGACCAGATTGTCGATCACCGACATCAGGATGGCGCAGCCCGGCCGGCGGTCGGCGGTCACGGCGATGTGGCACATGTTGGACCCGCGCACGAACCGGGTCTGAGGCACCTTGCCTTTGTCCAGAATGCGCAGGAAGGGTTCGTCCGCATAGCGGCGGGAGAGGCAGGCGCGCAGATCGTCCGCCGTGGCCCCCTTGGCCAGCCGGACATAGGTCGTGCACAGCATGCCCCGGCTCATCGGGATCAGATGCGGAGTAAAAGAAACGATAACCGGCTTGCCCGCCGCCTCGCTCAATCCCTGTTCGATTTCCGGCGCATGGCGGTGACTGGCGACGCCATAGGGATGCAGCCCTTCGGTCACCTCGGCGTAAAGGTTCGCTTCCTTGGCCGCGCGTCCGGCCCCGCTGGCGCCCGATTTGGCGTCGATGACGATGTTCTCAGGCTCGATCAGTCCCGCTTCCAGCAGCGGCGTCAGCGGCAGTTGCGAGCAGGTCGGATAGCAGCCGGGATTGGCCACCAGCCGCGCGCCGGCCAGGGCGTCGCGCGCCAGTTCGGTCAAACCGTAGACCGCCTCGGCCTGCAGGGAAACGGCCTGATGCTCGTGCCCATACCATTGGGCGTACAGAGCCGGGTCCCTCAGCCGGAAATCCGCCGACAGATCGACGATCTTGAGATGGCCCGGCAGATCGCGGATCACCTCCTGCGTCGTGCCATGCGGCAAGGCGCAGAACACCGCATCGACCTTGTCCCAATTCACATCCGACAGCCCCACGAGATCGGGTAGGGATTCGCCGACGAATTGCGGGAATACCTCCGCCATTTTCATGCCCGCCTTGCGGTCGGCGGTCAGGGTCTGGATCTGGAAATGCGGATGTTCCAGCAACAGGCGCACCAACTCGGCGCCGGTATAGCCGCTGGCGCCCAGCACAGCGATGGAGATATCGGTCATTGATGTTCCTTGCATCCGAATCGTTCCCGATTCCT
>JAYFRE010000074.1:0-10682 GCA_034926235.1 Rhodospirillaceae bacterium
ATTGGGATTTGCTTAAAAAGCGGCTGATGCGATGAGCCCGGACCGGAAGGCAGCGCTGGTGTTGGCGTTGGCGGCGGCTCTTGCCATTCCGGCCGAAGGATTGCGCCACTATGCCTACCGCGATCCCGCCGGCATTCTGACCGTTTGCTACGGTTCGACCACAGCCGTCGAATCGGGGCGGCACTATGGTCTGGAGGAATGCCGCGATCGGCTGGATCGGGAGATGACGGCGGCGTTGGACGTGGTTGAACGCTGCCAGCCCGGCTTACCGGTCGAAGTCAAGGCCGCGTTCGGCGACGCCGTTTACAATCTGGGTTCCGCTGTGGCGTGTAACAGCACGGCCAGCCGGATGTTGGCGGCGGGTGACATCGCCGGGGCTTGCGATCAGTTGCCGCGCTGGAACAAAGCCAGGATAGCCGGGGTTCCGGTCGAACTGCCCGGCCTGACCAAACGCCGCGCCGCCGAACAGGCATTGTGCCGGCAAGGGATCGGAGGCGGCAATGGATAGCATCCGACTTATCCTGGTCGCGGTCATCGCCGCGCTGCTGGCCGCCCTGGGCGGCTTTTTTTATGGCCGTCATGTCGAAGCGCTGGATTGGGAACTAGCCGTCCAACGTCAGAAAACAGAGGCCGCCGCGGTGCTGGCCGAGGCGGAACGGCGCGTGGCGGACGAACAGGCCCGCCGGGCGGCCCTCTCCCTGGACATCGAGGTCAATCATGCGAAACGTCAAGCCGCGATCGATGCCGCTTACGCTGAAAACCGCCGTCTGTCTGATCGGATTGTCGGCCTGCTCGACGCCGGAACTGGGCCGGGTGGTGGAGGCGCCCTGTCCGGTAATCCCGGAGCCGCCACCGGCAATCCGGGATTATGCCCCGCCTACCGTGAGTTATCAGGCGCAATGGCGGGCCTCCTTGGAGCGGGCGCTGAGCTCGCTCGAAACGCCGACCGCGAAGCCGCCGCCGCTACTGCCTGCCGGGAGTGGGCAGTAGGGATGGGGGGCGGGCCTTGAGGCGGCGGAGATGAAAAAACCCCTCCCCCGATCGGGGGGAGGGGCGGGACGCTTGTTTGGAAAAGACGCTTTCGATGTTACTCGTCGTAGGCGTATTTGCCGTCCTTCCAGGCATAGATGACATAGCCCGGCGCGGTGATGTCGCCTTTGGCGTCAAAGCCGATGACGCCCAGGGCGGTGTCGAATTTGTCGCTCTTCAACACCTTTTCGACCTTGGCCGTATCGACCGAGCCCGCCTTTTCGACGGCCTGGGCCCAAGCCTGGATCGAGGCGTAGGTATAAAGCGTGTAGGTTTCGGGTTCATACTTGTCGGCGCGGAATTCGGCCACCAGCTTGGCGTTCTGCGGCAGCAAGCGCGGATCGGGGCCGAAGGTCATCAGCGTGCCCTGGCCGGTCGGGCCGGTGATCGACCAGAATTCCTCGGTCATCAGCGCGTCGCCGCCGACCATGCGGGCCTTCAGCCCCTGGTCGTGCGTCTGGCGGGCGATCAGGCCGGCTTCGGTCTGATAGCCGCCGAAATAGATCAGATCGACGTTAAGCGATTTCAGCTTGGAGATCAGCGGGCTGAAATCCTTATCGCCGACGGTGATGGCTTCATAGGCGACTTCCTTGGTCCCCAGGCCGTTCAGGGATTTCTGGAATTCGTCCGCCAGTCCTTTGCCATAGGCCGATTTGTCGTGGACGATGGCGATCTTTTTGCCCTTGAACTTCTGGTTCAGATATTTGGCCGCGGTCGGGCCTTGATCGTCGTCGCGCCCGCAGGTGCGGAACACGTTGGCCAGGCCGCGTTCGGTGTATTTGGGGCTGGTCGAACCGGGCGAGATCTCGATGATGTTCGATTCGGCGTAAACGTCGGAGGCCGGGATGGACGAGCCCGAGCAGAAATGGCCGATGACGACATTGACCTTCTTGGCCGCCAAATCATTGGCGACGTTGACGGCTTGCTTGGGATCGCAGGCGTCGTCGCCGACGGCCAGAGCCAGCTTCTGGCCCAGGACTCCGCCTTTGGCGTTGATGTCGGCCACGGCCTTTTCCGCGCCGCGCCGATATTGTTCGCCGAAAGCGGCGTTGCTGCCGGTCATGGGGCCGGCGACCCCGATCAGATAGTCGGCATGAGCGACGGCGCCGCCGAGTGTGCTTGCGGCCAGCGCCGTGACGAAAAGAGTCTTGATCCTACGCATGGAGAGAAACTCCCAAGAGACGAGTTCGACATGAGGCCGCACACCTTTTGGCATCAGGCGCCGTCCCCCCGATCGCGGGGCCGTTTCGTTCCAGTCCGAAGTCTTCGAGGACGGAACCGGCACCACAATTGCCACGCATCGTCAGCCGAACCCGAAGGGCGATGCGCATGGATTGTCTATTCCCAGGCCTCGGGCCGTTCCTTCCAGCGGAACAGCCCGGCGCGTTCGTAAAGCCAGGGATATTGGCCGACCATCATCCGCGTGCGCACGATCCGGTAGGCGAGCAGCGCGATGATGGTCAGGATCAAGGCGTCGATGATGTAGCCCGAGGCGAGGAACAGCCGACCCTTGAACAGGGCGTAGATCATGAAGCGGTCGCCCAGGGTCAAAAGCAGCATGTAAGGCACCGCCTGCCAGGCGGGCCGCCAGGTCGACGCCAGCGCCAGACCGGACATGAAGGCGCAGCCGCCCATGAAAATCAGGGTGACGCCGATGAAGACCGGAAGGCTGGTGCCGGTCAGCAATTGGAATTCGTTCATGCGACCTCCTGCGGGGCCGAAGCGGCATCCGAGCCGTGCCCGCCTTCCAGATAGGCGGCGCGCACCGCCGGATTGGCCAGAAGCTCGGCCCCGGTGCCGGACATGGAGATGACGCCGTTGACCATGACATAGGCGCGATGCGCCAGCTTCAGCGCGTGGAAGGCGTTCTGTTCGACCAGGAATACCGTCATTTTCTGTTCGGTGTTGATTTCCCGGATGATCTGAAAGATCTGGCGCACGATCAGCGGGGCCAGACCCAGCGACGGTTCGTCCAGCAGCAGCAGGCGGGGCCGGCCCATCAAAGCGCGGCCGATGGCCAGCATCTGCTGTTCGCCGCCCGATAGCGTGCCGCCGCGTTGGGGCAGGCGTTCCTTCAGGCGCGGAAACAGCGTCAGCACCCGTTCCATGTCCTGGGCGAAATAACGGGGATCGCTGACCACCGCGCCCATCTGAAGATTTTCCTGCACGCTCATGCGCGGGAAAATGCGCCGCCCCTCGGGCGAATGGGCGATGCCCAGCCGCGCGATGCCGTAGGTGGGCAGGCGGGAAATCTCCTGGCCTTCGAAAAGGATGCTGCCCTTGGAGGCGCGCGGCTTGCCGCACAAGGTCATCAGCAGCGTGGTCTTGACCGCGCCATTGGCCCCGATCAGGGTGACGATCTCGCCCGCTTCGACATCGACATCGATGCCGTGCAGCGCCTCGATGCGGCCATAGCCGGCATGGAGCCCGCGGATTGTCAGCATTGGCTGCCCTCCTTCGGTGCGGCGGCAGCCGCTTGGGGATGAAGATCCTCGGGCAAATCCTCGTCGTCGGGGGTGCCGAGATAGGCGTGGATCACCGCCGGATCGGCGCGCACGCAGGCCGGGTTGCCCTCGGCGATCTTTGCGCCGTGATCCAGCACCACGACATGGTCGGAAATCTGCATGACCACGCTCATATCATGCTCGATCAGCAGCAGGCCGATCTTGTGTTCGCGGCGGATATCCAGCAAAAGCTCGTTCAATTCCAGCGATTCGCGGGGATTGAGGCCGGCGGCCGGTTCGTCCAGGCACAAAAGACCGGGCCGCGTGCACATCGCGCGGGCGATTTCCAGCCGCCTTTGCGATCCGTAGGGCAAATTGCCGGCGCTCCAATCGGCCTGGGCGGTCAGCCCGACCTTGTCCAGCCAATAGCAGGCCAGATCGACGGCCTCGCGTTCGGCGCGGCTGTAGCGCGACAGCTTGAACAGCCCGGCCAGCGAGAAGCAGGACGCCCGCATCAGCGTGTTGTGCTGGGCGACGATCAGATTCTCCAAAACGCTCATGCCCGAAAACAGGCGGATGTTCTGGAAGGTGCGCGCTACGCCGGCTTCCTTGGCGGTGCGGAATCCTTCCATCCGCTCCAGATAGAAGGTACGGCGGTCGTCGGGGGTGTAGGACAGACGCCCTACCGTCGGCCGGTAGAATCCGGTCAGGCAGTTGAACAGCGTCGTCTTGCCCGCGCCATTGGGGCCGATGATGGCGGTGATCTCGCCCCGATGGGCGACAAAAGACAGGTCGCTGACCGCCACCAATCCGCCGAAACGCATCGTCAGATGCTCGACGGTCAAAAGGGGCAGGCGATAAGGCTTGTTCATGATGCGCTCTCCCCTTCCGCCGTATCGTCGTCGGGCGAGGCGTTCTTATGCAGCCGGATGGTGGGTTCGCGGTTGGACAGCAGGCCCCTGGGCCGCCACAGCATGATCAGCACCATCGCGCCGCCGAAGGCCAGCATGCGGAACTGCTGCAAATCGCGGAACCATTCCGGCAGTCCGACCAGCAGGAAGGCCGCCAGCACCGTGCCGACCTGGCTGCCCATTCCCCCCAGCACGACGATGGCGACGATGATCGCCGATTCCATGAAGGTGAAGCTTTCCGGGCTGATGAAGCCTTGGCGGGTGGCGAAGAAGGAACCGGCAAAGCCCGCGAACATCGCGCCCAGGGCAAAGGCCGACAATTTGGTCGTGGTCGGATTGATGCCCAGGCTGCGGCAGGCGGTTTCATCTTCGCGCAGCGCTTCCCAGGCCCGGCCAATCGGCAGGCGGCGGATGCGCAGCACGAACAGATTGGTCAAAAGCGCCAGCACCAGGATCAGGTAATAAAGGAAGACGACGCGGTGATCCGGCGAGAAATCCAGCCCGAAAAATTCGTGGAACGTCGTGCCCTTGGCATTCGAGGCTGAAAAGGGCAGGCCGAAGAAGCTGGGGCGCTGAATGCCGGTCAGACCGTTGGGGCCGCCGGTGACGTCGGCCCAGTTCAACAAAACGACTCGGATGATCTCGCCGAAGCCCAGCGTGACGATGGCCAGATAATCGCCGCGCAGGCGTAAAACCGGAAATCCCAACGACATGCCCAGCCAGGCGGCCAGCAGACCGGCGACGGGCAGGCAGGCCCAGAAGGACAGATCGAAAGCCTGAGACAAAAGCGCGTAGGAATAAGCGCCCATGGCGTAGAAGGCGACATAGCCGAGATCGAGCAGTCCGGCCAGGCCGACGACGATGTTCAGGCCCCATCCCAGCATGACATAGATCAACAGCAAGGTAGCCTTGTCGATCAGGTTGCGCTCGGCAAAGGGCAACATCGGCAGGATCAGCGCGCCCAGGATCAGGACCCAGCCCATGACGACGCGCCAGGAATTCTGTTTGGCGGTGCGGGACACGGCCTTTGGCGCGACGCCGCGCCGTTCTTTGCGCTGACCGAGAAAGACACCCGCCAGCGCCAGGCACAACCGGCCCAGGAAGACGACGATCCCTGCGATCAGCACCCAGTTGAAGCGGGTGTCCAGGCTGAGACCCTGGACCGAATCGACCAGGCGCAGCCCCAGCAAGGGCATGGCTAACAATGCGGCAATCAGGCCGGCCAGGAAGGAATCCTTGATGATTCCGGCGAAAAGGGGAAGGGGACGAGCGCTCGCCATGGCTCAGACCTTCTCGATTTCGGGGCGGCCCAGAAGCCCGGTGGGGCGGAAGAGCAGGACCAGGACCAGGATGGCGAAAACGGCGACATCCTTGTATTCGATACTGAAATAGGCGGACCAGAAGGCCTCGATCAGGCCGATCAGAAGGCCGCCCAGCATAGCACCCGGCAGCGATCCGATACCGCCCAGGACGGCGGCGGTGAAGGCTTTGATCCCGGCGATGAAGCCGATATAGAAATCGATCACGCCGTAATACAGCGTCACCATCGTGCCCGCGACCGCGGCCAGCGCCGCGCCGATGACGAAGGTGGTTGAAATCACCCTATCGACATTGACCCCCAGCAGCGCGGCCATGGTCATGTCCTGCTGGGTGGCGCGCTGGGCGCGGCCCAGCGATGTCCGCGCGATCAGCAGGGAAAAGCCCGTCATCAGCACCACGGTCAGCAGCACGATCATGATTTGCAGATAGCTGACCGAAACCGGGTAGCCGCTGCCCGAAGACAGATCGAAGCCGCCCTTGATCAAGGGTTGCAGCGGTTTGACGCGCGCACCCTGGGCGATCTGGACATAGTTCTGAAGCGCGATCGACACGCCGATGGCCGAGATCAGCGGCGCCAGGCGGGTGGAACCGCGCAAGGGGCGATAGGCGATGCGCTCGATGGCCCAGCCATAAGCGGCGGTAAAGAACATGGCGATGAACAGAACCAACAGGAGGCTGAGCGGCACATAGGTGATGCCAAGAACCCCCATCAGAAGGAACCCGATCAGAGAGATGAAGGCGCCGATCATGTAGACCTCGCCATGGGCGAAGTTGATCATGCCGATGATGCCATAGACCATGGTGTAGCCGATGGCGATCAGGCCGTAGATGGCGCCCATCGTCAGTCCGTTGATCAATTGCTGGACGAAATAATCCATGGAGTCGTCCTGACCTGAACGTTGCGCAGGGTGTGCGCGTCAGAGGGCTTGGATTTTCGGTCTGCCATGAAACGGCGCCCTTGGCGCAACCCTCATCCGCGTCAGAAATGGACCCTAACGGATCGGATGGTCCTGTCAAGAATCAATGGTGACTTATTGGGCATATCATTGATTTTTATGTTATTTTGCCTATGAAATAGGCTTTTTGATCATTTTTTGGTCGTCTTTTGTCGGAAAGAAAACGAAGAATGTCCGATGAAGAGGCTCTGGTCCGGAATGAGCTAAAAAACAGGCATGATTCGGGACCGCCCATCGGATCGGGGCGGGCGTGGAATAGAAGGGTTTTGGGAATCGCCGCGCCGGATCGGGGCGGCGGACCGTAAGGCTTCGCGTTACAGCTTGGCGCGATTGGGGGCGGGCGCGACCGAGTCCTGTTTGGCTCGGTTCGGCGTCTTGGGCGCGGTGTCGAGCGGTTTCGCCCGCGTTGGTCCGGGCTGGGCCACGCCCCCGGTCAGCATGATGATGTCGAACCGGCGCTGCACGGCCCGTCTGAAATCCTCGTCCGCACCCAACAGGCAGGCCTTGGCGTAGAATTTGCGCGCTTCATTCATGGCTGGGCCGCGTTCCCGCATCTGTTCCCAGGTGGCGACCCGCGAGGCGGTGCGCAAGGCCCTGTCGGTCTCGCGCATATTGGCGTTGCGTTCGTGAACGCGCGCCCATTCCAAAGATTGGCGTTTGAATTCGACCGGCAGGGCTTTGTCCGAGCACAGGCCCTTAATTTGCTTGTGCAGCCGTTCGGCGTCGGCGGGAGAGGTGTCGGGCATCTTCCGCAATGCTTCGACGATCCGCGCCATCCGCTGCTCCAGCAGCCGGCGCTCGGCTTCAGCCCTGGCGTTCTTGGCCCGCTGGTTCCCAAACAACGCCATTACTCTTTCCTCACGCCACGACAAAGCCATGCAAGGGGCAACGGGGGTGGTGCAACCGGGCCCACCCGGCAGGATAGCGTCGTATTCCAGATTTGGCAATGACGGGGCCGGGTTCATGAGCTGAACACAAAAGATTTTCCTGCCGGAAAACCGGCGCGTTCGGTGGATGTGATGTCTTGGTTTGGAAAAAAGGCGAAGCCCTCAGACCCGCTCCACCAAAGGCGCCTGATGGCCGAAGGCAAGGCTTGTGCAGGCGACGCTGTGGCGGCCCGAGGCCCGGTCGGTCAAGGGTTTGCCCACCATCACCGAGGGAGTCCGGGCATAGAGTTTGTAGACGATCTGCGGCAGCCAGCGCTGGGCGGTGACCGGGCTGGTGCCGGCGGCCTGGAACGAGGCCGGGTCGGAAAAGAACCAGGCTTCGCCGCCATGGGCGTCGGCGTCCAGCACCACCGCCAAAGGGTGGCCGGGATGGTTGAGGAATTCGGTTCCGGCCCGCGCCAGGGTGCGCCCATCCTGGCGTTCGATGACAACGATCCCCGGCATCCGTTTGGGGAAGGATTGCAAGACGAAGGCGGCGGCCGCGCGCGAGATGCCTTCGGCCCCAACCTCGGCCGGCACGGCCCGATCGAAAGCGTGGCCGAGAAAGGTGAGGATGGCGGTCTTCAGATGCTCTTCGGGCTTGGGCTGCCCGGGAACCGGGCGGCTGGTGAAGCTGCGCAAGACCGGGTTGGAAAAGCTGGCGGCGGCGTGACGGAAATCCGCTTCGCCATGATAGAGGAAGCCATAGCCGGTATCGTCGGGGCGGCGCAGAAAGACCGCTTCGGGAAAAGATGCGTCCGGCTTGGTCGTCATGCGGCCTCCTTCGCGCCCGTTTTGCCGCTTAAAACGGCAACGGCGCCGCTCAGGATACTCCCGAGCGGCGCCGCAAGCCAAGGCGGATTGCCTTGTCCGTTACGTTCGCGTTACTCCGCGGCGTCCTGGCCCGCCATCCGTTTCAGGATCGCGCGCCGACGCTTGGCGAAGAGATCAGCCTCGGCCAGGAGCTGCTTGTAGTGCTCCGGATCGTGGCGTTCGGTGATCTTGAAGCGGGTTTCCCCGTCCATGAACGCGCCCAGGGTCTCGGTCGGATCGCCCGAATCGAGTTCCAGCGGGCTTTCTTCGGTGCCCAGCTTGCGCGGGTCGTAGCGGTACAGCGGCCAATAGCCGGACTGCACGGCCTGCTTCTGCCGGTCAAGACCGGTGGTCATGTCAAAGCCATGCGCGATGCAGTGCGAGTAGGCGATGATCAGCGACACACCGTCATAGGACGCGGCGTCCTGCATCGCTTTGATCGTCTGCGCATCCTTGGCGCCCATGGCGATCGAGGCGACATAGACATTGCCGTAGGACATGGCGATCATGCCCAGATCCTTCTTGGGCCGGGTTTTGCCGTCAGCGGCGAACTTCGCCGTGGCGCCGAGCGGGGTCGATTTGGACGCCTGCCCGCCGGTGTTGGAATAGACCTCGGTATCGAGCACCATGATGTTGATATTGCGGCCCGAGGCCAGGACATGGTCCAGACCGCCATAGCCGATATCATAGGCCCAGCCGTCGCCGCCGATGATGAAGACCAGCTTGTCGACCAGATAGTCGGTCAACAGTTCCAGGTTCCGGGCATCGGCAGACTTGATGTCGGGCAGCCGGCGGCGCAATTCCTCGATCCGCTCGCGCTGGGCCTTGATGGCCACATCGCTGTCCTGAGCGGCGTAGAGGATATCGTTGACCAGCTGCTGCGGCAGATCGGCCGAAAGACGCTTGAGCAGCTCACGGGCGTAGCGCTTGTGCTGATCGACCGCAAGCCGCATGCCCAGACCGAATTCGGCATTGTCCTCGAACAACGAGTTGCTCCAGGCCGGGCCGCGTCCGTTCTTGTCCTTGGCATAGGGCGAGGTCGGCAGGTTGCCGCCATAGATCGACGAACAGCCGGTGGCGTTGGCGATCAGCAGACGGTCGCCGAACAGCTGGGTGACGGCCTTGATATAGGGCGTCTCGCCGCAGCCCAGGCACGCGCCCGAGAACTCGAACAGGGGCGTGATCAGCTGCGTCGTCTTCATGTTCAGGCGGACATCGGCGCGTTCCATGTCCGGCAAATCGAGGAAGAAGTCGAAATTCTTCTTCTCGGCCTCCAGCAGGGGCTCCTTGTCGGCCATCATCAGGGCCTTCTTGGTCGGATCGGTCCGGGACTTGCCGGGACAGACCTGGGTGCACAGGGTGCAGCCGGTGCAATCCTCGGGCGCTACCTGGATGATGAAGGACGCGTCCTTCATCTCGTTGCCCTTATAGGGGATCGATTTGAAGGAAGCGGGGGCACCGGCCAGCGACGCGGTCGGAACCGCCTTGGCCCGGACAGCCGCGTGCGGACAGACCATCGCGCATTTGTTGCACTGGATGCACAGGCTGGGATCCCAGGTCGGGATCTCGTTGGCGATGTTGCGCTTCTCGTATTTCGAGGTGGCGGAAGGCCAGGTCCCGTCAACCGGGAAGGCGCTGACCGGCAGCAAGTCGCCCTTGTCGGCCAGCATCATCGCGGTGACGCGCTGGACGAAGTCGGGGGCGTTGGCCGGCACGACCGGCGGCAGCTCGTGGTTCGAGGTGACGTGATCGGGGATCTTCAGCTCGACCAGATTGGCCAGGGCCTGATCGACGGCGGCGAAATTCTTCTCCACCAGCTTCTGGCTCTTGCGGCCATAGGTCTTTTCGATCGCCTTCTTGATCTTGTCGATCGCCTTGTCCTTGGGCAGCATGTCGGTCAGCGCAAAGTGGCAGACCTGCATGATGGTGTTGACGCGGCTGCCCATGCCGGTCGCCTTGGCGACCTTGTGAGCGTCGATCGCATAGACCTTAAGACCCTTGTCGATGATCTCCTGCTGCACCGGACGGGCCAGCTTGTCCCACACCTCGTCCGATTCATAAGGCGCATTGATGAGGAAGGTCGCACCCTTGCGGGCGTGCTTCAGGACTTCATAGCGGTCCATGAACACGAAATGGTGGCAGGCGACGAAATCGGCCTCGTCGATCAGATAGGGGGCCCGGATCTGTTCGGGGCTGAAACGCAGATGCGACACCGTCACGCCGCCCGACTTCTTCGAGTCGTAGACGAAATAGCCCTGGGCGTAGAGGTCGGTGTTGTTCGAG
>JAYFRE010000127.1:0-9222 GCA_034926235.1 Rhodospirillaceae bacterium
GGCCTCTAGACGATGGGGACGTCTGACGACGAGGAGCGCTTTGATAGCCTCGTGGGCGCTGCTTTTCAACAGCTTTTTCGCCATTCGCCGCTTTTTTTAATGCCGAGAAAGCTCTGCCCCGTCATCGACCACGAATTGGACGTTGGTTTCACCCTGCCAATGGTCCGGGCGCAGGGTCCCGGCCAGGTGCATCGGCGTACCGTTATTGCGCAAAAGCGCATGGCCCAATTCGGAATCGGCGGCGCGGAAAGCGATGGCTTTGACACGTCCGCCGCTCGCCCCGGCGATGCGGAAGCTGACATGCCCCTGCCCCACGACACGGGGTGCGATGATCCGCGCCGCCTTGACGGCGAAGCGCGGTTCGGGGTTCCCCGCCCCGAACGGCGCCAGAAGGCGCAAAGTCTCGACCAGATCGAGGGTCAGTCCTTCGGGAGCAAGGACGCCGTCCAGTTCCAGCACCGGCAAGAGCGGCGACGCCAATTGCGCCGTCAGCCTTTCGCCGAGAAAGCCGCGCAGTTCTTCCAGCCGAGCGGTGGCGACCGTGAAGCCCGCCGCCATGGCATGCCCGCCGCCATTGACCAGCAACCCCGCCTGACGGGCGGCGATCACCGCCGCGCCGACATCCAATCCCGGCACCGAGCGCAAAGACGCCTTGCCCTGCCCGCCTTCCATCGCGATCACGCAGGAGGCGCGGTTATAGCGTTCCTTCAGCCGGCCGGCGACGATACCGATCACGCCCGGGTGCCAGCCTTCGCCGACGGCGATCAGCAGCGGCAGGCCGTCATCGGGCCGCCCTTCCACCTGCTCGATCGCCTCAAGCAGGACGTGAGCCTCGATTTCCTGGCGTTCGCGGTTGAAGTCATCGAGCCTGCGCGCCAGATCGGCGGCCTCATTGGCGTCCTCGGTCGCAAGCAGCCGCGCGCCGAGATCGCTTTTCCCCACCCGTCCGCCGGCATTGACGCGCGGCCCCAGGATATAGCCGCAATGGAACGCCTCGGGTCGTTCTTTGACGCCGCACACATCCGACAGAGCGGCGATGCCGGGATTGGTTCTTCCCGCCATCACCTTCAGCCCTTGTGTCACCAGGGCGCGGTTGACCCCTTTGAGCGGCACCACATCGCAAACCGTACCCAAGGCGACGATATCCAGCCAGCGCATCGGGTCCGGCGCGGGCCGTCCCTTGAAATAGCCTGCGTCGCGCAAGGCCCGGTTCAGCGCCACCACCAGCAGGAAGGCCACACCCACCGCCGCCATATGCCCGTGCGGGCTGGTTTCGTCCAGGCGGTTGGGATCGACCAGCGCAACGGCTTTGGGCAGTAACGCTTCGGCTTCGTGATGATCGACGACGATCACGTCCAAACCGGCCCCAGCGGCGGCATCCAGCGGCTGAAAGGCGGAAATGCCGCAATCGACCGTCACCGCCAGCGTCGCCCCCTTGGCGTGCAAACCAAGCAGCGCCGCCTCGTTGGGACCATAACCTTCGGTCATGCGGTCCGGGACATGAAGCAGGACGGTCAGGCCCAGCGCCTGGAAATAGCGCGTCAGCAGCGCCGACGACGTCGCGCCGTCCACGTCGTAATCGCCCAGGATAGCGATGGTTTCCCGCGCCTCGACCGCCCGCATCAGGCGTCCGATCGCCGCATCCATATCGAGCAGATGGGACGGATCGGGCAGGAAAGCGCGCAAGGTCGGCGATAGGAACCCTTCCGCCTCGTCCAGCCCGACGCCCCGGGCGGCCAGGACGCGCCCCACCATCTCGGGCAGGCTTAGACGCTGGCTCAAGGTGGCGGCGAGACGTTCGTCACAAGGTGCGCCCCGCCATTGCCGCCCGCCATGGGAGCACTCCACTCCGAGAAGAGGAGATGCCGCCAGACCGTCGCGCGCCGCATCCATCGGAACGCTCAGAGCGCTTCGATGCGGATCAGGCGCGGCGGCTCGACCACCTCCTGCAAGGCTTCGATCCGCGCCAGGGCGCGCATCATCGCCGCTTCCTGCGTGTCGTGCACCGTCAGCACTACCGGCACGGTTTCGCCCGGCGCGCGGCCCCGTTGCAGCACGGCTTCCATCGACACCTGCTCGTCGCGCAGCGCCGCCGCAACGTCGGCGAACACGCCCGGACGGTCCAGAACCATCAGGCGAATGTAATAAGCGCCCTTGCGGTCGCTCATCGCCGCGACCTTGAGCGGTTTCAGCTCTGCGCTGGGCAGACCGAACACCGGCACATCGCGGCCGCAGGCGAGATCGAGGATATCGCCGACTACCGCCGAAGCGGTCGGCAGAGCCCCCGCCCCGCGCCCTTCCAGCAGCACGCGACCAACGAAATCACCTTCGGCGACGACGCCGTTGAACACACCCTCGATCCGGCCGATCGAGGAATTAGCCGGCACCATGCACGGATGAACACGCTGGGAAATGCCGTCTTCACCGCGCCGGGCGATGCCCAGCAGCTTGATCCGGTAGCCCAGTTCCTCGGCAAAGCGGATGTCGAGCGCCGTGATATGGCGGATACCTTCGACATGCACCTTGTCCAAGGCGATCTCGGTGCCGAAAGCGACGCTGGTCAGGATCGCCAGCTTGTGCGCGGTGTCGATCCCATCGACATCGAAGGACGGGTTGGCCTCGGCATAACCCAGCGCCTGCGCTTCGGCCAGGACGTCGGCGAACTCGCGCCCCGTTTCCCGCATCGCCGTCAGGATGTAGTTGCAGGTGCCGTTCAGAATGCCGTAGACCTGCGAAAATTCATTGCCGGCCAAGCCTTCGCGCATCGCCTTGATGATCGGGATGCCGCCAGCGACAGCCGCCTCGAAACGGAACTTGCCGTTCTTGGCTTCGGCCAGATGCGCCAGTTCCAGGCCGTGATGCGCGATCATCGCCTTGTTCGCGGTAACGACGCTCTTGCCCCGTTCCAGCGCGGTCTTGACCACATCGAGCGCCACACCGCCCGATCCGCCGATCAATTCCACCAGCACGTCATAATCGGCCTCGCGCGCCATCACGCGGGCATCGGTGAAAAAGGGCGCATCGCCCAGCGGCAGGTCAGCGGGCTTTTCCAACGCCGCAGCGGCGACCAGGGCGATCCGACCGCCGGTCCGGCGCGTCAGAAGCGCCGCATGACGATCCAGCAATTGGACCGTCCCTCCGCCGACCGTGCCCAGACCCGCGATGGCTACCTTCAGTGTTTTGCTCATGCTTTCACCGCCGGCAGATCGCCGGCAGCCTCCAGATGTTTGTCCGTTGACCCGAGGAACTGTTTGACATTGCGCACCGCCTGACGGATGCGGTGGCGATTTTCGACCAGACCGATACGGACGTGACCGTCGCCATATTCGCCGAACCCCAGACCGGGCGCGACCGCCACCTTGGCCTCGCGCATCAGCAGCTTGGAAAATTCGACTGATCCCAGATGTGCGAAAGCAGGCGGAATCGGTGCCCAGGCGAACATGGTTGCCGCCGGGCTGGGAATATCCCATCCGGCCCCGACCATGCCTTCGATCAGTACGTCGCGGCGGTCCTTGTAAAGCTGCCGGATCTCGGCCACGCAATCCTGCGGGCCGTTCAAGGCCGCCGTCGCGGCCACCTGCACCGGCGTGAACGCACCATAATCGAGATAGGATTTGATCCGCGCCAAGGCCTCGATCAGCGTCCGGTTGCCGGCGGCGAAACCAATGCGCCAGCCCGGCATGTTATAGCTCTTGGACATCGAGGTGAATTCGATCGCCACATCCTTGGCCCCCGGAACCTGAAGGATCGAGGGCGGCGGCACATCGCCGAAATAGATTTCGGCATAGGCCAGATCCGACAGGATATAGATGCCATGAAAGCGGCAGAAATCGACGATCTGGCCGAAGAAATCCAGATCGGCCAGAAGCGCAGTGGGATTGGACGGATAATTGATCACGATCGCAACCGGCTTGGGCACCGAATGCTTCACCGCGCGCTCTAACGCTTCGAGCAGCGTATGGTCGGGCGTGACCGGAATATAGCGGCACGCGCCGCCGGCGATGATGAAACCGTAAGGGTGGATGGGATAGCTGGGATTGGGCACCAGCAACACGTCGCCCGGGCTGGTGATCGCCGAAGCGAGGTTGGCCAGCCCCTCTTTGGACCCCAGCGTCACCACCACATCCTTGTCCGGATCGAGCTCGACGCCGAAACGGCGCGCGTAATAGCCGGACAGCGCCCTGCGCAAGCCCGGAATGCCGCGCGACACCGAATAGCGGTGCGCCTTGGGATTTTGGACGGCTTCGACCAGTTTTTCGACGATGTGAGGCGGCGTGGGCTGGTCGGGATTGCCCATGCCGAGGTCGATGATGTCTTCCCCGGCGGCACGCGCCTTCGCCTTCATCGCGTTCACTTCGGCAAAGACATAAGGCGGCAGGCGTTTGATGCGATGGAATTCAGTTTCCATGAAGCGGCTCATTGATCTTTGGGGGCGGAAATGCCGTCACTGACGGCGGCCCCTCGTGGGGGATTCGGCACATGCCGGGTTAACGATGTTTAGCCAAGCAACGGTCAATAGTCGATATTGATTTCCGTCGCTTCACTGCCAGCGGCGCTGGCCCATCTAGCTCGCTCGAGATCCGTGCCGGAACCGGCATAAATCTTGCGCGCCGGCACCCCCAGCCGGATCAGTTCGCGGGCGACGGCGTCGGCGCGCTCGGCCGCGAGTTCACGATTGGCGTCCAGATTGGCGGACGGATCGACATCAAGCCTGCTGCTCAGGGAATAGCCGATGATCCGCACGCTGCGCGCGCCCCCCTTGATCAGGGCCGCGACTTCCTTCAACGAATCCGGCGCTCCTTGCGGCAACGCCGCAGTTCCTTCACCAAAGGACAAGATGGCGACCTGGAAACTGGCCCCGCCACCGGCCCGGTAATCGGCGAGCGGATGGACGCCGTTTGCCGACGAACCTTTCTGCGCCGGTCGGGCATGAGAGGATGCCTCTATAGGCCTGGTGAGCGCGACCGGCGTGGCCGGGATCGTGGCAGCCGGTGGCATGGCCGCCGGAACCGGGGCCGGGGCTGGCGCGGATGCCGCCACCGGCGCGTTGAATTCCGCCAGACGCCGGTTATAGGCCTGTTCGATGGTCTCGGTCGCCGGAACAGGCGGCGCAGCGGGACGCTGCGCGACAGGACGAGCCGCCGGGACGGCAGGAACCGCGACGGGTTCGGCCACCACGGATGCCGAAGACGGCGCAATCGGCGGCGGCGGTGGAACTGCGACAGATGCGGGAACCGGCGGCGGCGGTTGCGGGACCGAGGCGGTCGCGGGAACCGGTGGGGGCGGCGGAACAGGAAGCGATTCAGGCGCGCTCTGAGCTGCAACGGAATCGGATGGCGCGGGCTTTGGCGATGATACGGCCGGTTCGGGCATGGTGTCGTCGGTTTCGACCGCCGGCGCAGCCGGAACGGCGGCCAAGGCCGGAGCCGGAGGAATAGCCTTGGGTGCGGCCGGCGGTGCGACAGCCGCGACGGACGCAGGCGCAGGCGGAGTCGAAGATGGGGCTTCGGCGCGGGCCGCCGCAGGGGGAGACAGGGTGGCGACAGGGGCGGAAACCGGTGCGCCGCCGCTCAAAGGCCGGGTCGGATTGCCATCGCGATTCAGATCGGTCCGCGCATATCGGGCATTATCCCGGTCGGATACCAATCCCCGCGTCAACCCGCCGGTCGCCGGCACCGGACGGCGGGCCGAGGTTTCGGCGTCGTCCGAACCAGCAGCCGCTTTCCCGGCATCAGTGGCCTCAGGCGGCGCGGGCGCGTCTTCCTTATCCGCAAACCAGCCGCTGGCGCTGTCATACCAATGGGCGGGATTGATGGAATCCGGCACGGACGAGCATCCAGGAATCAGAGTCAAGGCGGCCAAGGCGGTTCCCGCCGCCAGACCTTTCCGCCATTGTTCCCGTTTCTTCCCCTGAATTGTCTTATCCATCGTCCAACGCCCGTTTCCCACGACGATCCCGCCGGACTTTAGCAGTTTCGCCGTGACCGTGGGCATTTATCTTTAGTCCTCGCCGGAATTCGATAGAATGGATTCGATTCGTACGGACGGTACGGCGCGTGCGGCGAACCACCTCGCTGGCAAGAGGAAGGGCTGGCGCCGCGTTCATCGCGCGACATCCCGTCAACCCCGCCGGAATCCGAATGTTTTTTCCGAACGCATGATCCGAGGGGAATCCGCATGAGCCGCAAAACCGACGCCGAGGCGCGCATCCCCACGCCGTCCGAAACGCTCAATGCCCTGAACGATATCATGGAACGCGGCCTGCGCCTGATAACGCAATCCCAGGCCCGCCACACCCGGAACGACGCCGACGGAAATGATCCCGATCCTCTCGGCGTCGGACGGGCTTTTGCGGCAATGACAGCCCGCATGCTGGATAATCCGGCGGCACTTCTGAAAGCCCAAGCCGATTTGTGCCGGGATTACGCGACGCTATGGCAGAACGCCCTGCGCCGCGCAACCGGGGAAAACCCGCCGCCGGTGGTGGAAACGGCCCCAGGCGACAAACGTTTCCGCCACACGCTATGGAACGAAAGCATCCTGTTCGACACGATAAAGCAAAGCTATTTGCTGTGGTCGAATCACCTGCAAGAGCTTGTCGGCAAAATCGAAGGGCTGGACGAACGCACGGCCCGCAAGGCCGATTTTTACACCCGCCGCTTTATCGACGCTCTTTCGCCCGCCAATTTCGCCCTGACCAACCCCGAAGTCCTCCAAGCCACGATAAAAAGCGGGGGCCAGAATCTGATCCGGGGCGCGCAGAATCTGATGGACGACCTGGAACGCGGCAACGGCCTTCTCGCGATCCGCATGACCGATCCAGGCGCTTTCGAGATTGGCCGCAACATCGCGACCACACCCGGCAAGGTGGTCTATCGCAACGATCTGATCGAATTGCTTCAATTCGATCCCACGACCGCGACGGTCCACGAAAAACCGCTGATGATCATCCCGCCTTGGATCAACAAATATTACATTCTCGATCTCAGACCTTCGAACAGCTTCGTGCGCTGGGCGGTTGCCCAAGGCCACACGGTTTTCATGCTGTCCTGGGTCAATCCGGGCCCGGACCTCGCCGGCAAGAGCTTCGAGGATTATATGCATGAAGGTCCCCTGGCCGCGATCGATGCGATCGAAAAGGCCACCGGATCCCGATCGGTCAACGCCATCGGCTATTGCCTGGGCGGAACCCTGTTGGCCACGACCATGGCTTATCTGGCGGCGAAAGCGGATCACAGCATCGCCAGCGCGACCTATTTCGCCTCTCTGGCCGATTTCACCAATGCCGGCGAGTTATGTGTTTTCATCGACGAGGAACAACTTTCCTTCATCGAAAAAACCATGGCGGGGAACGGCTATTTCGATGGAACCGCCATGTCGACGGTCTTCAGCCTGTTGCGGGCCAATGACCTGATCTGGTCCTTCGTCGTCAATAATTACCTCCTGGGCCGCGATCCTTTCCCTCACGATCTGCTGTACTGGAATTCGGATTCGACCCATCTACCGGCGGCGATGCATTCCTTTTACTTGCGCAAGATGTATATGCAGAACCTGCTGGCCAAGCCGGGGGGAATCGTTTTCGGCGACGTGCCGCTGGATTTGCGCGCCGTTCAAGCCCCCACCTTCCTGGTATCCTGCAAGGACGACCATATCACCCCCTGGAAGGCGACCTACGCCGCAACCCGCCTTTACGGCGGACCCGTGACCTTCATCCTGTCGGCGTCGGGCCATATCGCCGGTATCGTCAATCCGCCCGAAGCGCACAAATACAATTATTGGAGCAACACGCACCCCGCCCCCACGCCGGAAGAGTGGTTCGATGGCGCGACCCGGCATGACGGTTCCTGGTGGCCGGAATGGCAAAAATGGGTGGCGAAACAGACCGGCCCCAAGGTGGCAGCGCGCGTGCCGGGCGATGGCGGCCTCGCCGTCCTGGGCGATGCGCCGGGGGACTATGTCAAAAAACAGATCCTGGCCTGAATCCGCGTTCATTCAGCCCCGTTCATCCCGGTTTCAGGGGGTTTTTTGGATATCCCTTAACACAGGGGGGTGATTTTTCTTGTCTTTGCCCCATATGCGAGACAAACAACGTTTCTGAACCGCCCTTTCCCAAAGGACAGTGAACCCGCGCCGGGAACGGGCCGACCTCGATGTTCGGATTTTTCGTCCCATGAACCGATGTGCAGCTCCCCGAAAAGGGGGCTGGTCCGGCGTTGTCGCTCTGGCCCTGGCCGCCTTCATTTTCAACACGACCGAGTTCGTCCCCGTCGCACTGTTGAGCGCCATCGGCGACAGCTTTGCCATGCCCGTATCGCAGACCGGGCTGATGCTGACCATCTATGCCTGGACCGTGGCACTGACCTCACTGCCGATGATGATCCTGACCGGATCAGTGGAACGCCGCCGGCTGCTGGGCTTTCTCTTCCTCGTTTTCATCGGCTGCCATCTTTTGTCGGGTGTGGCCTGGAGTTTCCCCGTTCTGGTCGCCAGCCGGATCGGCATCGCACTCGTCCACGCCGTCTTCTGGTCGATCACCGCCTCGCTGGCCGTGCGCATCGCTCCCGAAGGACGGCAGATTCAAGCCTTGAGCCTTCTGGCCACGGGCACCGTCCTTGCCATGGTCATGGGCATTCCCTTAGGGCGGGTGCTGGGCGAAAGCCTGGGGTGGCGCACGACCTTTCTCGCCATCGCTGCGGCGTCCTGCCTTGCCCTTCTTGCCCTGATGCTGGTTCTGCCTCTGTTGCCCTGCCGCGATACGGGCTCGCTGGCCAGCCTGCCGAGATTGTTTCGCCGCCCGGCCCTGGTGCTGACCTATGCGCTGACCGTCCTGGTCATCACCGCGCATTTTACCGCCTACAGCTATATCGAACCCTTTGCCCGCACCGTCGCGCATTTGAACGAACACATGACCACCGTTCTCCTGCTGCTGTTCGGCGGGGCCGGGCTGTTGGGGTCCCTGCTGTTCGGCCGTTTCGGCGGACGCTACCCACGCCCCTTCATGATTCTGGCTGTCGCCGGTCTGGCGCTCTGCCTGCTGCTGCTCCTGCCCGCCGCCGGCCATGCCTTGTCCATGGAGGTGCTGGCGTTGGTTTGGGGCACCGCGATCATGTGCTTCGGTCTTGCCGTTCAGGCGAGAGTACTGACGCTGGCGCCGCACGCCACCGACGTCGCCATGTCGATCTCATCCGCTCTTTACAATATCGGCATCGGCGGCGGCGCGCT
>JAYFRE010000128.1:0-71695 GCA_034926235.1 Rhodospirillaceae bacterium
AGCTTTTTCAAACCATTCTCTTGCCTTGGCGTAATCCTGAGAGACACCGCGGCCATTGTAATACAGAACAGCAAGGTTACGCTGCGCATCGGCATTGCCTTGCGCGGCGGCTTTTTCGAACCACTCCCTTGCCTTGGCATAATCCTGGCGAACGCCTTTCCCCTCGTTGTACAGGGTGCCGAGTAGAAACTGCGCATCGACATTTTCTTGGACCGCAGCTTTTTCGAACCACATCTTTGCTTTGGCGTAGTCCTTGGAGACGCCTTGTCCAAGCCTGTACAGGATGCCAAGGTTAAGCTGTGCATCGGCATCGCCCTGCGCTGCGGCTTTTTCGTACCACTCCTTTGCCTTGGTATCATCTTGGCGAACGCCTTGCCCCCTATCATACAGGATACCAAGGTTACGCTGTGCATCGGCATCGCCTTGCGTGGCAGCTTTTTCAAACCATTCTCTTGCCTTGGCGTAATCCTGGCGGACGCCGTGTCCAAAACTGTACATGATGCCTAAGTTGAATTGCGCCTTGGCATCGCCTTGCACTGCGGCTTTTTCGTACCAGTCCATTGCCTTGGCATAATCCTGGCGAACGCCTTGTCCAAGACTATACATGGTGCCAAGGTTAACCTGCGCCTCGGCATCTCCCTGTTCGGCTGCGGTTCTTGTTTCCTCTACATCAGGGTCTGACGACACGGGCTTATCTGCAGCCGCTTCATTCGTACCAGGGGGCTCATCCTTTGCCCAGGAAGCCGTTTCTGTTGATGCGAAAAGGACGAGAGTAGAAAGAAAGACAAAAAGGGGGCGTCTGATGGATGGTGTCATGGCGGGGACATCCAGAAATTCAGTCAAGACCCAAAGTATAGTAGAAAAACTATTTGATCATCCTATAAACCTTTGAGGGGTCTAGAAATTTCTACGGGTGCAGGACTCTGCTTTCTCGGGAGAGATGCGGCGTCATGATCCGGTCCGGGCAGACTGTAATTGTCCGTCACATAGATCATCTTATTTCCGGGATGCCGGTTGGGCGCCGGTTTCGGCCAGATTGCCGCGGAAGATGTTGAATCTCAGGCCGTCGGCGAGTTCAAACTCTTCCATATAGAAAGTCTCTGTTTTCCCCGAACTGACAAAATCGTGGGGAATCGATCGCGTATGTCTGCCGGGAATGAGCAGATTGTCGTCGATTGAACCGATACTGTCCCCGACCGTCTTGGCGTCTTCCTTGGTGTATATGGGGGATCTTTTCTTTGTGTAGAACAAGCCGTTTGGCCAGGAATTGATGTTCTTCCCATATTTACGCATTAATGCGTCGGAAGATTTCTTTATTTTCGCCAGATTGTCGTCGTTGATCTGGCTTTCTTTGTATTGGGGGCTGTTCATATAGGCTTGGCTATGGAAGTAATCATTCCTCTGCCGGTCGGAGTCCCCGCCATATTTGACTACGCCATAAAGGATTGCCGCAGAAACAGCGGTGAGGGCGACGATAAAGCGCTTGCGGGGGAACCGGGTATGGGGCTCTTTTGATGATAGCGAAGGGGAATAGGCCGTTTCCGTCGGATCGTTCCGGTCGTTTCGATCCGGTTCTTCTTTTTTCTGTCCCATCAGGACATGCCCGGCCAGGGCTGCGGTCGGGTCCTTCGAGAAGATCGCCGCCCCTGGTCCGAAGGCCGCCCCGGATAGGAAGCTCAAGGCGGAGTCTTCCGCTTGCTTGGCCTGGGCGGCGCGTTGGGCGCTCTGCTCGTCATTATATTTCTGGACCCGTTCGGCTTCGGCTTCCGCCTCCCTGGCCCGCTGGCGCTCCCACGCCTCCTGCTCGTCGCGGCGGGCCTGCTCCCTTGCATAGGCCTGCCGCTGATTTTCCATCTGCCGTTCGACTTCTTCCCGGTGTTCGGCGTCACGGCGGGCTTGTTCGGCGTCGGCTTCCGCCCTTTGCTGCGCTTCCCGCCTTGCCGCTTCTTCCCTTTGTTCGGCTTCGCGCCGCGCTTGCTCGGCCCACCAATCCTCGTCGGACATGACTGTTCTCCGCCCTAACGGTCGGGTTGATAGTGGCACCGAATCAGAGGGACGTCACGGGAAGCGAGGGCTAGGGCAGCTCTGCCGTCCTAAGCCCGATTCTTGAACGGGGCTCTGGCACAGGATGTGCCCGTCTCGAAATATGAACGCCATAATCCGGCCCGAGTTTTCCGGTTATGTTTCAATGGATCGACGGTGGAGGAGGGTGGTGATGGTGAAAGGCGATTGGCGTGTTTCTCGTGTTGACGCTGCGCGCCGGAACGGCAAAGGCATAGTGCAATGTACCCATCACATAAACGCCGTCCGCCATCTCTAGTCTGATTTAGTTTTTCACGGCTATACGTTCGTTGTGCCAAGGAACCTATCCATGAAACGTATTATTATCACGCTGCTTGCTTCTCTGGCTCTGTCCGCATCCGTTGTCACGGCGCAGGCTCAGGCTCCGCAACCTCAGGGTGGCCCCCAGGGGCAGCCGGGCGGTCCGCAGGCCATGGAACGGCATGACGGTCCGTCGCGGCCCGGCGCCGGACAACAGCATCACGAACCGCACCATCCCGCCGCCCAGCCTGCGCCCCGGCATCAGGCGCCGCCGCCTCATGACTGGCACGCCGGCGAACACTTCAACCGGCATCGTGCGCCGCATTACGCCCGCATCCACCGGATCGATCATTACGGTCTTCAGCCGCCGCCGCCGGATCATGTTTGGGTGCGTTCGGGATTCGACGCGCTGCTGGTGCGGCTGTCGAACAACGTCATCGTCTTGATTTCGCCCGGCGTGTTCCGCTAGCGGTATCCAGGATCGCCGGGCGTGGGATGATACTGCGCCCGGCGTTTTTTCTCACAGCGCGCGGAGGATGGCCTTCAGCAATGTCCAGGCTTGCGCGACCGAGGCGATTTCGACCCGTTCGCCCGGCGCATGCGGCCCCTGGATCGTCGGGCCGAAGGACAGCATGTCAAGCCCGGGATAGGCCGCGCCGATGACGCCGCATTCCAGGCCGGCATGGATCACCTGGACTCCGGCCTCCATGCCGAAGGTTTCCGCATAGACCGTGCGGCAGCGGGCCAGCAGGGCCGAGGCGGGATCGGGGGCCCAGCCGGGGTGAAAATTGCTCAGCGCCGCGTCCAGCCCGGCTTGGCGGAACCGGGCGGCGATGGTTTCGGCCAGGATCGCGGCCTGATCGTCCACCAGCGACCGCACCATGACATTGGCCGAAAATGCGCCGTTTTCCAGGCGCATCATCCCCAGATTGTCGGATGTTTCGACCACGCCGTCGAAGGCGTCGCTCATCCGCCGGACACCGTTCGGGATTTCGGTCAGGGCGTCGAGCAGGGCGGTCTGGGCGGTCCCGGTCAGCACCGGTCCGGGTGTCGCCGGGACAAGCGCCAATTTCAGCCGATCACCAGGATTCTCAAGCTCGGCGGCCAGACGGCGGTTCTGTTCGTCCAGGAAATCATCCAGCCAATCGGTCCCGATCGGCAGCAGAATGTCGGCGAAGGCATCGCGCGGAATGGCATTGCGGGCGCTGCCGCCGGCCAGGGCGGACAGGCGCAAGGGGGCGCGCTGGGCCAGGGCGCAGAGCACCGCGATCAGGATCTTGTTGGCGTTGCCGCGCCCCAGATGGATGTCGCAGCCGGAATGACCGCCCGCCAGCCCGCTTACCGTCAGCCGCCAGGCGCGGCTTGCGTCGGGCGCGGGCTCGGTCGGACAGATGGCGGTGGCATCGACATTGCAACTGCCGGCGCAGCCGACATAGAACTCGCCCCAGGCTTCGGTATCGAGATTGAGCAGCGAACGGCCCTTGAGCCAGCCCGGAGCCAGCCCGAGCGCGCCGCCCATGCCGTCTTCCTCGTCCACGGTCAGCAGCACTTCCAGGTCGGGATGGTCCAGCCCGCTTTCTTCCAGCGCCGCCAAAGCCAAGGCGACGCCTATTCCGTTGTCGGCCCCCAGCGTGGTGGTGCGCGCCAGCATCCAGCCATTGGCAATTTCGGGCCGGATGGGGTCCTTGGTGAAATCATGGCAGGCGTCCGGCAGGGATTGGCACACCATGTCGAGATGAGCTTGCAGGATCACGCCCGGCCGATTTTCATGACCCCGTGTCGCCGGTTTGCGCAGCAGAAGATTTCCGGTCTTATCCTGTTCGGCGGCGATGCCGTGGGCCTTTGCCCAGGCGGTGATATGCCGGCGCACCGCATCCTCGCCCCGGCTGGGACGGGGAATGGCGGTCAGCGCGGCGAAATGCCGCCAGACGGGTTCCGGGGTCAGGGCTGCGAATACATCCATAAGACATCTCTTCCGAATCGGTGTGGCCATTTCCCGGACGGGCGGCGGCAATCGTTCAAAGGGCGATCCAAGCGGGCTTTCGCGGCGTCAGCCGGACACCACCGGGAGCCTCCAGGGTTCCGCCGTCGGTTTCCAGGGCCTTTAGCGTTTCCAGCCGGATCATCGCCAGCCCGATGTCATCGGCGGACGACGCCATCTGTCCGGCTTCTTCCCCGTTCAATGTCAGCGTCGTTCCGGGTGGCGGGGCCTCGCCATCGATGGCGACCGGGATCAGGCGTTTGTGCAATTCACCGCGGAATTTAGTTCGCGTCATCTGTTCCTGGCCCAGATAACAGCCTTTCTTCCAATCGACGCCGCCCAGCTCGTCGAACCCGGCTTCCAGCGGATGGGTGCGTTCCATCACCATGTCGCGGCTGCCGTCGGGCAGGCCCAAGGCCAGCCGCGCCGCATCCCAGCGCGCGAAGGGGGCCGGACTGAGCCCGGCGGCTTCCAGCGCCGCCGCGCCGCTTTCGGGCAGCCAGGCGCGCAAGCCCGCCCCCGCCAGCCGGGGATCGGCGAAAACAAGCCCATTCCCCCAGGGGGTCACGGTTCCGGGCGCGTCCGGCACGCCCAGGCGGGCGGCGGCGTCCTGGCCTGAGATGGCAAAAATGGCGAGATCGTCACGGGCGGCGATGGTCACTTTGCTGCGCAGCTTGTAAACCGACAACCGCTTGATGAAGGCGTCCCGCTGATCGGCCTCGGTATCCAGCAGGATCGCGCCATTCTGTTCGATAGCGAAGAAATCATGCAGGAACCGCCCCTTGTTCGTCAGGAACGCGCCATAACGCGCCAATCCCGGCTCCAGGGTCAGGATGTTGGCCGAAACCAGCCCGTGCAGGAAGGTTTTGCGGTCCTCGCCGTCGATGGCGATCAGGGCGCGATGGGGCAGACGGACAAAGGAGGAAGCTGACATCGGACGATCCCGTGCAAACGGTTCAGGGTATGATTTGGGAAGGTGGGACAATCCCGGCCCGATGGCAAGGGGCGGGGCTCGTTCGCGGGGGCTTTTCGTACCGGCGCATAACGGATAAGGATAGAGCCGGGAACGGCCGCGGCCATTCCCGCCCGCGCAATCCTTTGGGAGCCAAACCTCATGACCCGAACCTTCGATCTTTTGCTGACAGGGGGGCAGGCGGTAACACCGGCGGGGCTTCAAACGGTGGATATCGGCATCCGGGACGGGCGCATCGCCGCGATCGGCGCGGGCAGCGGCGCGGTCGCAGCCGAAACGATCGATCTGTCCGGCCTGACCCTGCTGCCGGGCGCGATCGACAGTCATGTGCATTTCCGCGAGCCTGGACTGGAGCATAAAGAGGATTTGGGCACCGGCACCGCCGCCGCCGCTCTGGGCGGCATCGTCGCCATCTGCGAGATGCCCAACACCAAGCCGCCGACATTGGAAGCGGTGGATTTAGCCGACAAGCTGGCCCGCGCCAAAGCGCGCGCCTGGGTCGATCACGCCTTTTTCATCGGGGCCAGCCCCAGCAATCTGGATCGCCTGTCCGAATTGGAGCGTCTGCCGGGCTGCGCCGGGGTCAAGCTGTTCATGGGCAGCTCGACCGGCAATCTGTTGCTGGACGAGGAAGACCGGCTGCGTGCGGCGCTGATGGCGGGCGTCCGGCGTCTGGCGGTTCATTCCGAGGATGAAACCCGGCTGAAGGAACGCCGCGCCCTGGTCGAAGGCGGGGCGGACGTGGCGATGCACCCCGTCTGGCGCGACGAGGAAGCGGCGGTGCTGGCCACCGCGCGCTTGTTGCGGCTGTCGCGCGTGACCGGGCGGCGGGTGCATGTGCTGCATGTCACCTCGGCGGGCGAGATGGATATCCTGGGCCGGGACAAGGATCTGGCCACGGTCGAGGTCACGCCCCAGCATCTGACCCTGTCCGCGCCCGAATGCTATGAAAGGCTGGGCAGCCTGGCGCAGATGAACCCGCCGATCCGCGACGAATCGCACCGGCTGGCGCTGTGGCGGGCGGTGGATCAGGGCATCGTCGATGTCATCGGATCGGATCATGCCCCGCATACGCAAGAGGAAAAGGCCAAGCCCTATCCGGAAAGCCCGTCGGGCATGACCGGGGTGCAAACCTTGTTGCCGGTGATGCTGGATCATGTCGCCGCCGGGCGTTTGAGCCTGGAACGGCTGGCCGATCTGGTCAGCGCCGGTCCGGCCCGTGTCCTGTCGATGGCGGGCAAGGGGCGCATCGCGGTCGGGTATGATGCCGATTTCTCGGTGGTCGATCTGAAGGCGCGGCGGCGCATTTCCAACAGCTGGATCGCCAGCCGCTGCGGCTGGACGCCGTTCGACGGCATGATGGTGACGGGCTGGCCGGTCATGACCGTGATCCGGGGACGGGTGGTGATGCGCGACGGCGGCTTGCTGGGCGATCCCGCAGGTATCCCGATCCGGTTTCAGGAAAGCTATCATCCGGTGAGATAATGACGGGGCTTATAAAAAACGGGTGCTTAGCCTACATTATCAGCACTCATGATTGTTGCTGCTTTTTTCGGCAACAGAGCCCGTGGATAAGGATCAGGACATGAAACTCAGCGCGCGCAACAACCTGCCCGGAAAGATCGTCGATATCACCCGTGGGCCGACCTCGGCCAAGGTCAAGGTCGATATCGGCAACGGCGTCGTCGTCACGTCGTCAATCACCACCGAAGCCGCCGACGATCTCGGCCTGAAGGTGGGCGATTCCGTCAGCGCCATCGTCAAGGCATCGGACGTGATCATCGGTAAATAATTCTTCGGATCGGGCTCCGGCGGACCATCTTTCCGCTCGAAGGGGGCGGGGTTCCGCCGGGGCCTAGGATGCCCTGCCATGCTGGTTCTGCCCGATTCCCTGCTGCAATCCTTCCTGCATGAGGACGTTCCTTACGGGGATCTGACCACCGGCTTGCTGGCCATCGGCGCGGAGCCCGCGCGCATCGGTTTTGTCGCGCGCACGCCGTTGCAGCTCTGCGGGGTCGAGGAAGCGGCGCGGCTGATCCAACTGGCCGGCGGCGATGCGGCGCCCCTGCGCCGCTCCGGCGAATGGTGCGAACCGGGTGTTCCGGTGCTGGAAGGGCAGGGCAGGGCCGAAACCGTGATCGCGGCCTGGAAGGTCGCCCAGACCCTGATTGAAACGGCATCGGGCATCGCCACGGCGGTGCGCCATATCCGCGATGCCGCTGAACGCGGCGGCGGTGCGGCAGTCGCCTGCACGCGCAAAAGCGCTCCCGGCACGCGCGCCCTGGCCCTGAAAGCGGTCCAGGCCGGCGGCGGCATCGCCCATCGCCTGGGGCTGTCCGACAGCATTCTGGTTTTCCCCGAACATTGCGCCTTTCTGGACGAAGCCCCGGCGGCGACGGTCAGGCGGCTTAAGGCGGCCTGCCCGGAACGCCGGGTCGTGGTCGAGGCCGCCACGCGCGACGATGCCCTGATTTGGGCCGAAGCCGGGGCCGATGTCCTGCAACTGGAAAAATTCCCGCCCGAAGCGGTGGCGGAAATCGCGCATTTCCTGGCGGGAATGGCATCGCCGCCCTTGCTTGCCGCCGCCGGCGGGGTCAATGAAGGCAATGCCTGTGCTTATGCGCAAGCCGGGGCGCAGCTGCTGGTGACCAGCGCGCCCTATTGGGCCAAACCGGCGGAAATTCAGGTGCGGATCGGGCGGGCCTGAAACAGCCGGCCCTCACATTCAGGGCCGGGACGACCGCGCGCTCAAACTTTTTCGACCTCCAGCACCATCGAATCCGTGATGCCGGTGACGCGAATGGCGGTGCCGGCAGGCAGATCAGGCCCGGTGACGGACCACAGCGTGCCGCCGATCCGGGCCCGGCCGACGCCGGCTGCGATGGGTGTTTCCAGGACGGTTTCTTTGCCGATCAAACGCCGGTCCCGCCGATTAAGGTTCGGGTCGTCGCCGGGCTGGCGGCGGGGGTCGTAGAATTTGCGTCCGGCCACAGCGCTGACAGCGGCGGCGGCCACCATGATCATGCCGCAGATTTCCCAGCCGAGCGCGGGAAAGGCCAGGGCCGCCAATCCGGCGGCGGCAGCGCCCAGCGACAGCCATAGAAAGACCACGCCGGGCACCAGCAACTCAGCCAGCAGCAGCAGGGCCGACAAGACCCACCAATGCCAGAAGGAAATCATTTCCGCTCCCATGGGCCCTTGGCCTTGAGATCGGGGAACGCCTTGCCGGTCAATTCGGCGATACCGCCAATGGCTCCGATGATCCCGGACGCTTCAAGCGGCATCAGCACCAGTTTCTGGTTGGGCGCGGATGCGACATCGCGCAGGGCTTCGACATATTTTTGCGCCACGAAATAGTTCACGGCCTGGATGCTGCCTTTGTCGATGGCTTCGGATAAGGCGGTGGTGGCCGCAGCCTCGGCCTGGGCCTGGCGTTCGCGCGCTTCGGCGTCGCGGAAAGCGGCTTCGCGCCGGCCTTCGGCGGCCAGGATGATCGCCTGTTTTTCGCCCTCGGCCCTCAGCACCGCGGCCTGGCGCTGGCCCTCGGCCTCCAGCACGGCGGCGCGCTTGTCGCGTTCGGCCTTCATCTGCCGGGCCATGGAATCGATCAGATCCTTGGGCGGGGCGATGTCCTTGATTTCGACGCGGGTTACTTTCACGCCCCAGGCCTCGGTCGCTTCGTCGCAGGCGATGAGGAGACGGGCATTGATCTTGTCGCGCTGGGACAGCAATTCGTCCAGATCCATGCTGCCCATCACGGTGCGGATATTGGTCATGACCAGGTTGAGGATGGCCACCTGCATGCGGCTGATCTCGTAGGCGGCCTTGGCGGCGTCGAGGACCTGGTAGAACACCACGCCGTCAACCTGGATCATGGCGTTGTCGCGGGTGATTACCTCTTGCGAGGGGACGTCCAGCACTTCTTCCATCATGTTGAGGCGCGCGCCGATACGGTCCATCACCGGCATGATGATATGCAGCCCGGGTCCCAATGTGCGGATATAGCGGCCAAAGCGTTCGACGGTGACTTCCGTGCCTTGGGGGACGACTTTGGCGGCCAGGGCGACAATCGCCACGCCAAGGACGATGAGCGCGATCGCGAAAATGGCGAAGTTGGACAACACATTCTCCTCCACGGCGAGATTCGACGGGGTGAAAGATACCATATGAGAATGAACGGCGATATGCGGCGTGGCCGGAGGGGCCGGGGGCGTCTTTCCGGAGCCCCCCAGGCGCGGGGAACGCAAGGTAAGGCCGGAGAACCGCCGGCAGACGGCGGTCAGGCCAGATAATCGTCCAGTACGATCAGCACCGCCAGATAATGGCAAAGGGCGGCGGCGACGACGCAGCCATGCCAGGCGGCGCTATGGTAGCGCAGCCGGGTCAGGCGGTAGAGCGGCGCGGCGGCGCTGTAGATGACGCCGCCGGCGACGATCAGGCCCGAGCCCAGGACGGACATCCGGCCCAGAAGCGACGGCGCGGCGGCGATGCCCGCCCATCCCATCAGAACATAAAGGGTGATGCTGGCCTGGGTCAGCCAGCGGCGCAGCAGGAAACGCGCCATGATGCCCAAGATCGCCGCGCTCCACAGCACGATCAGAAGGATCATGCCCAAAGAGCCGCCTGCCGCCAGCAGGCAGAAAGGCGTATAGGTGCCGGCGATCAGCGCGAAGATGGCGGCGTGGTCAAGGGCGTTGAAGATGTTTTTCCGTTTCGGCGTGCGCGCGGCGGCGTTCAGGATAGAAAAGCTGAACATGGCCAGCAGCGCCGCGCCATAGGCCGCGACCGCGGCGAGCGCCACGCCGTCGGCGGCCATGCCGGCACGGACCAGCAGCAGGATCGATCCGATCAGGGAAAGGACCAGCCCGGCCCCCTGAATGGCCAAATCCGTCCGTCCTTCCCGGCGCGTCGGCGCACGCGCCGCCGAGGTCTCGTTCATGACCCGAATGCTCCCGTGATGAAAACGGCTCGGTGCGGTGGATCGGGTCAGTGTCCGCTTTGGGCGGCGGGAATTCAACCCTTCGCTGCCTGCCCGGTCAGGATGGCGCGGCGTTCATCATCGCCGATGGCGGCGGCGGTCACGGCGGCGATGGCCGGGGCCAGGGGCAGGGCCGGGGAATCGCTGCCCAGCAGCAGCCGGTTCGGGCCCAGATTGGCGACGGCCAGCGCCAGCCCGCCCGGCCCGAACGACGCGCTGTCGATCAGGATGCGCCGCAGCCGGCCATCGCCGTGTTCGGGCGTCAACCCCATCCGGTCGGCGGTCAGGGCGATGCGTTCGGCCAGCAGCGCCAGGGTTCCGCCCAGATTAGCCAGATGGACGGTTGCTCCCGGATAGGGATCGAGGAACGCGGTGTGCTCGAAGGTCAAGGCGGCGGCGGTCAGGTCGTTCTGGAAGCGCACGGCGCGGCGGCGGATGATCGCGGCTTCGTCGCCGGCGGCGGGATCGTAAGGGCTTTGCCACGCGCCGGGATGTATGAAAAGATGCGCGCCCAGCCGCGAGGCGGCAGCGAACAGCGGCGCGTAGCGTTCGGCCATCGGGCGGTCGGCAAAGGCTTCGGCGGGCAGCACCGCGCCCAAAAGCCCCTGTTCGGTCATGGCATGTTCTAAGATTGCCGGAGCCTGGGTCAGATCATGGACCGGCAGCGCCGCCAGCCCTGAAAAACGGTGCCCGTTGTGTCGGATCATCCGCGCCAGCCCGTTATTATAGGCGGCGATAATGGCGTCTTCCAGGGCGGCGGGCAGCCGGTCCAGCCCTATTCCGTACAGCACTGCCAGCGACAAGACCTGCCGGTCGATCCCGGCGGCATCCATTTCCGTCTGCCTGAGATCGAGATCGAGTTGATGTTCCTTGAGCGGCAGGATCGTCGCGGCATCGGCATGAAAAACGCGCGCGCCTGCCGCGTTCCGCCGGATGCAGGGCGGGCTTGTCCGCGCCTCGAACAGTGCCGTGACCTCGGGTGGAATCCAATGGGCGTGCCAGTCGGTGACGATCATGGTTCCCATCATTGCCGCCTTGCTTGATCTTCCAGCTTTTGTCCGGGGCCGTTGCGGATGGGGCCATGCACCGCTTCGAACGACCTGGCCAATTGCAGCAACTGCTGGTCGGCGAAGCGCCGGGTCACGATCTGCATCCCGATCGGTATGCCGCCGGAGGAAAAGCCGCAATGGATCGACAAGGCCGGCTGTTCGGACATGTTCCAAGGCAGGGTGAAGGCGATATGCTCGAAAGGACGGGCCGGATCGTTGGTGGGTGAGGCCCATTCGGCGGGATAGGATGTCAACGGATTGACCGGCGATATCACGACATCGACCCGTTGGAACAGAGCCGCGCAGGCGGCGCGGATGGCGATGGTCTGATCGAATCCGGCGATGGCGCTGACGCCGTCGATTGTTTCGGCGGCCTGCGCCCAGTCCCGGATATAGGGCAGGATCAAGGCGCGCTTATCCTCGTCCATCGCCCTGATCATCCCCCAAAAGCGCGCGCGCCAATAGACATCCAACCCGTCCAGCATCGCCCGGGTCAGCACCGGCGGCACGTCGACCAGCACCGCGCCCGCCTGTGCAAAGAAACGGGCGGCATTTTGGACGGCGGCCTTGACCTCGTTTTCGGCGTCAATCCCGCAGCCCGCATCCATCATCAGCCCGATCTTCAGTCCGGAGATATCGGTTTTGAGATCGGCCCAGTCGATGTCCTGGGGCGGCAGGGACATGGCGTCGCGCGGATCGGGGCGCGCGATCGCGATCATCAGCAGGGCCGCGTCCCGGACCGTGCGGGTCATCGGGCCGGCGCAGCGACCGACATAATAGGGATCGATGGGGATGCGCCCCAGGCTTGGCTTGACGCCGACCAGGCCGTTCCAGCCGGCGGGCAGGCGCACCGATCCGCCGATATCGGTACCGACATGAAGCGGACCATAGCCGGCTGCTGCTGCTGCTGCTGCGCCCGCGCTGGACCCGCCCGGATTGCAGGCCGGATTCCAGGGATTGCGGGTCAAAGGGTGAAAGCTCGACAGGCCCGAACTCAGCATGCCGTAATCGGGACAGGTGGTCTTGGCGAAGATAATGGCCCCGGCCTCGCGCAGCCGGGCGGCGACGGGTGAATCGCATGGGGCCGGCGTAAGCTCGGTGGCCCGGCTGCCCATCGGCACCGCCACGTCCTTGGTGGCGATCAGTTCCTTCAGCGTCACGGGCACCCCATCCAGCGGCCCGCGCGGGCGGCTCCGGGCCCAGCGTTCCGTCGATGCCCGTGCTTCCGCCCGCGCGCCGTCCGGATCAAAGGCGTAGAGCGCGCCGATCATGGGTTCGACCGCCTCGACGCGCTGGATGAGACGATCCATCATTTCCCTGGGCGAGGCTTTCCGTCTGGCATAAGCGTCCAGCAACTGGCTTGCGGACAGGTCGAGAAGGTCGGTCATGATTATTCTCCGCCGGGCGTTTCTCCTTTGCCGCGCCAACGCCGTCCGATCCGCGTCAATGTGGGCTCGGCAGCAAGCAAGCGGCGCGTATAAGGGTCGGACGGCGCGTCCAGGACCCGCCGGGCGGGGCCTTCTTCGACGATTCGCCCCTCATGCAGCACGCAGACATGATCGCAGATTTCATCGACGACACCGATATTGTGCGTGATGAACATCACCGCGATGGCGTGACGGTCGCGCAGATCCAGGATCAGCCGCAGGATTTGCGCCTGGATGGTGGGGTCCAGCGCACTGGTGGCCTCGTCGGCGACCAGCAGCCGGGGCCGGGTGATCAGGGCGCGGGCCAGGGCGATGCGCTGGCGCTGTCCGCCCGAAAATTCATGCGGGTAGCGTTCGGCGTCCGCGCCGTTCAGCCCGACTTGTTCGAGCGCATCGCCGACCAGGCGCGCACGGGCTTCTCCATGCGGGGCGTCGGGCAGCAGATAAAGCGGTTCGGCGACGATGCGGGCGACCTTCTGGCGTGGATCGAGCGAGCCATAGGGGTCCTGGAACACCATCTGGAAATCGCGCCGGCGCTGCCGCAATTTCTCGGGCGGCAGGGCGAACAGATCTTGCCCGTCCAGCCGCACCTCGCCGGAATCGGGCCGGTCGAGCGCCATGACGATCCGCGCCAGGGTCGATTTGCCCGATCCCGATTCGCCGACCACGCCCAGGATCGCGCCCGCTTCCAGCGTCAGGGACACATGATCCAGGGCATGGATGCGGATGTCGCCTTCCCGCCGCCGCAGGGTGAAGCTGCGGTCCAGGTCGCGGATTTCCAGCAAAGGCGGGTGGGCGGGCGTCATGATCCCTCCGCCGCGGTGATGCCGGCGCGCACGCGCCGGGGCAGGGCGGCCAGAAGCTTCCGGGTATAGTCGTTTTCCGGGCGGCGCAGCACCTGTTCGGTCGGCCCCTGTTCCACGGCATGGCCGCGATACATGACCAGGGTGCGGTCGGCGATCCGTCCGATCACGCCCAGATCGTGGCTGATGAGGATCAGGGCCAGATCCAATTCGCCGACCAGCTCGTCCAATATGTCCAGGATGTCGGCTTGGACGGTGACGTCCAGCGCCGAGGTCGGCTCGTCGGCGATCAAAAGATCGGGCCGGCAGGCCAGGGCGATGGCGATGCCGACGCGTTGGCGCTGGCCACCCGACATCTCGTGGGGGAAACCATCGACGCGCCGCGCCGCGTCGGGGATGCGGACCCGGTCGAGCAGCCGCAGCGCCTCGGCCTTGGCCGCCTTGCGGTCAAGGCCGCGATGCAGGACCAGCCCTTCGGCGATCTGTGCGCCGATGCGCATCGCCGGATTGAGCGCGGTCATCGGTTCCTGGAAAATCATGCCGATATGCCGGCCGCGCAAGGCGCACCAATCGGGTTCGGACAGGGCCAGAAGATCGCGTCCCTCGAACAGGATGCGTCCTTCGATCCGGGCGCTGGGCGGCAAAAGGCCGATCAGGGCCAAGGCGGTCGCCGACTTTCCCGATCCCGATTCGCCGACGATGCCCAGGGTCTGTCCCGCCGCCAATGTCAGATCCAGGCCATGCACGGCCTGACGCAGACTGCCGTCCTGCCGCTCGAACGCGATTGCGAGCCCCTGGACGTCAAGGATCATGCGCCTTGCCTCCGGCGCGGATCGGCCAGATCGCGCAGCCCGTCACCCAGAAGATTGAGGCCGAGGACGGCGCAAACGATGGCCAGGCCGGGTGCCAGGACCAGATGCGGGGCGATGATGATGTAGGTCTGCGCATCGGCCAGCATGCGCCCCCAGCTTGGATCGGGCGGCGCGACGCCCAGGCCCAAGAAGCTCAATCCTGCCTCGGTCAGGATGGCGAGCCCGGTTTGGATCGCGCCCTGGACGATGATCTGGGCCGAGATGTTGGGCAGCACATGCTCCAGGCTGATGCGCAGTGTGCCCTTGCCGGCCATGCGGCTGGCATGGACGAAATCGCGCGCCCAGATCTGCAATGCCGCTCCGCGGGCGATGCGGGCGAAAACCGGGATCATGAACACGCCGATGGCGATCACCGAGGTCAACGCTCCCGGTCCCAGCAGCGCACCCAGCAGAATCGCCGACAAGACCGGCGGAAAGGCGAAAATGACGTCATTGCCGCGCATCAGGATGCGGCCGATGATTTCCGGGCGGGCGGCGGCGGCCATGCCGGCCAGGGTGCCGATCATGCCCCCGAACAGGACGGCCGAGCCCGCCAGCCCAAGCGAGTTGGCAGCCCCCTTCATCAGCATCGACAGAACGTCGCGGCCCATGGGATCGGTTCCGAGCAGACCGGCCTGCAACGGTCCGCGCAGACGGGCAATGATGTTCATATGCACCGGATCGGCGGGGGTCCAGAACAAGCTGAGAATGGCCGTGCCGACGAAGAACAGCGTAAGCGCGCCGCCCGCGATCAAAGGCGGGCTGAATCGACGCCGGCGTTTCCGGCGGCTTGACGCGGCGGCGGTCATCGGCGTCCCCTAAGGCGCGGGTCGAGCAGCAGGTAAAGCGCATCGACGACGAAATTGATCGCGATGATGATGGTGGCGAACAGCATCACCACATTCTGGATCACGACCAGATCGCGCTGGGCCAAAGCCTGAAAGGCGAGGCTGCCCAGGCCGGGCAGGGTGAAGACGTTTTCGACCAGGACCGCGCCTGCGATCAGCACCGAGATCTGCATGCCCAGCATGGTGACCACCGGGATCAGCGCGTTGGGCACGACATGACGCCACAAAGCCCGGCTCGGACTGTTGCCCTTGGCCCGGGCGGTGCGTACGAATTCCTCGCGCGTGATTTCGATCGCGGCGGCGCGCATGACCCGGGTCAGCACCGCCGATTGCGGCAGGGCCAAAGCGATGGTGGGCAGGATCAGCGCCTGCAAGGCAGCACCAGCGCCGTTTTCCCAGCCCGGAAACCCGCCCGAAGGGAACCAGCCCAGCGTCAGGGAGAAGACCATCACCAGCAGCAGCCCGACCCAGAAATTCGGCACGGCGAGACCGGTCTGGGCATAGCCCAGGGCGATGAGATCGGCGGCCCCGCCGGGCCGGCGCGCGGCCAGGGCGCCGAGCGGAATGGCGATGCCGGCTGACAGCAGAACGGCCATGAGCGCCAGGGGCAGGGTGACGGCGAGCCGTTCGACGATCATGCCGCCGACCGGGACGCCATAGGTGTAGGAAACGCCGAAATCGCCCCGGAGCAAGCCGCCGATCCAGGCGGCGTAGCGGATGGGGGCGGGGCGGTCCAGCCCGAGCTCGACGCGCAAGGCGGCCAGCGTGTCGGGCTGGGCCGATGTGCCCAGCATGATCGCGGCCGCATCGCCCGGAACAGCATCGATCAGTAGGAAGACGATGAGCGACACCAGGAACAAGGTGCCCAGGAATCGAAGCGCGGATCGGGTCAGGTGGCGCATGGCGGCAGGGCTCGCTTGCGGGCGACGCGGATTTTCAGTCGCGCCAATAGACCTCGGTCAGGTCGTTCGATGGCACCGGCTCGTTTTCCCACAAGCCCACAAGCTTTGCGTCCCAGACGCCCAGCTTGGGTTGGACGAACAGGAACAAGGCCGGCACATCCTGGGCCAGGATGCGTTGCAGATCGCCATAAAGGGCCGCGCGCGCGGCCTCGTCCGTTGTGCGCTCCAACTCGGCCAGCTTGGCGTCAAAGGCCGGGTTGTTGTAATTGAAATAATAGGGTTTGCGCGCATAAATGCCGATGTCCAAGGGTTCGGCATGGCCGATGACGGTCATGTCGTAATCCTGGTCCTTGAACACGTTCTGCACCCAGGCGGCGGGGAATTCGCTGCTTTCGATGCGGGCCTTGACCCCGATTTCGGCCAGAAAGGCCTGCAACACCTCGGCGGTGCGCGAAGCATAGGCCCGGCTGGGCGCTTTCAAGACAAAGGAAAAGCCGTTGGGATAGCCTGCCTCGGCCAGCAGCGCCTTTGCCGCTTTGGGGTCGTAGGGAATGGCGTTCGCCAGATCGACATAGCCCGGATCATTGGGCGAAAAATGGCTGCCGATCGGCGTGCCATAGCCCGAGGACACGCTGTCGATCAGCAGCGGGCGTGAAACCGCCATCATCAGCGCGCGGCGCACGCGCGGATCGTCGAACGGCTTGCGGGCGTTGTTCATGCCGGCGACGACCTTCATTTCGGTATTGCCGGCATGGGTAACGAAGCGGGGATTGGCCGACAGCGCGCGGAAAAGCTCGGGCGCGCCGAATTCGGCGAAGGCATCGACGCCCTTGGACAGCAGCGCGGCGTTCTGGGCCTGGGGATCGGCGATGAAACGAATGCGCGCGCGGTCCAGCTTGGCCGCCCCGTCCGGATTCCAATAATCGGAAAAGCGCTCCATGGCGACGGAATCGCCCTTGCGCCATTCGACGAAACGGAAAGGACCGGTGCCGACGGGCTGGGTGCGGTTGGTGTCGGCCGATCCCGGCTCGACCATCACCGCCGCCGGTGTGCCGAGCCAGAAGAGCAGCTCGCCGGCGGGGCGGGACAGGCGCAGCACCAGATGGGTGGCATCCGGGGTCTCGACGCGGTTGATGGCTGAGAACAGCGCTTTTTGCGGGTTGGTCGATTCCTTGGACAGGATGCGTTCGATGGCGAATTTGGCGGTGGCGGAATCGAAAGGCGCGCCGTTATGGAACAGGACGCCATCGGCCAGGGTGAAACGGTAGGTCAGGCCGTCATCGGCGATTTCCCACGATTGGGCGAGCTGGGGCCGGATGCGCCCCGCCTCGTCGATTCGCGTCAAACCCTCGAAAATGTTCTGCCATGTGACCTGACCGGCGGCGACCGGCGCGCCCGCGGTCGGGTCCAGCCCGGCCGGTTCGACGCTCATGCCAAGAATGATGTCGGTGCGGGGCGCGGCGGCGGCTTCCGCGGCAAAGCCGAGCAAGGCGGCCGCCGGAAGCAGAAGACAGGCGACGCGACGGCATAATGCAAGGCGGCCTTGCCGGGAAATATCCATGACCAACCAGCCCTTAATCTGTCGGGACGGCCCCGGAACCGGCCAAGGGCGGTGGGGCGATCAGGCGGGCAGTTTCGGTTAGGGCGGCGCGATGTTTCAACACCTAAATTCAAAGAAAAGCCGTTCGATGCGGCGCAATCTTGAATTCAGGCTTTTGTCAGGGGCGGGCGGCGGCGCGGATGGGGAACGGATCGGCGGCGGCGTAGCCGGCGTCGTGAAGACGGGCAAGCAGATCGGGGCGGGTGTTGAGGGCGGAACTTTCGGCAACCAGGCCATGGGTTATGGCCAGGCTGTGCAGGTCGAGATCGCGCACCCGTTTCAGCTTTTCCGGCAAGGGGTTCTGGTGTTCGAGCAGGGTGCGCATCTCCGTCAGCGCGTCGAGTTCGCGTTCCAGCAGCGCGTTGAACATGATCCGCCGCATCCGGGCCAGGATGTCGGACGCCGCCGTCGGGGTCGGTTCATCTTTAGGCGTCAGCTTGACCACGAGCAGCGAATCGCAATCGGTGTCCAGCACCAGGGGCAGAATCGGCGGATTGGCGGACAGTCCGCCATCCCAATAGGCTTCACCCTCGATGGTCACGGCCTGATGCAGATGCGGAATGCAGGTCGAGGCCATCAGCACGTCGGCGGTGATTTCATGTTCGCGGAAGATGCGCGGACGTCCGGTGCGGACATGGGTGGTGGAAATGAACAGGGGGATCGGTGTTTCGCGGCGCAACAGATCGAAATCGACCATCTCTTCGAGCAGGTCGCGCATCGGATTCAGATTGAGGGGGTTGAACTGATAGGGCGAGACCATCCGGGTCAGAAGATCGACCTGGAAGCCGCCGCCCGGAAAGCCCAGCGGGCTTAGGAAAGACATCTGGCCGATCGTCGTCCACAGCTTGCGCAAGGCGGCGCGCGCCTTGCTTGGGCCGCCCAGCAGCAATCCATGGGCGGCAACCACGGCGTTGACCGCGCCGGCGCTGGCCCCGGACAGGGCCGCGATGCGCAATCCGTCCTCTTCCTCAAGCAGGCGGTCGAGCACGCCCCAGGCGAAAGCGCCGTGCGCACCGCCGCCTTGCAAGGCCACGGCCCATGACGGAGCAGGCGGTCGCGTTCCGGTTCGGGGGGCGGTCCCCAGGGACTGGCGGAACATGTCGGCTCCTTGAAAACGCCGTTCCAGCCTTGATCAAGACGGGGCGGCAACCTGGAATTGGGAAAAGGTCGTGGCAGCGAAAAGAGCACGCGTCGTTGCTGCATTGCAAAATAGTCTCGCTCCGGCTGTTTTTCAATGAAAGCCGCTTTGCATTCCCAGCGCGGGCAAAACGCGCGATGGCGGGATTGACAGACCGATGATGCTTCCCGTATAAACCCGGCTCCGGTCGTGACGGGCCCCATACTATGACGGGGTTACGGCGGCTTTATCCCAATTGTCGCTCGACAGAGTGTCCTTGAAGAGCAGGATGTCTGGTCATGAAGATTCGTAATTCCCTGAAGTCGGCCAAGCTGCGCGACAAGAACTGCCGGGTGGTCCGCCGCAAAGGGCGGGTCTATGTGATCAACAAGACCAATCCGCGGTTCAAGGCCCGCCAGGGCTGACCATCCCTTAATCGGGAAGATTTCGCTGTCCGGGGCGGCTTTGTCCGCCCCGGCAGCTTTTCTGCGTCTGCACGGCCAAAAGGCCGCGCGGCTAGGCTATCGTCGCGACCCTTAGGATGTTGGTGGTTCCGCTGATGCCGAAAGGCATGCCGGCGGTGATGACCACGCTTTGTCCCTCGACGGCGAAGCCCCGGGCTTTGGCGGTCCGAAGCGCCACCTTTTCCATATCATCCACGGTGAACAGTTCGGGCACGATCTCGGGCGTTGCGCCCCAGACCAGCGCCATCTGGCGGGCTACGCGAACGCTGGTGGTCAGGCACAGCATCGGTGTCGGCGGCCGTTCGCGCGCCGTGCGCAAGGTGGTTGCGCCCGAAGCGGTGAAGGTGACGATCGCGGCCAGTTCCAGCGTTTGCGCGACCTGACGGGCGGCTGCGCCGATGGCGTCGGCCAGGGTTTCGTCCGGGGCGGGGCGGGCTGCGTCCAGGCCGGCCCGGTACAAAGGATCGGCCTCGATGGTGGTGACGATGCGGTCCATCATCGTCACAGCTTCGACCGGATAGGACCCGGCGGCGGTTTCGGCGGACAGCATGACGGCGTCGGCTCCGTCATAGATGGCGGTGGCGACGTCCGACGCCTCGGCGCGGGTGGGAACGGGTGCGCGGATCATCGATTCCAGCATCTGGGTCGCCACCACGACCGGCCTACCCGCCTGGCGCGCGGCCTTGAGCATGCGTTTTTGCAGGATCGGCACGGTTTCGGGCGGGCATTCGACGCCCAGATCGCCCCGGGCGACCATGATGGCATCGGACAAGGCGACGATCGCATCCAGATGATCGATGGCGGCGGGTTTTTCCAGCTTGCTCATGATCCGCGCCCGACCCTTGATCCTTTCCTTCAACTGGGTCACATCCTCGGGCCGCTGGACAAAGGACAGGGCGATCCAATCCGCGCCCGCATCGAGCGCCGCTTCGAGATCGGCGGCGTCCTTGGCGGTCAGGGCAGAAATCGGCAGGGTGACGTTGGGAACGTTGACACCCTTGTGGTCGGACAGAGGACCGCCGGCGATAACCCGCGTTTCGGCGAAATCGGGTCCGCAAGACTCGACTTTGAGCGACAGGCGACCATCATCCAGCAGCAGACTGGCACCCGGCGCGATCGCCGCGAAGATTTCCGGATGGGGCAGACAGCAGCGGCGTCCGTCGCCCGGCGCGGGGTCGAGGTCGAGCCGGAACGGTGCATCGGGGGTCAGGGTGATGGGACCGTTTTGGAAGGTGCCGATCCGAAGCTTCGGTCCCTGAAGATCGGCCAGGATGCCGATGGGGCGGGCTTTTCTGTCTTCGATGGCGCGGATGACGGCGACCAGGCGGCGGAATTCGTCATGGCCGGCATGGCTGAAATTAAGCCGGAAGATGTCGGCGCCCGCGTCGAACAGGGCCTCGATCCGCTCCGGCGTGGCGCTGGCGGGGCCAAGTGTGGCCAGGATCTTGGCTTTGCGGTTTCTTTTCATGCAGGCACCCTTTACGAGAATCGGTTCAGCCGAAATGTCCGCCCGGCCCGAGGGTAGACGAATCATTGGGCCGCGTCAGCGTTTCCGAAGGACAGTTGCCCGATCGGGGGCGGCTCTGTTATCGTCAACAGGTTCTTTTGGGCCATTTTTTCCGTTGGATTTGATGGTGGCGTGCAAGCGACTTCGCTTGCGGGAACCACCCGAACGGTATATTTGTTATGGCATGTCGTTATGTCGCACCCTATCCAAACGCCATGATCAGCCGCACGGCTTGGATGGCGTTTGCGCTGGGGTGCGCGTGATGCGGAGGACCGGGTAACCGGATAAGGCAGGCATAAAGGCATTTAATAACCCGCTTGCCCGGATGGTTCCTCGTCGCTTCTGTTATCTGGCGGACGCAATCGAATGCCGCGCGGCAAGCTTGAAGGTAGGCCTGTCTGGAACGTCTTTAATGCGGGATGTCCATCCCTGTTGTAAGATCGTTGCAATTTTAAGGTGTGTAGGGGAGTACGGAAGATGATTTTTGAACTTAACGAAACCCAGATTGCCTTCCAGGACGCTGTCCGGAAGTTCGCCCAGGCGGAAATCGCTCCGCGCGCGGCCGAGCTGGATGAGAAGGAACTGTTCGACCGTTCTCAGTATGACAAGATGGGCGAGCAGGGCTTTGCCGGCATTTGCTATCCCGAAGAATTCGGCGGCTCGGGCGCTGATTATCTGAGCTACATCCTCACCATCGAGGAACTGTCCCGCGCCGACGACTCCGCTGGCGTGACCCTGTCCGCCTCGGTGTCCCTGTGCGCCTGGCCGATCTATGCTTTCGGCACCGAAGAGCAGAAGAAGAAGTATCTGACCCCGCTCTGCACCGGCGAAAAGCTGGGCGCTTTCGGCTTGACCGAGCCGAACGCCGGCACCGACGCCGCCGCGCAGAAGTCGATCGCTGTTCTGAACGGCGACCATTACATCCTGAACGGCTCGAAGGTGTTCATCACCAACGCCGGCTCGGCCGAAACCTATGTCGTCTTCGCGATGACCGACCGTTCCAAGGGCCTGAAGGGCATCACCGCCTTCATCCTTGAGAAGGGCATGCCCGGCTTCACCTTCGGCAAGAAGGAACACAAGCTCGGTATCCGCGCCTCTCAGACCATGGAACTGATCTTCCAAGACGTGAAGGTGCCGGTCGCCAACCGTCTGGGCCAGGAAGGCGAAGGCTTCAAGGTCGCCATGCAGACCCTGGACGGCGGCCGTATCGGCATCGCCGCGCAGGCTCTGGGCATCGCTCAGGCCGCTCTGGATCATGCCGTCGCTTATGCGAAGGAACGCGTTCAGTTCGGCAAGCCGATCTCGGCCAACCAGGCGATCAGCTTCAAGATCGCCGACATGGCGATGAAGCTGGATGCGGCGCGTCTGCTGACCTACCGGGCTGCTTATCTCAAAGAGAACAAGAAGCCCTACTCCAAGGAAGCCGCGATGGCCAAGTGCTTCGCCGGCGACGCCGCGATGGCGATTTCCATCGAAGCGGTGCAGATCATGGGCGGCAACGGCTACAGCCGTGAATATCCGGTCGAGCGCTTGATGCGCAACGCCAAGATCACCCAGATCTATGAAGGCACCAACGAAGTGCAGCGCATGGTCATTTCCGGCGCGGTGCTGCGTTAGGATCGACGGTACGTTTTCGCGCGGCGTTCGGAAATCCGGCGCCGCGCGAACTTTTCCGATCTCCCCCTTTCCGGTTCGCCGGAAAGGGGGGATTCCGGGACGAAGGCGGGAACGCTCCCGTATCTCCGGAATATGACCATCCCCGGCGGGGGTGTTTATGCCCGTCACGAACCGGCCCAAGACCGGTTTGCTTTATTCCGAATGCCGCCTACAAACGTGATATGGGGGGATCATGGCCCTTGATTATAATGCCGTGGTCACGACCAGCGTGGCCAAGCAGATTGCCGAAAGCCTTCGCCAGGCGATCATCGACGGCAAGATCAAGGTCGGAGAAAGGCTGCCGACCGAAGAGGATCTCGCCAAATCCTATCAGGTGTCGCGCCCGACCATCCGCGAGGCCCTGAAGCGGCTGGCGGCGCAGAATCTGGTCCATTCCCGGCGCGGCCCCAGCGGCGGAAATTTCGTTACCCGTCCTGATCCAGTCTTATCCGCCCAGTCGGTGGCCAGTGTGGCGACCCTGCTGGTTGGATTGGGCGCGTTCGATCTGGATGAAATCGTTTCCGCCCGGTTGGAGACGGAAACAATCTGCGCCCATCTGGCGGCGCAACACCGCACGCCCGAGGATCTGGCGCGGATGGCGGCCGAGATCGCCGTCCAGTCCGACGATAGCGGTCGTGTGACCGACGAGATGTTCTGCGAATCGGATGTCAAATTCCACCGGGCGCTGGTTGACGCCTCGGGCAACGGCCCGATGCGATTCATGATGCATCTGGTGGTCGAAGCGATGGTGCCGATCACCAATTTCATGTCCTTCCGCGAACGCGAACGCCGGGTCATCGTCGGCTATCACCGTGCCATCGTGGACGCTCTGACGAATCGTGACGGCGACAGCGCCGCCGAGTCGTTGCGCAGCCTGATGACCTATCTGCGCGGCCGGTATGAAGACGCCCAGCAGCATGTCTCGCCAGCGGTCCAGCCTCACTAATCTTCCGATTGGAAAGCAAGGAACGGAGTGGGGCTGACGGTCTTTATGCTTATGCTTCATCCGATGGAGCCGAATCGGATGAGGCCGTCATGCCGGAAGCAAAAACATCGACTGAACAAGACCCGCGCTGGCGCTGCGTCGTTGCCAGAGACAGGGCGGCGGACGGCAGCTTCGTCTATGCCGTGAAAACGACCGGGGTCTATTGCCGTCCATCCTGTCCCTCCAGGACGGCCAATCCGGCGAATGTTCATTTCTACGCCACGCCGGCTGAAGCTGAGGCCGCGGGTTTCCGGCCCTGCCGGCGCTGCGGCCCGAACAGACAATCGCCGGTCGAGGCCAATGCGGCGCTGATCGCCGAAGCCTGCCGCCTGATCGAGGCGTCCGAGAGCATGCCTAGGCTTGATGATCTTGCCGGGCGCATCGGCATGAGCTCATTCTATTTTCATCGTCAATTCAAGGCATTCACCGGCCTTACGCCACGCCAATGGGCGGCGGCACACCGGGCGCGCAAGGTTCGTGCCGGGCTTTCGGACCAGGATAACAGCGTGACGGGTGCGATGTATGACGCGGGCTTCAATTCGAGCAGCCGCTTCTATGAACGATCAGACGCAATGCTGGGCATGATCCCGACGGACTATAAACAGGGTGGCAAGGGCGTCGATATCCGTTTCGCCGTGGGGCAATGTTCCCTGGGAGCGATACTCGTCGCCGAGAGCGGCAAGGGGATCTGTGCGATATCGCTGGGCGACGATCCGGATGCGCTGGTCCAGGATCTTCAGGACCAGTTTCCGAAGGCGCATTTCATTGGCGGCGATTCTGTGTTCGAAAATCGGGTCGCCCAAATCGTCGGTTTTATCGAAGTGCCGGCGATCGGGCTCGATTTGCCGCTCGACCTGCAAGGCACCGCTTTTCAGGAACGGGTTTGGCGGGCGTTAAGCCGGGTGCCCGCCGGCCAGACCGTTTCCTACACGGATATCGCGCAGCGGATCGGGGAACCGAAGGCGGTGCGCGCCGTGGCCAGGGCTTGCGCCGCGAACAAGATCGCGGTGGCCATTCCCTGCCATCGCGTCATCCGCGCCGATGGCGGAATTTCCGGCTATCGCTGGGGCGTCGAACGCAAACGGGCTTTGCTGAAAAGGGAGTCCGGGTCGTAAAAGGCGATGCGGCTGACCAGACCGTCAACCGCATCATGCCGCCGCCGGATGCCGTTCACCGCCAAAAGAGGCGGAAAGCCTCTTTTGGCGGTGACATCGGGCATGCCGCCGAACGGCTGCCGGTTAGTTCTCGATACCTTCGGCGTACCAGTCCATTTTCAGCAGTTCGGTATCGGTCGGGATCTGGCCGGCGGCGATCCGGACCGTGCCCTTCTGGTCTTTGACCGGACCGGCGAAGGGGTGGTGGCTGCCGTCGATGATGCTGGCCTTGACCTTGTCGGCCGAAACGCGAACCGCTTCGGGCACGATGGGATTGTAGGGGGTGATGGCGACCATGCCTTCCTTCAGACCCCACCAGGAATTGGTCGAACTCCAACCGCCATTCAGCGCCTTGCCGACGCGGTCGATATAATAGCCGCCCCATTCGTCGATCGAGGCGGTCAGGTGCATCTTGGGCGCGAAGCGGGACATGTCGGTGCCGTGACCGAAGGTGTAGACCCCGCGCGCCTCGGCCACCTGCATGGGCGCGGCGCTGTCGGTGTGCTGGCAGATGACGTCCGCGCCCTTGTCGATCAGGGCCTTGGCAGCGTCGGCTTCCTTGCCCGGATCGTACCAGCTGTTGCACCACACCACCTTGATGGTCAGGTCGGGCCGATGCTTGCGCGCGGCGATGATGAAGGCGTTCATGCCCATGATCACTTCCGGGATCGGGAAGGAGGCAACCCAGCCGATCACGCCGGTCTTGGTCATCTGGCCGGCGATGTCGCCCAGCACGGCGCGGCCTTCATAGAAGCGCGCATTGTAGATGGCCAAATTCTTGGCTTGCTTGAAGCCGGTGGCGTGCTCGAACATCACGTTCGGGAACTGGCTCGCCACCTTGACGGTCGGGTTCATGAAGGAGAACGAGGTCGAAAAGATGAGCTTGTTGCCCGCGCTGGCCAACTGGCGGATGACCCGTTCGGCGTCGGTGGCGGTGACGTTTTCGACATAGCTGACCTTGACCTGGTCGCCATAGTGTTTTTCGACCTCCTTGCGGCCAAGATCATGGGCGTAGGTATAGCCGTGATCGCTGATCGGGCCGACATAGACGAAGCCGACGGGCAAGGGGCCGTTCGCCGCGAAAAGACGCTGGGGCAAAGCGAGCGTGGCAGCGGCGGCAGCGCTTCCGGTCAGGAAGGTCCGCCTGGAGAAGGTGCTGGTCATTCTCTCGATCTCTCCTCGTGAGACGCAAAAGGGCGATGAAGACCCGCTAGATTACGGGAAAGCGGCCCGCCATCCAAAGCCTAGTCGGCGGATGTTCCCACTTTTCAGACGAAATGCGTACGGTTCAGGGCGACGATTTCCCGGATGAACTCGGCGACGGCGGTTACATGGCGGCTGGGCCGCAAATCTTCGTGGATCAAGGTCCAATAGCTGCGCATCAGGACATGATCGGGCAGGACCGGCACCAGCTCGGGGTCGGGGCGGGCCATGAAGGTGTGCAGGATGCCGATGCCAGCGCCCGAACGGACGACCTCGTGCTGGCCGATCGCGGTCGAGACGGCGATGGCGCTGCGCCAGTCGCGGTGATAATCGCCGGTATAATCGAGCGCCGAGGAATAGAGCAGATCCTCGACATAACCGATCAGACGGTGCTGAAGCAGGTCGTCGAGTGACGCGGGCATGCCCCGCTCCTGGATATAAGATTTCGAGGCGTAAAGCCCCAGACTGTAGTCGGTCAGCTTGCGGGCCAGCAATTTTCCCTTGCGCGGTCTGCCGATGGTGATGGCGATGTCGGCTTCGCGGCGGGATAGGGAAAAGGTACGCGGCACCGGCACCAGCTCGATCGACAGGCCGGGGTGGCGTTTGACGATCTCACCGATGCGGGGAGCCAGGAAAACCGCCCCGAATCCATCAGGCGTCCCGATCCGGACCGTGCCGCTGATCGTGTTGCCGCTGGCGCGGGCGCTGTCATAGGCGGCCAGCATCGCGCTTTCCATCTGTTCGGCGTGGGGCAGGAATTCCCGCCCTTCCTCGGTCAGTTCGCACCCATTGGTCCTGCGGGTGACCAGGCGCGTGCCCAGCGCCTTTTCGAGCGCGTCGAGCCGGCGGGCGACCGTGGCGTGATTGAGCCCCAGCCCGTGCGCCGCTCCTAGGATCTGGCCGTGACGCACGACGGCCAGGAACATCCGGATATCGTTCCAATTCATGTCGATCTACGATTCCTGCACAACGGGTCCGGAATTATGAGAATTGTATCTTCATAAATACACATTCACCCTACGTCATCGTCATCAACAACGCCACGCGATTGGAGAAAAGATGCGTACGATCGGACATTTCATTTGCGGTTGCGAAACCACAGGCCAGTCCACCAATTTTTCGGATGTCTACAACCCTGCGACCGGCGAGGTTCAGGCGCGGCTTGCCCTGGCCAGTCCGGCCGATCTGGACGCCGCCGTGAAAGCGGCGAAAGCCGCCCAGCCGGCATGGGCCGCGACCAATCCGCAGCGGCGCGCCCGTGTGTTCTTCAAGCTTGTCGAACTGCTCAACCGCGATCTGACGCCGCTTGCCCAGTTGATGAGCAGCGAGCATGGCAAGACGGTCGAAGATTCCAAGGGCGACATCCAGCGCGGCTTGGAAATGGCCGAATTCATCGCCAGCACGCCCCACCTTCTGAAGGGCGAGTTCACCGACGGCGCGGGCCCCGGCATCGACATGTATTCGATGCGTCAGCCGGTGGGCGTCGGTGCGGGCATCACGCCGTTCAATTTCCCGGCGATGATTCCGCTGTGGATGCTGGTGCCGGCGATCGCGGCGGGCAATTCCTTCATCTTGAAGCCGTCCGAACGGACCCCCAGCCTGGCGGTCAAGATCGCCCTATTGATGAAGGAAGCGGGCCTGCCGGACGGCGTGTTGAGCGTTGTCCATGGCGGCAAGGAAACGGTGGACGGAATCATCGCGCATCCCGGTATCGACGCCGTGTCCTTTGTCGGCTCGACCCCGGTGGCGCGCTACATCTACGAAAAGGGCGCGGCGCAGGGCAAGCGCGTCCAGGCCCTGGGCGGGGCCAAGAACCATATGATCATCATGCCGGACGCGGATATCGCCAAGGCGGCGGACGCGATCATGGGCGGCGCTTATGGCTCCGCCGGCGAACGTTGCATGGCGGTTTCGGTGGCGGTGCCGGTGGGCGACAAGACGGCTGAGGCGGTCATCGCCGCGGTCAAGGAGCGCATCGCCAAGCTCAAGATCGGCCCCTACAACGACGCTTCCTCGGAAATGGGTCCGGTGATCGCCAAAGCCGCTCAGGACCGCATCAACGGTCTGATCGACAAGGGTGTCGCCGAAGGCGCCAAGCTTCTGGTCGATGGCCGGAACTGCGTCGTGAAGGGCTATGAAAAAGGCTTCTTTGTCGGTCCGACCCTGTTCGACCGGGTGACGACCGAGATGAGCATCTACCGCGAGGAAATCTTCGGCCCGGTGCTGTCCGTGGTGCGGGCCCAGAATTACGAAGAAGCGCTGTCCCTGCCGATGAAGAGTCCCTTCGGCAACGGCGTGTCGATCTTTACCCGGGACGGCGATACCGCCCGTGATTTCACCAGCCGGATCAATGTCGGCATGGTGGGAATCAATGTGCCGGTGCCTGCGCCGCTGGCTTACTACACCTTTGGCGGCTGGAAGGCGTCGGCCTTCGGCGATCTGGCCGACCAGGGGATGGATTCGGTCCGTTTCTGGACGCGCAACAAGACGGTTACCGCCCGTTGGTTCTCTGGGATCAAGGAAGGTGCCGAATTCCAGATGCCCACCATGAAATAAAAAAGGACCGGAGGTCACGACGCCGCCCCGTCCCGGCAGGGACATAGAATGCCGGGACGGGGCGGGACCGGCTTTGCCTACAACGATAAGAAAAATCCTGAAATTTTAATTTAATTTGAGGAGGATTGCGTAATGGCGGCCATATCGAACATTTTTCTACCAAGAAATCTTAGAGTTGGAGGGGGATCGTCCCGTCAGCTCGCCGAGATACTTTCTGAATTCAATCTTAAACATCCTTTGATCGTTACTGATTCGTTTCTTGTAAAAAGTGGGATGCTGGCGCCGATTGAAGACTCTCTTGCCAGCGCCGGCGTTGCCTTTCGTGTTTTTTCAGGGACTGTTCCCGACCCGACCGTGGCCTCGGTCAAGGCCGGCTTGGCTTTCCTGAAGGAGGCGGACCATGATTGCGTCGTCGGCATCGGCGGCGGAAGCCCGATGGACACCGCCAAGGCGTTGGCCATATTGGCCGTGTATGGCGGCGAGATGGCCGATTACAAGATCCCTCATCTTCAGACACGGCCCGGACTACCTATCATCGCCATTCCAACCACGGCCGGCACCGGTTCGGAGGCCACGCGGGTGACGATCATCACCAACGAGGTCACCGATGAGAAGATGCTGTGCATGGGGCCGGCTTATCAGCCCTTGGCGGCGCTGATCGATTATGAGCTGACCTTGGGCGCGCCCCGCCGTCTGACCGCCGACACCGGGCTGGACGCGTTGACCCACGCCATCGAAGCCTATGTCAGCCAGCGGGCCAATCCCTTTGCGGATGGCATGGCGCTGGCGGCGATGAAGGCGATCTGGGCCAATCTGCCGACCGTTTGCGCCGATCCGGGGAACCGGCCGGCGCGGGAAGCGATGATGCTGGGTTCGACCCAGGCCGGCATAGCCTTCTCGAACAGCTCGGTGGCCATGGTCCACGGTATGAGCCGGCCGATCGGCGCGTTCTTCCATGTCGCGCATGGTCTGTCCAACGCGATGCTGTTGCCGGCAGTGACGGCCTTCTCGGTTTCAGCCGCTTCGGCCCGTTATGCCGATTGCGCGCGCGCCATGGGCGTGGCGGCCATTCTGGATGGCGACGATACGGCTTGCGCCAAGCTGGTCGTTGCGCTGGAGAAGATTACGCGAGATCTCGATGTGCCGTCGCCCAAGGTCTATGGCATCGACGAGAAGCGTTGGTTTGAAGTTCTGGACGTCATGGCCGAGCAAGCTTTGGCTTCAGGATCGCCGGGGAATAATCCAAGGGTTCCATCGGCGCGCGAAATAAGAGATATTTACATCCAGGTCTGGAAGTAGGGGGTGGAAGAGAACAGCTCCATTCCCTTTTGAAGACTTCCAACTAGGTCTGCCGGGCGTGGGGGTCTACACGCCCGGCGACCGTCGGAAACATCCCGAAGATTGATGAAATCTTGGAAAACAGCGGACGACGCGTGGTGTTCGTTGGTTTTTGCGCGTCCGGGGAATCGGTGAAACTCCAGGCCGGAATGATGCGCACATCCTTAAAATAGCCTGGGAGGCAGATTGGAAGGACGTTCCGCATCCGGTGGGTGGTCCGGGTCTTGGCGGCGTCCTGATGCCCGGCTATGTGGAGAATATAAAGAATTTTTCCAAAAAAGGCGATGAATGTACGGAAACGTACATTTGTTCTAATATAAACTTCATATAATTTGCTCTAAACCGGAAAGATATTCCATATAAACCTGGTTTATGCCGCCAATAAGGAAATTAATTCGCCATTTTTGGCGATACCATTTTTGGCATGAGCAAGATCGCGCAGAGTCCATTCCCTTTCTTTCTTCCGGCAGCAGGCGCTGCACGGGAGATCGGGAATGGCTGTCCTGCCGCGGCTGGATGGCGATGACGGCCTGAACCGGCCTTCCGTTGCTTTTCAAAGGGCCGATGGCCCGACGCGGCGGAAAACAAGGGCGCGCGGTTTGCTCCTGCCAGGGGGATGTCTCGCGCGCGGTTTCACCGCGGCCCGCTTTTCCTCTGGATCGGTCACTCTGTCGGTCACGGCGTTATCGCCGGGAGGAATGGATGTTTGGAGTCCTTGCCGCCGACCTATGCAGGAACAATCTCCTGCATTTCGCCCTTTGTCCGGAGGATGTTTCATCCCGATCCCCGGAACATGGCGATCGCTTGAAATCTTTCCCGATCGGTTCTGCCGTCATCGGCGGCCGCGCGCATCACGCCTTGGCCGTTCCCAATCATGACGTGCCCAGGAAACCGTGTCCGGCCTTGGTGAGAAAGGGGTGCGGGAAGGCCTGAGTCCGGCCTCTTTTCCGGATTGAAACGGAAAAGAAAGGGCCGCTCCTCTCTATATAAGTAATAAATTATTTGTCGCCAGTATTTTTTAGGCGATGGGAAGACTCGTATTTGTTTTTGAATAAAAATAAGAATAAAAAATAGAATTTGAGGGTTTATACAAATATTTTTATGTAGGAGGTTGTTTATGTTTGTTATGAAAGAAATCGATTCCTATGGGCATGAGAATTTGTTATTCGCCCATGATGAAAAGACTGGTCTGAAGGCAATCATCGCCGTTCATGACACCACCCTGGGGCCGGCTCTCGGCGGCACGCGGTTCTGGAATTACGCCGACGAAGAAGAAGCTCTTTATGACGTGCTGCGCCTGTCCCGCGGCATGAGCCTGAAGAATGCCGGGGCCGGCCTGAAGATGGGAGGCGGCAAGGCCGTCATCATCGGGGATCCGAAGAAACTGCGCAGCCAGGAATTTTTCAACGCCTATGGGCGATTTGTCGATCGGCTGTCCGGTTGCTATTACACGGCAGAAGACGTAAATACGACCACCCAAGACATGGTCTGGATCAGCGAGAGCACGAAATATGTTACGGGCCTGCCCGGCAAAAGCGGCAATCCTTCGCCCTTCACTGCCTATGGGACCTACATGTCGATGAAGGCGGGCGCGAAGGAAGCCTTCGGTTCGGATTCCCTAGAAGGAAAAGTCGTTGCCATTCAAGGTCTTGGCAATGTCGGATACGGAATCGCCAGGCATGTGCATGACGAAGGCGGCGTTTTGAAGGTGTTCGACATCAACGGGGAAGCCGTGAACCGGGCGGTCGAGGAGCTCGGCGCGACCGCCGTGCCGGGCGACCAGATTCTATCGACCAAATGCGACATCCTGTCCCCTTGCGCTTTGGGCGCCGTCTTCGACACGGAAAATCTGAAGAAGGTCAAAGCCAAGGTCATTTGCGGATGCGCGAACAACCAGCTGGTCGATAACGCCGCCGGCGACCTGATCGACCGCCTGGGCATCGTCTACTGCCCCGACTATATCGCCAATGCGGGCGGCGTCATCAATTGCGCGGCAGAGGTCGAAGGCGGGTATGACGAGGAAAAAGTGAAGGATAAGGTCCGGCACATCTACGACGCCACCGAGATGATTTTCAATATGGCGAGAGAGCGAAAAATCCCGACCTACAAAGCAGCCGATGAATATGCATACAGCATAATCAAGTCTGCGAAGCACTAAAACCACATCAGGCTTGGCCAGAAATATCTGGCCAAGCCTTTGTTATCAATAATTCAACCATGATGTATATCCAGTATTCTTCGTTTTTAAATGAGTGGCGGGGAATATGATTAATTCAAATGTTTTTATAAGAATGGATATGCGAGGTAGATTTATGACTAAGGAGATTAGTCATGAGAAAACTGATTCTAGACTCTCTCGTCGTCGGAATGGCTCTCTTCGCGATGTTCTTCGGGGCCGGAAACATTATTTTTCCGCCTTATATCGGGCTTGGGGCCGGCGCGGACTGGTATGTGGGCTTTCTTGGCTATTTCATTTCCGATATTGGCCTCGCCGTGCTCACCATCTTTGCCATTTTGCGCTCGGACAGCGTGTCGCGGAACGAGGGCTTGATGTATCGCCTTGGCGGCGTTCCAGCGACGCTGATGATGGGAGCCATCGTTTTATGCATCGGGCCGCTTCTGGCCGTGCCCAGAACGGCGGCCACCGCTTTTCAGATCGGCATGGCTCCCTATACCGGGGATGGCAGGATGGCTTCGGCGGTGTTCACGGCCGTCTTTTTTCTGGTCGTCCTGGCCTTTTCGATCCGGGAATCGAAGATGGTGGACATCGTTGGCAAATATTTGACCCCCATAAAATTTTTCGGCCTTCTGCTGATTATCGGCGGCGGAATCCTCTTCCCCATCGGTCCGATCAACCCGGTGTCCAGAATCGAGAACGTTCCACTTACTGGCGTTATCGCCGGCTATCAGACGATGGACGTCCTGGCCGCCTTGATGTTCGGGGTCATCATCGTCAGGGCGCTTAAGGCCAAGGGGCATGACAGCCCGAAAGCGATGACGCTTTCGGTGGTTCTGGCCAGCATCATCGCTTCGGTTCTGCTGCTGATCGTTTATGCCGGGCTTTGTTATCTGGGGGCGACGGCGTCCACTCTCTATCCCATGGATGTGGATCGGGGCCATCTGGTCGTTCTCATCACACAGGGCATTTTTGGGGCGCACAGCGTCATACTGTTGGGCGTCATCGTCTCGGTGTCTTGCCTGGCGACGGCCATTGCGCTGTGCAGTACGACCGGCTCGTTCTTTTCCCGGCTCAGCAAGGGCCGGCTTTCCTACAATATGGTCGTGGTCGCCGTCTGCGTGTTCAGCGCGGTGGTCGCCAATTTCGGCCTGACGTCGATCATCAATTTCGCTGTCCCGATTCTGACCGTGATTTATCCGGGAGCCTTGGTTGTTGTCGCCATGACGTTCTTGGACCGGCATGTGTATAACGACAATATCGTCAAATTTGCTGCCGCCGGGGCCATGCTGGTCAGCCTGTTGGAGGTTCTGAACGGCTTCGGGGCTCCTTTCGGCTTTGTCCAAGGACTTCCCTTCAGCAGCCTTGGTTTCGGCTGGGTCATCCCCGCCATTCTGTGCGCCAATCTTGGAATTTTTGTAAAGCCGCGCTGCCCCGGCGCGGCTGAACTCCGGGAAACCACGTTGAGCGCTAATTCATAGCGCGCATCCATAGGAAAAGAGGCGCGGACGGAAGGATGCCGTCCGTGCCCCTTTTCGGATCATCTTTCAAAGCGATGGATGGAACGGCTTGCCGAGATCGGCAGGGGCGTTGAGGCGCGCCTTCCAGGGACCGGCTGAAATCACCGTCAGAACGATGATGGTGGCGGCATAGGGCAGCATGGCGAAAAGCTGCGGCGGTAGGTCGGCGACCCCTTGCGCATGCATTTGCAGAATCGAAACTCCGCCGAACAGATAGGCTCCGGCCAAAACGCGCCAGGGTCGCCATGACCCGAACACCACCAGCGCGATGGCGATCCAGCCGCGCCCGGCGGTCATGTTTTCGGCCCACATCGGCGTGTAGGCCAGGGCCAGGAACGCGCCGCCCAGCCCGGCCGCCGCGCCGCCGAACAGGGTCGCGCCGTAGCGGATGCCGATCACCGGCAATCCCAAAGAATGGGCGGAACGGGCCGATTCACCCGCCGCGCGCAGCATCAATCCCATGCGGGTGCGTTTCAGCACCCAGGCGACCAGCGCGGCCAGCGCCACCGACAGATAGACCAGGATGTCCTGGCCGAACAGCAAGGGCCCGATCACCGGCAGGTCGGACAGGCCCGGAATGTCGAGCCGGGGCAGGGCCGGCAGCGGGATACCGACAAAAGACCGCCCCAGAAGCGAGGACAGCCCGATGCCGAACAAGGTCAGCGCCAGCCCGGTGCCGACCTGGTTGGCCATCAAAGACAGGGTCAGGACGGCGAACAAGAGCGCCATCACGGATCCGGCCAGGGCTCCGGCGATGATGCCCAGAACCCAGCTGCCGCTGGTCACGGTGACGGCGAAACTGGTCACTGCGCCGATCAGCATCATGCCTTCGACGCCCAGATTGAGCACACCGGCGCGTTCGGCCACCAATTCGCCGATGGCGGCGAACAGCAACGGCGTGGCGGCGGCGATGACGGCCATGGCGATCGAGGTGGCGATCATGACCGTTTCTCCGCCGAAGCCGGGGCGCGGCGCAACCGGATGTAAAAGCGCGACAGGAAGTCGCAGGCCAGCAGATAGAACAGCAGCATGCCCTGGAACACGCCGACGGCGGCGGCGGGAAGCTGGTCCTGAACCTGGGCGATTTCGCCGCCATTATAGGACAGCGCCACCAGGAAGCCGGCGGCGATGATGCCCAGCGGGTGCAGCCGTCCCAGGAAGGCGACGATGATGGCAGTGAAGCCGTAGCCCGGCGAGATTTGCGGCAGAAGCTGGCCGATCGGGCCTGCGATCTCGAAACAGCCGGCCAATCCGGCCAGCCCGCCGCCGGCCAGCAGCGTCATCCAGATCGTGTGGTTGCGCGAAAAACCGGCGAAACGGGCGGCTTCGGGCGCTTGTCCCGACACGTCGAGACGAAAGCCGGCCATGGTCCGCGCGCTCAAGATCCAGGCCAGCAGCGCCGCGCCCAGGGCGATCAGGATGCCTGGATGCAGTCTTGTGCCATCGACCAGCAGGGGAAGCTGCGCCGATTCGCTGAACAGCCGGGATTCGGGGAAATTGAGACCGTCCGGATCGCGCCACGGCCCAAAGACCAGGATGCTCAAGATCAGGGTGGCGATATAGGTCAGCATCAGGCTGCTCAGGATTTCATTGACGTCAAAGCGCGTCTTCAGGAAAGCGGGAATGGCGGCGTAGGCCATGCCGCCCAGCGCGCCCGCCAGCGTCATCAAGGGCAGAATCCACCAGCCGCTTTCGTTCCAGAAGGCAAGCGCCACGCCGCCCGAACAGATCGCGCCGGCGATCAATTGCCCTTCGGCCCCGATATTCCAGACATTGGCGCGAAAGCCCAGCGCCAGTCCGGTGGCGATCAGCACCAAAGGCCCGGCCTTCAGGCACAACTCGGCCAGGCCGAAGCCGGTCAGCAGCGGAGCGACCAGGAAATGATAGAGCGTGCGCGACGGGTCCAGCCCCAGCGCCAGAAACAGGACATAGCCGCTGGCGACGGTCAGGACGACCGCCAGCAGCGGCGTCGCATAGAACAAGACCGGCGAGACGCTGCGGCGCGGTTCGATCTCAAGCCGCATGGGTTTGTCCTTTGGCGTCCGCCGCGCCGCCCATCAGCAATCCGATCGCTTCAGCGGAAACGTCGCTGGTCGGCATCGGCGGCGTCAGGCGGCCCAGATGAATCACCATCAGCCGGTCCGACAAAGCGAGCAGCTCGTCCAGATCCTGGGAAATCACCACGATTCCGGCGCCGCGCCGCGCGAGGTCGAACAAAGCCTGATGAATGGCCGCCGCCGCGCCCGCATCGACACCCCAGGTCGGCTGGGCGATGATCAGCGCCTTGGGATTTTGCAGGATGTCGCGTCCGACGACGAATTTTTGCAGATTGCCGCCGGACAGCGTGCCGGCTGCGGCCTGCGGCCCGTCCGCCTTGACTCCATAGGCGTCGATGATGCGCCGGGCGAAAGCCATGGCCTTGCTTTTGCGCAACAGCCCATGCCTCGACAACGCCATGCCGCCGCGCGCCGACAATAGGGTATTGGCGGCCAGGCTCATTCCCAGCACGGCGGTGCAGCCGTCCCGTTTTTCCGGCACGGCATAAAGCCCCTGGGCGCGTCGCTGCTCGAAATCGAGTTTGCCGACAGGCTGACCGTCGAATTGGATGCGGCTGGCATCGGGCAGCAGCCTTTCACCCGACAGTGCGGCCATCAATTCATCCTGGCCGTTGCCCGATACGCCGGCAATGCCCAAAATCTCGCCCGCCGCCAGGCTGAAGCCGACATCCTTGAGCGCAACTCCGAAAGGCTGATCGGCGGGCAAATTCAGCCCGGAGACGACCAGCCGGGGTGCGCCCACAGCCTCGTTCCGCTGCCGGCTGGCGGTCGCCGGAACGCCGCCGATCATGAGCTGGGCCATGCTTTGAGCCGATTCCTTGGCCGGATCGCAGCTTCCGACCACGCGGCCGCCACGCAGAATGGTGGCATGCTGGCACAGCTCCTGCAATTCGTAGAGCTTGTGTGAAATATAGAGGATCGAACAGCCTTCCGCCGCCAGACGGCGCAGTGTTTCAAAAAGCTGACGGGTTTCCTGCGGGGTCAGAACCGATGTCGGTTCGTCCATGATCAACAGTCTGGGGTCCTGCAACAGGCAGCGGACGATTTCGACCCGCTGGCGTTCCCCTACCGACAGGGTATGGATGTCGCGGTCTGGGTCCAGGGCCAGCCCATAGGACGCCGACAATTCGGCGATGCGGCGGCTAAGCGCCTTCATACCGCCCGATTGATTGAGGCCGAGCGCGATATTCTCGGCCACCGTCATCGCCTCGAACAGCGAGAAATGCTGGAACACCATGCCGATGCCAAGCGCGCGCGCCGCGCGCGGGGAATCGATTCGCACCACGCGCCCGTTCCACAGAATCTCGCCCTCGTCGGGCTGAAGAATGCCGTAGATGATCTTGACGATGGTGCTTTTGCCAGCGCCGTTCTCGCCCAGCAGGGCGTGGATCTGCCCTGGCGCAACCTCGAAGCCGATCCGGTCGTTGGCCTGGACGGCTTGGAAGCGCTTGCTGATGTTCCGGACGGCCAAACGGGGAGGCTGTGCAACCTCGATCTTGGACAAACCTGGTTCCTTCGCCGCCAATTCCCTCGCTCAAGGCCCCCCTCATAGGCCATTTCGGCGCGGGATGGAAGGGCGATGAGACGGGAAACCCCCGGCCGGAAAAAATCCGGCCGGGGGTTTCGGCGGCAGGAGCCTAAAGCAGAGAGGCGGCAGGCGTGTAGCTGTAGCCCAACGCGTCGGCCACGGCCTTGAAAGTGACCTTGCCGTCATGGACGTTAAGACCGGCCCGAAGATGGACATCGTCGGTCAGAGCCCGTTTCCATCCCTTGTTGGCAAGCGCCATGGCGAAGGGCAGAGTGGCGCTGGCCAGGGCGAAGGTCGATGTGCGCGCCACCGCTCCCGGCATGTTGGTGACGCAATAATGGGTGACGCCATCGACGGTGAAGGTCGGTTCGGCGTGGGTGGTGGGACGGCTGGTTTCAAAGCAGCCGCCTTGATCGATGGCGATATCGACCAGCACCGAGCCCGGGCGCATGGTTTTGACCATTTCGGCGCTGACCAGCTTGGGCGTGGTCGCGCCGGCGATCAACACCGCGCCGATGACCAGATCGGCCTCGGCGACCAGTTCGGCGACGGCGGCTTTGGTCGAGAATACGGTCGAAACGACGGTGCCGAAACGGTCGTTGGCGCGTCGCAAAGCGGGCAGGGAGCGATCGACCAGCGTCACCTTGGCGCCCATGCCAAGAGCGATCAGGGCGGCGTTGGACCCGGCGACGCCCGCGCCCAGGATGACGACCCGGCCCGGGGCGACGCCCGGCACGCCAGCCAGCAGTACGCCGCTGCCGCCATGGGCTTTTTCCAGACAGGCCGCGCCGACCTGGACCGACATGCGACCAGCGACTTCCGACATCGGCGTCAGCAAGGGCAGGCTGCCATCGGGCGCGGTGACGGTTTCATAGGCGACGCAGGTCGCGCCGCTGGCGACCAGATCCCTGGTCTGTTCGGCGTCGGGGGCCAGATGGAGATAGGTGTAAAGAAGCTGGCCGGGGCGCAGCTTTTTGCGTTCGGCCGCCAACGGCTCCTTGACCTTGACGATCATCTCGGCCTTGGCGAAGACTGTGTCGGCGTTGGCGGCGATTTCCGCGCCGGCCTTGATGTAATCGGCATCGCTGATGCCGGCGCCGATACCGGCGCCTGCCTCGATCAGGACAGTGTGGCCGGCGCCGACCAGTTCGGCGACGCCGGCGGGAACCAGCCCGACCCGATACTCATGAATCTTGATTTCCTTGGGGACACCAATGCGCACGGGAACCTCCAGCCGCGAAGAATTAAGATAGGTCATTATGACGCGGAATCTGTCGCATTTGCCGCTGAAATGAGAGGGCATGACGGGGCTTATTGCACAAAAAATTGACAAAAATCAAAAATGACGAAAGGATATGCAATCATGACTTTGGATAGCCGCGATCGCGCCATTTTAACCTATCTGCAAGCCGACGCCCGGCTCACCAATATCGAGCTGGCCGAGCGGGTCGGATTGTCGCCGTCGGCCTGTCTGCGCCGGGTGCGCCTGCTCGAAGAAATGGGGTTGGCCGAGGCTTATGTTCTGCTGCTCAACCCGTCGGTGGCCGGATTTTCCGGCAACGCTTTCGTCCAGATCACGCTGGCCGAACAGGGGCGCGAATCGCTGGACCGATTCGAGCGCGCGGTGGCCGATATCGGCGAGGTTCAGGCCTGCTATCTGCTGGCCGGTCAGGCCGATTATCTGCTGCATGTCGTCTATAAGAACAGCGCCGATCTGGAACGCATCCACGCCGACATCCTGACATGCCTGCCGGGCGTGGTGCGGGTCCAATCGATCCTGTCATTGCGCACGGTCAAACGCACGACGGCGCTGCCGATCTGATCGCTGTCCGGAATTGTTCAAAAATATCGACGACCTCATCTGCCGATAATCGCCTTATAGCCTTATCTATAGGGGCCATTTTTCTTATGGGGCGAAACACACGCCATGCGAAACGCTGACATCCGGCTGGCTCTGGACGAACTGCTCAATCAACGACACCTTCCGCTGGACGATGTCCTCGACCGTCATTTCAGTCCCGAATACCGGCAGCGCACCAATGGGCATTGGGACGACCGGGAGGCATTTTCCCGTCATGCGCAGAAACTGCGCGAGGTGGTGGCGTCGGCCCGCATCGAGGTGCTGGACGAAATCCGCGACGGCAACCGCTATGCCGACCGTCATCGCGTTCATGTCACCAAGCATGACGGCGGAGAGGTCGTGCAGGAGGTCTATCTGTTTGCAGAATTGGACGCCGCCGGACGTTTTCTGCGGGTCGAGGAAGCCACATTGATGCTGGAAGGCTTGGAGTCCGACCGCGGGATGGGCAGCATGAAATGAAAAAAACCGCCCGTCCGGTTTCCCGGGCGGGCGGTTTTTTGCGGTATCCGCCGGATCAGGCGGTGGCTTTGATCGCGTCGGCCAGGATGCCGATCAGCGTGTCGATCTGGGGCTTGTCGATGATCAGGGGCGGGGACAGGGCGATGATGTCGCCGGTGGTGCGGATCAGCGCGCCCTTCTCGAAGCATTTGACGAACACATCATAGGCCCTGGCGCCCGGCGCGCCGTCGCGCGAGGACAATTCGATACCGGCGGTCAGGCCGATATTGCGGATGTCGATGATGTTCGGCAGGCCCTTCAGCGCATGGACCGCGTCTTCCCAATAAGGGGACAGTTCGGCGGCGCGGGTCAGCAGTCCTTCTTCCTGATAGACGTCCAACGCCGCCAGACCGGCTGCGGTGGCGACCGGGTGGGCCGAATAGGTGTAGCCGTGCAGGAATTCGATCGCGCTTTCGGGCCCCTGCATGAAGGCGTCATAAACCTTGTCGGAGGCGAACACCGCGCCCATCGGGATGGCGGCGTTGGTCAGACCCTTGGCGGTGGTCATGATGTCCGGGGTGACGCCCAGAAGCTGCGATCCGAACGGCGCGCCCAGGCGGCCGAAACCGGTGATGACCTCGTCGAAGATCAGCAGGATGCCGTATTTGTCGCAGATGGCGCGCAGCCGCTCCAGATAGCCCTTGGGCGGCACCAGCACGCCGGTCGAACCGGACATCGGCTCGACGATGACGGCGGCGATGGTCGATGCGTCATGCAGCGCCACCAGCCGTTCCAGATCGTCGGCCAGTTCCGCGCCCCAGGCCGGCTGTCCCCGGGTGAAGGCGTTCTTTTCCAGATTATGGGTGTGGCGCAGATGATCGACGCCGGGCAGAAGCGGGCCGAAATGCTTGCGATTGCTGCCGATGCCGCCGACCGAGAGACCGCCGAAATTGATGCCGTGATAGGCGCGTTCGCGCCCGATCAGGCGGATGCGGCTGGCATCGCCCTTCATGCGGTGATAGGCCAGCGCCATCTTGAGCGCGGTGTCGGCCGATTCGGACCCGGAATTGGTGTAGAAGACGTGATTGAGCGAGCCCGGCGCTAATTCCGCCAGGCGCGTGGACAGGCGGAACGCGTCGGGATGGCCGATCTGGAAGGTGGGGGCGAAATCCAGCTCGGCGATCTTGGCCTGCACCGCTTTGACGATCTTGTCGCGGCAATGGCCGGCGTTGCTGCACCACAGGCCCGAGGTGCCGTCCAGAACCTGGCGGCCGTCGGCGCTGGTGTAATACATGCCCTTGGCGCTGACCAGCAGGCGGGGCTTGGCCTTGAACTGCCGGTTGGCGGTAAAGGGCATCCAGAAGGCGGAGAGATCGTTCGGACGATTTTCGGGCATCGGCGTTACGTTCCTGGCAACGAGGGCGGGAAAGGGAAACCCAAGAGTCCTCCGTTTGCCGATCTTAAACAAGATGCTTTCTTATGAATTCGTAACATATTGTATTTAATCAATAAGCGTTGTTTACTGTTTATTATATTGAACACCGGAAAAGGGCGGGTGCGATGGAAGACGAGGTTGGGGCGCGTTTGAAGGCGGTCAGGCAGCAGCATAAATTGTCGCAGCGTGAAATGGCGCGCCGCGCCGGCGTTACCAATGCAACGATTTCATTGATTGAATCGGGGCGCCTCAATCCGTCGGTCGGCGTGCTGAAACGGGTTCTGGACGGCATTCCTATGGGGCTGGCCGATTTCTTCGCCATGGAGATCGATAACCCGCCCAAGCTTTTCTTCGCCGCGAACGATCTGGTCGAAATCGCTTCGGGCGCAATTTCCTACCGTCAGGTCGGACGGGATCTGGGGCCGCGCGCGGTGCAGATCATGGCCGAACGCTATGCGCCCGGCGGCGATACCGGTCGCGTGGCTTTAAGCCATGAAGGTGAGGAAGGCGGGATCGTGCTGTCGGGCCGGCTTGAGATCACGGCCGGCGATCAGGTGCGCGTCCTGGGGCCGGGGGAAGCCTATTATCTCGACAGCCGGATACCGCACCGTTTCCGCAATGTCGGGCGCACCGATTGCGAGGTGATCAGCGCCTGCACGCCGCCCAGTTTCTGAAGAAAAGAACCATGCTGCCTTAATGATCCCCATGCGGGAGAGGAACAATCGCGTCGATAGGGTGCACAGGACCCGTTCCCAGTCCGCCGAGACAACAAGCATCGATGGCCCCAAGAAAAATGGGAACGATGTCTATACAGGGTTGTTTTTTATCACAACGAATTTGACGTCTAAGGCGAATAACGCGTTTTTTTGTGAAAAAACTCTCTTTTACGTTGTGGAAAAAGTTTCGATTTACGTCATAATCATACTCGCCTGATAAGCAGGCTGGACCTGAAGATAGGGCGGAAGCGGGAAGATATCGCCAAGGCGGGCGCTGCTTCCGCGGTACGGTTCAAGGTGACGGCGCATGCAGGAAGACAGGCATTGAAAACCCTGTCCGGCGGTGCAGGAGCCTTTTCCGTTCCTGTTGGTCCGACCCGGAAATATCCGGCGCCGGGCGGCCTGCGAGCAGCCAGATTCCGGGGACATAAGGATGAATGCCGGCTCATGCCGGACAGATACGGTTCTGGGTTTTTGTGAAGAACCGGTCGATGGTCTGACAGCGCGAGGTTTTCATGGAGATCCGAGATGCTGAGAAGGGAATAAGCGCCTTCGCCGCTCGCCGGGTCGCCCTGTTCTATGTGGTGCTGGGATCGGCCTGGGTTCTGATTTCTGATGTTGTGGTTTATCTGCGCGGCGAAATCGGCGACGCGGCCTTTCTGGTCAGTCTGGTAAAAGGACTGGCTTTCGTCCTGGTGACGACGCTGGCGCTTTATCTCTTCATGGTTCGCTGGAGCCGCCACACCCTGCGGCAAAGCGAGACCATCGCCTGGCGTCTCGATCAATTCAGCAAACATACCACCGATCTCGTGCTGCTGCTGGACGAGGAAGGCCGTCTGCTCGACGTGAACAATCGCGCCCTCGCGGCTTATGGCTATCCCCGGGAAAAGCTTCTGACGATGAGCGTCGGAGAGCTTCGTTGCGATGGGTGCCGTTGGGAAAAGGATTGGGCCGATCTTCATGCCAAAGGCGAAATCCGGTTCGAAACACGGCACAGACGCGCGGACGGCAGCACGTTTCCGGCTGAAGTCCATTGCTATCGCGTCGTTCTGGACGGGCGCGAGATCGCCCACAGCTTCATTCGGGACATCACGGAACGCAAGGAAGCGGAACGCCAGATCACCCGTCTGAAGGATGTCTATGCGGCGTTGAGCCAGACCAATCAAGCCATCGCCCGCGCTTCGGACCGCACCGCCCTGTTCAAGGAGATTTGCGAGATCGCGGTTGCGTTCGGTCATTTCCGCATGGCCTGGATCGGAACGATCGATGACGAAACGCAACTGGTTTCCCCGATTGCCTGGGTCGGCGAGGAGAGTCATCATCTGGAAGAGCTTCGCGTACCTGTCACGCCGGATTCGCCGTTCAGCATGGGACCGGTCTGGCGCGCGATCACGACGGGAAGCCCCTGCATCATCAATGATTGGGCCGGTTCGGAGGATTTCGCGTCCCTGCCGGGCTGGATACTGGACGCGCAACTGCGCTCGTCCGCGGCTTTCCTATTGTACAACAAGGGAAGAATTGCCGGCGTCCTGGCTCTTTATTCGGAGGATGTCGGTTTTTTCACGCCCGATCTGGTTCATCTGCTCGAAGAGATGGCCTCCGACATCTCCTACGCCTTGGATCGGCTGGACATCGAAGAAGAAAGCCGGTGTCTGGAACAGCGCCTAAGAGAGTCGAACGCCAGGATCAACGGCATCATCGAAGCCGTTCATGACACCATCGCCACAATCGATAGCGATTTGCGGTTCATGCTCTGCAACCGCGCCTACACCGAACGGTTCGAGGAGATGTTCGGAATCGCCGTTTCTCCCGGCACCCCTTTACTGTCCGAAGTGAAAAGAGATAAGGAAAAACAAGAGCATTTTATCCTTCAGTGGAAACGGGCATTGGATGGGGAGTATTTCTTCGATGAATGGAGTTTCGTCAGGGAAAAGGATGTCATTTATTACGATTCGCATTATGGACCTCTGCTGGATTCCAGTGGCCGGAGAATAGGCGCCTTCCATGTCGGGCGTGACATCACGCAGCGCAAGAAGATGGAATTCGAGATGCAGAAGCTCTCGATGGTGGTGGAGCAGAGCCCGATATCGATGGTGATTGCCGATCTGGACGGCAATATCCAATATGTGAACGCCGCCTTCACCGAATCGTCGGGCTATACGGCTGAGGAAGCCATCGGCCAGAATCCCAGGATTCTCGCCACGGGCCATACCTCAAAGGCGGAATACAGCGAATTGTGGACGCGCATCAAAAACGGCCATCCGTGGCGGGGCGTGTTCTACAATAAAAGGAAGGATGGTTCCTTTTATTGGGAGGATGCGATCATCTTCCCGGTCCGCGATCCGTCCGGCCAGATCACGCAGTTCATCGGCATCAAGCAAGACGTCACCAAGCAGGTGGAAGCCGAGGAATATGCGGACTTCCTGACGCATCACGACGCCTTGACCCGCCTGCCCAACCGGGTTCTGGGCCGCGACCGCATGGAACGGGCGATGATGCTCGCCTACCGGCAAAGAGGAAAGGCGGCGCTGCTGCTGGTCGATATCGACCATTTCAAATGGATCAATGATTCATTCGGCCATTCGGTCGGCGATAGCCTGCTTCAGGCCGTGGCCGGGCGCATTCAAAGCTGTATCCGGGCGGTCGATACATTAAGCCGCCAAGGCGGGGATGAATTCCTGGTCGTTCTCGCCGGTCTGGACGACCCGGAGATCGTCAATCGCGTGGCGGCGCAAATCCTGGAACGGGTCGGCGAACCCTTTGCCATCAGCGAGCATGAATTGGTGGTGACGGCGTCCATCGGCATCGCCATTTTTCCCGATGACGGCAGCGATTTCGACACACTGTTCAAACGGGCGGGTAGCGCCACGCATTACGCCAAGGAATCGGGCCGGAACGCGTTCCGTTTCTTCACCGAACAGATGAATGTCGACGCCAACGAATATACCAGCATCCTTCAGGGGTTGCGCAACGCGTTGGAACGGGATGAATTCGTCCTTTATTTCCAGCCTCAGATCAATCTTGCCGACCGCCGCGTCCTGGGCGCGGAAGCTCTGATCCGCTGGAACCACCCGAAAGAGGGGCTGATGCCGCCGGGCCGGTTCATCCCGGTGGCGGAAAAAAGCGGCATGATCGTCAAGATCGGCGAATGGGTTCTGCGCGAAGCGTGCCGCCAGGCGGTGGCGTGGGATTCCGACGCCGGGGTGGCGGTCAATCTGTCGTCGCTGCAATTCGCGCGCGGCGATTTGCTGCAAAGCGTCGAACAGGCTCTGTCCGCTTCCGGACTGGACCCGTCCCGGCTGGAATTGGAACTGACCGAGTCCATTCTGATCCGCGAGACCGAGAGCGTGCTTTCGACCGTCCGGCAGTTGAAAACCCTCGGCGTCAAGCTGTCCATCGACGATTTCGGCACCGGCTATTCGAGTCTGGCCTATCTGCGGCGTTTCGATCTGGACAAGCTCAAGATCGATCAGTCCTTTGTCCGCAACATCACCGCCAATCATGACGACGACGCCATCGTCGGGGCGATCGTGCAGATGGCGCGCGGCCTAGGTCTTCGGACCATCGCCGAGGGGGTCGAGGACGAAACCACCCTGGAAGCGATCCGCCAGCATGGCTGCGACGAAGCCCAGGGCTATTATTTCGCCCGGCCCATGCCCGGTCCGGATTTCGTCCGCTATCTGGCGGAACGACGCCAGGGCGTCTCGGGGGAATGAGAACTATCCGCCCCACTATTTTTCTGCGGCAACGAGGGGCGATGCTCGTCCGGGCGCTGCGCGAGATAATCGAGGAATGTGCGTAACGGCGTGGCCATGTGCCGGCGGCTCGGATAGTAGACATAAAAACCGGGAAAGGCCGGTGTCCATTCCGGCAATAACTGCACCAACCGCCCATCCGCCAGGAATGGATCGACTTGGTGAGCGAATTGATAGGCAATTCCTACGCCATCAAGTGCGATGCGCGTCAGCATCGCAGGTTCATCGACGATCACCGGCCCTTCGACGGTGATGTCCAGCCGTTGTGCGCCGTGCTGAAATTCCCAGCGATAGACACTGCCGTCGCTGGGACGGCGATAGGTCAGACAGGGGTGGCGCGCCAGGTCGCGCGGATGTTCGGGTATGCCGGCCCGCGCCAAATAGTCGGGCGCGGCGACGACTTTCATTTCCAGATCACCGCTCAACCGCACGGCAATCATGTCGTGATACAGCTTTTCACCTAAGCGTATGCCCGCATCGAAGCGTTCGGCGACGATGTCGATCAATTGGTCGTTGGTGACGACGTCAATGGTGATGTCGGGGTAGGCGCGAATGAAGCCGCCCAGCATTGGAGCTAAATAATGAATAGCCGCCACCCGCGCGACGTTCAGCCTTAGCAGCCCCGATGGACGGTCTGCCGCCTGCTGCGCATCGGTGACGGCTTCTTCCAGTTGCGTCAGTGCCGGACCAAGGCGCCGCATCATCCGCTGGCCGGCTTCGCTTGGCGCCACGCTGCGTGTCGTGCGGTGAAGGAGACGCACCCCCAGGCGTTCTTCGAGCTTGCGGATAGTCAGACTGAGAGTCGATGGCGTCACGCCGAGATGCGCCGCCGCTTTGGCAAAGCTGCCATGTTCGACGACTTGAGCGAACGCCCGAAGTTCGGCATATTCAGCGCCACGCATTCTATCGACTTTACAAAATAGATTTATTGATAATCATTATATTATCAAACAATGCCGCGAACAGCACAATGCTTGGCTTCACCTCTTTTTCGTTGTTGGAGCAAAGCATGGGACGATTCGATGGAAAACGGATTTTGGTAACAGGCGCAACCAGCGGCATCGGACTGGCCGGCGTCCGGCGTATTCTACAAGAAGGTGGCGAGGTTCTTGGTACGGGGCGGGATATCCGGAAGGTGGCCCAAGAGAACCCCGCGTTATTGGATGATGTGCTCTGGATTCAGAACGACGCCGCAGATCCTGCCGCAGCCCATGCCTTGTCCCGCCGGGTTCGTGAGGGCGCTCGACTTGATGGGCTGTGGCTTAATGCGGGCCATGCCGTCATCGGTGATATCCGCCAGATTGACGCTGATGCTTTCGACGCGATCATGGCCACGAATGTACGGGGACCCGTGCTGCAATTGGCATGTCTTACGGATTTCTTGAACGATGGGGCTTCGGTCGTGGTTACCGCATCGACTTCTGTCTATGAGGGAGCGGTCATGGCGAGCCTTTATGCGGCGACCAAAGGCGCGTTGATGTCGCTGGTGCGCTGCTGGGCGTCGGCGCTCGGAAACCGGGGCATTCGGGTCAACGCGCTCGTGCCGGGGCCGATTGACACGCCTTTCCGCAATTTCATGCCCAATGAATTTCGCAGTCGCTTTGAATCGAGCGTGGTAAGCCGACTGGCGTTATCCAGGATTGGAACCGCGAGCGAGGCCTCCAATGTTGCTCTTTTCCTGTTGTCGGATGAGGCCTCCTTTGTGACAGGGAGCCATTATTTTGTGGATGGCGGGCTCGTCAAACGTTGATGGGGCAATGCGCTGCGGGGGTATAGGAGAATGAAAAAAACGGGCGTCCTGACCGGGACGCCCGTTTTTTCGCCGGTTACGTCACAAAGTGGCGTTCAATGGCGGATGATCTGGCTTAGGAATTGGCGGGTGCGTTCTTCTTGGGGGTTGTCGAACAGGTCGGCGGGCGGTCCCATTTCGACGATCTGGCCGGCATCCATGAAGGCGATCTTGTCGGCGACGGTCCGGGCGAAGCCCATCTCGTGCGTGACGCAAACCATGGTCATGCCGTCATCGGCCAGTTCGATCATCACATCCAGCACTTCCTTGATCATCTCAGGGTCCAGGGCCGATGTCGGTTCGTCGAACAGCATGATCGACGGGCGCATGCACAGGCTGCGCGCGATGGCGACGCGCTGTTGCTGACCGCCCGACAATTGACCCGGATATTTATGGGCGTGGTCGGCGATCTGGACCCGCTCCAACAGACGCATCGCCGTCTCGGCGGCTTCGCGCTTGGGCGTGTGCTTGACCCACAAAGGGGCCAAGGTCAGGTTTTCCAGCACCGTCAGATGCGGGAACAGGTTGAATTGCTGGAATACCATGCCGACCTCGCGGCGTACCGCCTCGACCGACTTGACGTCGTTGGTGACCTCGACGCCGTTAACGGTGATCGTGCCCGCCTGATGTTCTTCCAGCCGGTTGATGCAGCGGATCATGGTCGATTTTCCAGATCCCGAAGGTCCGGCCACGACCACGCGCTCGCCCTTGGCGACATCCAGCGATACACCGTTCAGCACCTGGAAGTTTCCATACCATTTGCTGACGTCTTTCAGGGAAATGATGCTTTCATCCATGGGTCAAGGTCCCGATCATGTCCGGCGTCTGCCGATATTGAGGCGTCGCTCCAAGAACAGGCTGTAGCGCGACATGAAGAAGGTGAAGACGAAATAGATCGCCGCCGCGACCAGGAAACCCTCGATGAAGAAGGGCCGCCATTGCGGATCGGCCAAGGCCACCTTGGTGCTGCTCAACAGATCGTAAAGACCGATGATGATGACCAGCGAGGTGTCCTTGAAGGTGGTGATGAACTGTCCGACCAAAGGCGGGATCACCAGTCTCAAGGCCTGGGGCAGGATCACCAGCCGGGCCTTCTGCCAATAGGACAGGCCCAGGGCGTCGGCGGCCTCGAACTGGCCGCGGGGCACGGCCTGTAGCCCGCCGCGCACGATTTCGGCCATGTAGGCGGCGGTGAACAGGATGATGCCGACCTGCGCGCGCAGAAGCTTATCGACCGTGATGCCTTCGGGCAGGAACAGCGGGAACATGATCGACGCCATGAACAAGACGCTGACCAGCGGCACGCCGCGCCAGACTTCGATATAGATCACGCACCAGGCGCGGACGGCGGGCAGGCGGGAACGCCGTCCAAGCGCCAGCAATACGCCGAGCGGGAAGGAAAAAGCGATGCCGGTGACCGACAGGATCAGCGTCAGCGGCAACCCGCCCCAGCGGTCGTTGGGAACATAGGGCAGGCCGAACATGCCGCCGCGCATCAGGAGGGCCAGCACGGCAACGCCCAGAATCCACATTATCCCCAGCCACCGCCGCCAGTAATTGGGGTTGGCGCTGATGAGCAGCATGACGATGAACAGGGCGATCGCCAGGGTGGGACGCCATTGTTCGTCGTAAGGGTAGATACCGAACAGGATCAGCCGGTATTTTTCGGTAACGAACCCCCAGCAGGCCCCGCCTGCTTCGCGGCAGACGGCGGGATCGGTCGAAAAAGAGGAATTGATCGTCAGCCAGGACAGCAGCGGCGGGGCCACCATGGCCAAAAACGCCAGGCACAGCAGGCTCAAGACGGTGCTCAAGGGGCCGTTGAACAGATTGCCGCGCGCCCAGCCGACCGGATCGGCGATAAAGTTTTTCCGAGCTTCCACGTCAGCGCCCCCCGATCAGGGCCACGCGGGCGTTGAACCAGTTCATCAACACCGACAGGACCAAACTGATGGTCAGATAGACCGCCATGATGATGGCGACACATTCGACCGCCTGGCCGGTCTGGTTGATTGCCGTATTGCCGATGCTGACCAGATCGGGGTACCCGATCGCCACCGCCAGGGTCGAGTTCTTGGTCAGGTTGAGATACTGGCTGGTCAGCGGCGGCACCGCGACCCGCAGGGATTGCGGCAGCACCACCAATCTTAGGATCTGGGTGCGGTTCAGCCCCAGCGCCAGCGCTGCTTCGGTCTGGCCGTGCGGTACGGCGAGGATGCCGCCGCGCACGATTTCGGCGACGAAAGCCCCGGTATAAAGCGTCAGGCCCAGCAACAGGGCGGCGAATTCGGGGCTCAAAGTCGCTCCGCCCTGGAAATTGAACCCGGTCAGGCGCGGAACCTCGAAGGTGAGGTCCGACCCTCCGGCCAGGAAAGCCAGCAGCGGCAATCCGACGATCAACGCCATTCCGACGGCGAAGGACGGAAAAGTCTGACCGGTGGCCTCATGGCGTTTTTGCGCCCATCGCGCCAGAACGACCGCCGCCAGCAGCCCGGCGGCCAAGGCTCCGGCCACCAGGATCATCGATTCATTCCAGACCGGATACGGAATCTTTAAGCCCCGGTTGGACAGGAACACGACATCCATGAAGTTCAAAGCCTGACGCGCGGTCGGCAGACCTTCGGTGATGAGGGCGTACCAGACAAAAAGCTGCAACAGCAGCGGGACGTTGCGCATCACTTCGACATAGACCCCGGCCAGCCGGCTGACGAGCCAGTTGCGCGACAGCCGGGCGATGCCGATGACCACGCCGAGCAGGGTACACAAAAGGATGCCCAGGATCGAAACCTTGAGCGTGTTCAGGATGCCGACGGCGAAGGCCCTGAGATAGGAATCCGTCGCCGCATAGCGGACCATCGTTTCGCTGATGCCGAAGGCGGCCTCACGCTCCAGGAATCCGAAGCCCGTCGCGATATGACGGGCTTCGAGATTCCGAAGCGTGTTGGAGACGAGAAACCATCCCAAAGCAACGACGAAGGCCAGCAAGGCCATCTGGTAGAAAATGCCGCGGATACGTTCGTCGTTCCACCAGCGACGAGCGCGTGTCTTAGCCATCGTTCTTCCGGCTTCAGCGAATCGGCATGGCGTACATCAGCCCGCCCTGGGTCCATTGGGCGTTCTGCCCGCGCTCGAGCTTCAGCTTGGAGCCCATGCCGACATTACGCTCGTAGGATTCGCCGTAATTGCCGACCTGCTTGATGATGTTGTAGGCCCATTTGTCGTCCAGCCCCAGGCTCTTGCCCATGCCCGGGGTGACGCCCAGCAGGCGCTGCACGTTCGGGTCCGAGCTTTTGGTCATCTGGTCGAGATTGGTCGAGTTGACGCCCAGCTCTTCGGCCGCCAGCATGGCGTAGAAGGACCATTTGACGACGTTGAACCATTGGTCGTCGCCCTGGCGCACGGCGGCGGCCAGCGGTTCCTTCGAGATGCGCTCGGGCAGGATTTCGTAATCGGCCGGGTTGGGGGTTTGATTGGCGCGGATCGCGGCCAACTGGGAACCGTCCGAGGTGAAGGCGTCGCAGCGACCGGAAACAAAGGCGCTGGCGGCGGATTCAAAGCTTTCGATGGTGACGGGCTTCAACTCGATCTTGTTGGTCCGGGCATAGTCGGCCAGGTTCAACTCGGTCGTGGTGCCGGTCTGCACGCAAACAGTGGCGCCGTTCAGCTCCTTGGCGCTTTTCACGCCCAGCTTCTTGGCTACCAGGAAGCCCTGGCCGTCATAGAAAGTGACCGCCGTGAACAAAAGACCGTTGGCGGCCTCGCGGGTCAGGGTCCAGGTGGTGTTGCGCGACAAAACGTCCACTTCGCCCGACTGGATGGCGGGCAGGCGCTGCTGGGTCGACAGCGGTACGAATCGGACTTTGGTCGAATCGCCGAACATCGCGGCGGCGACGGCGCGGCAGACATCGACGTCCAGTCCGCTCCAATTGCCCTTTTCATCGGGGGCGCCGAAGCCGCCCAGGCCGGTGTGGGCGCCGCAGACCAACTGGCCTCGGCTCTTTACCGTATCGAAGGTCTGTCCGGCATTGGCGACGCCAGTGGTGGCGGCAAGGCAGGCGCTTAAGGCGACAAGACGGCTTAATAGCTTCATGGCTATTGCTTCCCCTTCAAGGCAAATAGACGCACGGCCCGGGCGTCACGGTGATAATGACGAGCTTTCGCTACAGGAACGAAAGCCGTCCGGCAAGAAGGTTCTTGCCGGGCTAACAATGTACAATCGACAAGAATGCCGTTTTTTCTGGGTTTACGTCACTCAATTTTTCTCCGGCATATTGCCCGGCATGGCGTCCTCGACGGACCAGAGCGGCGGGGCCGCCCGTTGATATTGCGGAGCATAGCCGAAAGGCGCGTCCAGCGCCTGCGCCGCGCGCCAGACCCAGCGCGGATCGTTCAGAAAGGCGCGGCCCAGCGCCACCATGTCGGCTTGATCATGGGCCAGGACCGCCTCGGCCTGGCGGGGACTGGCGATCAGCCCCACCGCCCTGGTCGGCACGCCGGTGTCGCGGCGGACGCGTTCGGCCAGCGGCAGTTGATAGCCGGGGCCGATGGGGATTTTCGCGTTGGGCGCCAGCCCGCCCGAGGAGACGCAGACATAATCGATGCCTTCATTGCGACATTTGGCGACGAAAACCAGGGCTTCGTCCAGGGTGAAGCCGCCCTCGATCCAGTCGGTGGCCGAGATGCGCACGCCGAGCGGCATGTCGCTGGGCAGAACGCTGCGTACTTCGGCGACGACGGCCAGGGGGAAACGCATGCGGTTGACCAGGCTGCCGCCATAGGAATCCGTGCGCTGGTTGGACAAGGGCGACAGGAACTGATGCAGAAGATAGCCATGGGCGATGTGCAGTTCGACCGCATCGATTCCGGCGCGCACCGCCCGCACCGCGGCCTGGACGAAGGATTGGCACAGCCGGTCCAGATCCTGCGGGTCGGCTTCGGCGGGGGTGGGCCAATCGGGGGCGAAGGGCAGGGGCGAGGGGCCCAGGCGGTTCCAGCCGCCTTCGTCCGGGGACAAGGGCTTGCCGCCTTCCCATGGGCGGGCGACGCCGGCCTTGCGCCCGGCATGGCCGAGCTGCACGGCGATCCGCGACGGGCCCAGATCCTTGACCCCGCGCACCAGCCAGGTGAATCCGGCCTCGGTTTCGTCGGAATAAAGCCCGAGATCATAGGGCGATATCCGCCCCTCGGGCGAGACGGCGGTGGCTTCGATCATCACCATGCCGGGACCGGAGGCGGCCAGGGCGCCGTAATGCTGAAAATGCCAATTCTGGGCCACGCCGTCCCGGGCGCTGTACTGGCACATGGGAGCGACCGCGATCCGGTTCGCCAAGGTCAGGCCGCGCAGGGCCAAAGGATGGAAAAGAAGCGCCATTTTGATAAAAGTCCCCCCGTTTCGTCCGAACGTCCGATTTTAAAACTAAGCCGGGCCAAGAATCGAGTATGGCGAATGGGCGGGCGCGTTTCGGCCCAAAATGGCTTTGCCGTTGCCCGGTCCTGCGGGCGCGGGGTATGCTTCAAGCGGTCGAACCCGACCGCTTTTTCTGGGATTGTCTGGAATTTCATGCCCGCTTCGCCGACCCGGTTTGTTTTGGACGGACGCACCGCCATCGTCACCATGGACCATCCGGCCAAGCGCAATGCGCTGGGCGCGGATATGGCGCGGGCCATCGTCGCGGATCTGGACCGCGCCCGCCAGGCCCAGGCGCGCTGTCTGATCCTGCGCGCGCCGCCCGGTTCGGCGGTCTGGTCGGCGGGGCATGATATCGATGAATTCCCCGCCGCGCGCCGCGATCCTTTGGGCTGGGACGATCCTTTTCGGGTCATGTTGCGCGCTATCGAAGATTTCCCGGCGCCGGTGATTGCCCTGATCGAAGGGGGTGTCTGGGGCGGGGCCTGTGAAATGGCCATGTCCTGCGACATTCTGGTAGCGACGCCCGATGTGCGCTTCTCGATTACGCCGGGACGGTTGGGGGTGCCCTACAGCATCGCCGGATTGCTGACATTGACCAACGCCGCCGGCCTAGGACTGGTCAAGGAGATGCTTTTCACCGCCCATCCGCTCGATGCGGAACGCGCGGAGCGGCTGGGTGTCGTCAATCACGTCGTGCCTGCCGGCCAGATCGAGGATTTCTGCCGAAGGCTGGCGCAGGATATCGAGGTGCTGGCTCCACTGGCCTTGTCGGCGATGAAGGAATCCTTGCGCGTCCTGGCCGGGGCGCATGCGATGCCGCCTGATGCTTTCGAGCGTCTTCAGGGCTTGCGGCGCGCGGTCTATGATAGTGACGATTACGAGGAAGGGCTGCGGGCGTTCCGGGAACGCCGCAAGCCGGATTTCAAGGGGCGGTAAGAAGCAAACGGGCGTTTCGGTTCGATCAGGGGGGGGGAATCTTTAAGGGTGGAGGCCCGGCGATGTCCCTGAAAAGCGATGACGAACGGTATGGCGCGGTGGCTCAGGCCCTGCATTGGAGCATAGCGTTTCTGCTGCTGCTGATGGTCTTGAGCGGTTATCTGTCCGGAACCCTGCCCAAGGCTACGATCGTGCCCTTGCACAAGGCGACGGGCATCCTGGTCCTGGGGCTGACGGTGATCCGCCTTTTATGGTGGGGTCTCGATCCCAACCGTCCGGGGGACGAGATGCTGGGATGGGAAAGAATCCCCGCCCGGCTGGTGAAATGGGCTCTGTTGTTCCTGGGATTGGCCTTGCCGTTGTCGGGCTGGATGATGAGTTCGGCTGCCGGCAGACCGATCTCGTTCTACGGGATCTTCGATGTGCCGCTCTTGATCGGGCCGGACCGCGCGCTGGCGGGAACCGTCTATGGCTTGCACGGGATTCTGGCTTTGATCCTGGTGGCGGCGGCGGCGCTGCATGTCGCAGGCGCCCTACGTCATGGCATCATTCTCAAGGATGGGGTGCTGCTGCGCATGATGCCCGCTCACCGGCGCGGACGGTCTTTTTAGGAATTATCCCGCGCCTACTTGTCTTGTCGTTGCTCCACCGCCCGTCTTTTGCGATGATCCGGCGCGGGGTGCATCCGCTTCATGGTATGGGAGTGCTGCAAGGATGGGTGGTTTAAGCTTATGGCATTGGCTGGTCGTGCTGGCCGTTGTCCTGCTTTTGTTCGGCAAGGGCAAGATTTCGTCGCTGATGGGCGATCTGGCGCAAGGCGTGAAGGCGTTCAAAAAAGGCATGGCTGATGACGAGCCGGCCGCAAAGCCCGAATCGCCCAAGGTGCTGACTGCCGACGCCAAGGAAACGGTGGTGGAGAGCGAAAAGAACGGGGCCACCAAAGGCTGATCCGCCTTTTGGTCTCTCTCTCCGGTTTCTTGAAAGCAAATCCGCATGTTTGATGTCGCATGGTCCGAACTGGCCCTGATCGGGGCGGTCGCGCTGGTCGTGATCGGTCCCAAGGACCTGCCCAAAGTGATGCGCTCGATGGGACAATGGGCGCGCAAAGCGCGCCTTCTGGCCGGAGAATTCCAGCGCGGGGTCGATGAAATCGTGCGCCAGGCGGAATTGGACGATCTGCGCAAGCAGGTGGAATCGCTCAAACCGTCGGTGGAAAACGCCGGACGGGCGATGGAAGAGGCAGGCCGGAAGATCGAGGCCAGCGTGACCGGGGCGGAAACCGCGCCCGTGCCAGTGGCGGAAGAGCCGGTTTCCCCCGCCGAGCCGGTCGTACCCACGGCTGCGCCGGAGGGGACGGATGCGCCCGTGACGGAAATTCTGCCGGAACCGGGCGGCGATTTCGTGCCGCCGTCCGAGGCGGAGCTTCCGGCGCCGTTCCCCGATAAGGAACCGGCTCCCCTGTCCGCGCCGAAGGAGGCGGGACGGTGACGGAATCAAAGATGGAAACGACCGCTCCGGCGGAGGATAACGCCGTAGGCGGCCAGATGTCGCTGATCGAGCATCTGATCGAGCTGCGCAAGCGGCTGATGATCTCGGCCCTGGCCTTTATCGTCGCCTTCATTTTGTGCTTCTTCGTCGCCCAGGACATCTACGCCGTCCTGCAGAGGCCGCTGGCGGCGGTGGTGCTGGCCAAGGGCGCGGACCGGCACATGATCTTTACCGCGCCGACCGAAGCCTTTTTCACCTATCTGGAAGTCGCGGCCTTTGCCGCCGCCTTCATCTGCTTTCCGGTCTGGGCCGGCCAGCTTTGGGCCTTTGTCGCCCCCGGTCTTTATAAGCACGAAAGGAAAGCTTTCCTGCCGTTCCTGGTGGCGACGCCGGTTCTGTTCGTGGCCGGGGCTGCGACGGTTTATTTCATCGTGCTGCCGATGGCGCTGCGCTTCTTCCTGTCTTTCGAGACGCTGGGCATCGCCGCCGAAGGAACGCTGCCGATCGCGCTCGACGCCAAGGTCAGCGAATATCTGTCGCTGGTGATGAAGCTGATCTTCGCCTTCGGCATCGCCTATCAATTGCCGGTTCTGCTGACGCTGCTGGCCCGGGTCGGCATCATTTCGTCCAACGCCCTGGTGGAAAAGCGGCGCTATGCCATCGTCGGCGTGTTCGTCGCGGCGGCGATCCTGACGCCTCCGGATGTCTTGAGCCAGCTCAGCTTAGCGATTCCGATGCTGCTGCTTTATGAAATCTCGATCTTTGCCTGCCGTCGGATCGAGAAGAATCGGGACGGAGCGGAAACGGAAGTGGAAGCGGAAACGGAAACGCCGCCCGAGCCTGAAGCGCCCGCGCCCGCGCCCGCGCCCGAACCCGCGCCGGAAGTCCGGCCCGAGCCCGAGCCGGAGACCCCGGTTGAAGCCTTGCCTGCGCCGGATGCCGCATCCGATTCGGAGAAGACGGACGGGACGACGCGTCCTAAGATATAGGTGTCAACCGGACGAAACGGCCCTGTGCCTACCCCCTCCGCCCGCCGCGTCCGAGGGGGTCGCCCTTGTCGGCGGCGGCGGGGCGTTCTATAACGGCGGCGCTGGTTCTACGCTTTGGGGTTCCCATGCACGACATTAAATTCATCCGCGATATGCCCGAAACCTTTGATGCCGGGCTTGCGCGGCGCGGGCTCGCGCCGGCTTCCGCCCATATCCTCGACCTCGACCGCCGCCGCCGCGCCGCTCAGACCGCTTTCCAGGAATCCCAGGCGCGCCGCAACGAGGCGTCGAAGGAAATCGGCGCGGTGAAGAAGCAGGGCGGCGACGCTTCGGCGCTGATGGACGAGGTGGCGCGGCTGAAAGACGCGCTTACCGCCGCCGAAAGGGAAGAGGCGGAAACCGGGCGCGAACTGGACGGGCTTTTGTCCGCGCTGCCCAATCTGCCGGCGGCGGATGTGCCCGATGGCGCGGACGAAACCGCCAATGTCGAAGTCCGGCGCGTCGGCCAACCCGCATCGTTCGATTTCACCCCGCTCGAACATGACGTCTTGGGCGCCAAGCTCGGCCTGATGGATTTTGAAGCGGCGGCGAAGCTGTCGGGGGCCCGGTTCGTGGTTTTGCGCGGCAAGCTGGCCCGGCTTCAGCGCGCGATCGCGGCCTTCATGCTGGATCTGCAAACCTCCGAACACGGCTATACCGAGATCGACCCGCCGCTTCTGGTTCGCGCCGAAGCGCTGTACGGCACCGGGAACCTGCCCAAATTCGGCGAGGATCTGTTCAAGGCCGGGGCCGAGCATTACCTGATCCCGACCGCCGAGGTGCCGCTGACCAACCTGGCTTCGGTGCGCATTTTGGACGAAGCCGAACTGCCCTTGCGCATGACCGCGCTGACGCCCTGTTTCCGCTCCGAAGCAGGCGCTGCCGGCAAGGACACGCGCGGCATGATCCGCCAGCACCAGTTCCACAAGGTCGAGCTGGTTTCGATCGTGCATCCCGACCATTCTAAAGCCGAGCATGAGCGCATGACCGGCTGCGCCGAGGAAGTGCTGAAGCGTTTGGGCATTCCCTATCGCGTGATGGCGCTTTCCGCCGGCGATATGGGATTCTCGGCCCGCAAGACCTACGATATCGAGGTCTGGCTGCCCGGTCAGAACACCTATCGCGAAATTTCGAGCTGCTCGAACTGCGGCGACTTCCAGGCGCGGCGCATGAACGCCCGTTTCCGGCCCACCGGCCAGAAGGGCACGCGCTTCGTCCATACGCTGAACGGGTCGGGACTGGCGGTTGGCCGCACCCTGATCGCGGTGATGGAGAACGGCCAGCAGGCCGACGGCTCGATCCGCATTCCCGACGCTTTGCGTCCTTATATGGGCGGGGTGGAGGTGATTTCGGCCGATGTTTGAGCCTTTAAACGACCTTGCCTCGGCACGTATCCTGGTTACCAATGACGATGGCGTTCATGCTCCCGGCATCGCCTTGCTGGAACGCATCGCCCGGGAATTTTCCACAGACGTCTGGGTGGTGGCTCCCGACGCCGAACAGAGCGCGGTCGCCCATTCTTTGACCGTGCGCCGCCCGTTGCGGGTCCTGAACCAGGGCGAGCGGCGTTTTTCGGTCGATGGCACGCCGACGGACAGCGTGTTTCTGGCGGTGCGCCAGATCCTGGCCGACCGGCCCCCGGACCTGATTCTGTCCGGGATCAATAATGGCGGCAATCTGGGCGAGGACGTCACCTATTCCGGCACCGTAGCGGCAGCGATGGAGGGCACCTTGCTGGGGGTGCGTTCGATCGCCCTGTCGCAGCGTTACACCCCCGGCGAACCGACGCCTTGGGAAACGGCCGGACATTGGGCGGCGGCGGTGATCCGGCGCTTCGCGGCGCAAGGCTGGTCCAGGGACACGCTGCTGAACGTCAATTTCCCCGCTCGTCCGCCGGACGCGGTAACCGGGGTCGAGACCGTGCGTCAGGGACGCCGTTTCCATGCCGACGAACTGACGCGGCGCGTCGATCCGCATGGTCAGGATTATTACTGGATCGGGGGGCAGCGCGCCGAGGACAAGGGCGAACCCGGGACTGATCTTTACGCTATCGCTCATGGCGCGGTGTCGGTGACGCCGCTTTGCGTCGATTTCACCGATTTCGATACCTTGGCACGATTGGACACGGCCAGCCCATGAGTCTCGAGGCGCGCAAGATCCGCCTTCTGATGGATTTGCGCCGTTCGGGCGTCACCGATACGCGGGTGCTTTCGGCGATCGAGCGTACGCCGCGCGATCTGTTCGTGCCCGTCCCCTTTGCCGATCAATCCTATGAAAATGTCACCTTGCCGATCGGGCAGGGACAGACGATCAGCCAGCCCGAGATCGTGGCGGCGATGACCCAGGCGCTGGATGTCGGCCCGCGCATGCGGGTGCTGGAGATCGGCACCGGATCGGGCTATCAGGCGGCGGTCCTGTCCCAGCTGTGCCGGCGGGTCTACACCATGGAACGTTACAAATCCCTGCTGAAAGAGGCCGAGGCGCGATTCAAGACTCTGTTCCTGGGCAATGTCACCACGCTGTTGGGCGACGGAGCGCGCGGGTGGCCTGAACAGGCTCCCTTCGACCGTATCCTGGTGACCGCCGCCAGCGAGGACGTCCCGAAAGCCTTGCTCGACCAGTTGAGCGATTCCGGGATCATGGTTCTGCCGGTGGGGCCGGCGAACAGCGATCAGGTGCTGATCCGGGTCGAACGCCGGGATGGGCGGTTTCATTCCAAGCGGTTGATGAATGTCCGTTTCGTTCCTCTCGTCGGCGGGGTCGGCGCATAAGGTCCGATCCGGGCTTTTGAAAAAAAACGCTCAGGCGATTGATACCGGGTTATCGCTCTTGTACTGTCGGCGCCATGACCGCGCTGCGTTTCATGTCCCATTCTCGTTTTGTCTCGGGTTTCGCCCTGGCCCTGATTGCGGTCCTGGTGGCGGGATGCTCGAGCGGCGGCTCGTCGCGCGCTCCGGTCGATTACGGCGCGCAGCGTTCGGCGGCGCGCCCATCCACCTATACCGTGCAGGAAGGCGATACCGTCTATGCCGTGTCGCGCCGCTTCGGCGTGCCGGTGCGGGCGCTGATCGACGCCAACGGCCTGGTCTCTCCCTTCCATCTTAAAGCGGGTCAGACTCTGGCGCTGGGAACGCAGACGGATTATGTCGTGACGCGCGGCGATACGCTGACCGGAATCGCGCGCAAGACCGGCGTTTCCTTTACGACCCTGGCGCGGCTCAATGGGCTGGAACCGCCCTATCCCTTGCAGGCCGGACAGAAACTGATCCTGCCCGGCGCGGAATCGGGGAATGTTCAGGTCGCCTCACGGGATAGCAGCGGCGAATCGTCGGTCATTTTGTCGCCGCAACTGGCCAAAACGCAGAACGCGGCCCAACCGGCGGCGTCCGGCGCATCCCAGGCGGGGGCAGGGGATTCCTATCGCCCGGTCGAGGTGCGCGGCGGAACGTCCAGCGCGCCAACGGCTACGTCCGCTGCGCCTGTGTCGGCTGCACCTGCTTCAGCACCGAATTCTGCACCCACGGCATCTCCGGCCGTCGTCACGGCGCAGGCCCCGGCGGCCGCCATCGAACCGTCCGGTGCGGCGCCCCAGACCGCCATGGCTCAGCCTGCCGCCGTGACCTCTCCGGTCGTGGTGCCGCCGCCGCCGCCCCGGTCGGGGCAGGGTTATGTCTGGCCGGTCAAGGGCCGGGTGATCGCCGAATTCGGCGCTACCGGCAAAGGCCAGCATAATGACGGCATCAATATCGAAGTGGCGAAGGGAACGCCGGTGCTGGCGGCCGAAGACGGGGTGGTGGCTTATTCGGGCAACGAGTTGCGGGGCTTCGGCAATCTGTTGCTGCTGAAACATGCCGACGGTTGGATGACCGCCTACGCCCATAATGAAAAGCTGCTGGTCAAGCGGGGCGACATGGTGAAGCGGGGGCAGCAGATGGCTCTATCCGGCGATTCGGGCGGCGTATCGCCGCCCCAGCTTCATTTCGAGATGCGCAAGGGGACCCGCGCCATCGATCCCCTGACCGTACTGGGAAAATCCGTCAGTCCAACCGCTTCCCTTGGCGGCCAGCCAAATCCTGGATGAATTGCCAGGCGACGCGGCCCGAGCGCGCGCCGCGCGTAATCGACCATTCCAAAGCTTCGGCATGAATGCGCGCCTGTTCGCCGGACAGGTCGAAAGCGCCGGCATAGCCATCGATAATCGACAGATAGGTCGGCTGGTCCAGATCGTAGAATCCGAGCCATAGGCCGAAACGGTCCGACAGCGACACCTTTTCTTCGACCGCTTCGCCGGCATGGATGGCGGTCGAGCGCTCGTTTTCGATCATGTCGCGCGCCAGCAAATGCCGCCGGTTCGACGTGGCGTAAAGCAGAACATTGTCGGGCCGGCCCTCAGCCCCGCCATCGAGCACCGCTTTCAGCGATTTGTAGCTTTCATCCGATGCATCGAAGGACAGATCGTCGCAGAACAAAAGGTAGCGCCGAGTGCTGGCGCGCAGCAGAGACAAAAGAGCGGGCAGGCTTTCGATATCCTCGCGCGGGATTTCCACCAGGACCAGACTGTGCGGCGTCTGTTCGTTGATCGTGGCGTGTACGGCCTTGACCAGGGATGATTTGCCGGTGCCGCGCGATCCCCACAGCAGCGCGTTGTTGGCGGGCAAGCCTTTGGCGAAGCGGCGGGTGTTGTCGAGCAGGATATGGGCCTGACGTTCGATTCCCTTCAGCAGCGACAGATCCAGGCGGTTGACCTTGGCGATCCGTTCCAGCCCGCCGGTTTTAGCGCGCCAGACAAAGGCGTCGCCTTCTTCCAGATCCGCGGCGTTGGGCGGCGGCGGAGCCAACCGCTCCAGCGCCTCGGCGATCCGCAGCAGCACGGCATTCAAGTTGTTATCTTTCGTCATGACCTAAAAAAATTTCCTAATATTGCGCGACGGCGGCCAAGGTAGCACGAGTTTTTGTCTGGTCAAGGGTTCCGTTCATCGTCGGAGCGCCATCGGCGGTGAAAACGGCGTGAGAAAGCATTGCATGTCGCCGCCAGCCCGTTATATTCCCGCTGCCCCCCGTGCGAATCGCCATTCTAGGAGAAGACGATGTTCATTTCAGAGGCTGTCGCCCAGACCGCATCCTCCGCCCCGGCGGGCGGCATGGATCAGATGATGCAGTTCCTGCCGCTTATTCTTATCTTTGTCGTCTTCTATTTCCTGCTGATCCGGCCTCAGCAGCAGAAGGTGAAGCAGCATAAGGCGATGGTTAACGCCCTGCGCCGCGGCGATCGGGTCATCACCCAGGGCGGCTTCATGGGCAGCATCGTCAAGGTGGTCAACGAGAATGAACTTCTGGTCGAGATCGGCGAAAATGTGCGCGTGCGCATGCTGAAATCGGCGATATCCGAAGTGCTGTCGAAGACCGAACCGCAGTCCGCCGCGAAGAAGGATGGGGCCGACAAGGGCGAGCCCGCCAAGGACGGCGAAGGGCAAGAGGTCGTTCCGGCCGAGGCTCCGGCCGCCGAATCCGATAGCAAGCCCGCCTCTCTTCTGGGACGGTTGCTGGGCAAGAAGTAAGGTTTCAAGGAAAACGGGGTCGTCATGAACCGCTATCCAAGGTGGAAATACCTCATCATCCTGGCTGCCCTGGTGATGAGCATCCTGTATGCGACCCCCAACCTGTTCGGCGAGGTGCCGGCGGTCCAGGTCTCGCCGATCAGTTCCGTCACCCAGGTCGATCAGGGATTGATGGACAAGGTGGTCGGGGTGCTGGACAAGGCCGGCATTGCCTATAACGGGGTTTTGGCCGATCAGACCGGTGTCAAGGTCCGTCTGGCCGACACTAGCATCCAGCTTCAGGCCAAGGATGCCCTGCAACAGGTCTTCGGCTCTAATTACACGGTGGCCCTGAACCTGCTGCCGGCGACGCCGTCCTGGATGCGTTCGATCGGGGCGCTGCCGATGTATCTCGGCCTGGATCTGCGCGGCGGCGTTCATTTCCTGATGCAGGTCGATATGCGGGCGGCGCTGAACAAGCAGCTTGACCGACAGAGCAATGACGTGCGCAGCCAGTTACGCGACGCCAAGGTGCCGCTGGCCGGAATCGTGCGCGACGACCAGTCGCTGGTGGTTCGTTTCCGCGACGCCGAAACCCGTGCCCAGGGGCAGGAAGTCCTGCGCAAGGGCTTGCGTGAAATGACGGTGCGCGAAATCGACGCGACCCGCTTGGCGCTGACGCCGACCGAAACCGGGCTGAAAAGCTTCCAGGATCAGGCGCTGAAGCAGAATGTGCTGACGCTGCGCAACCGCATCAACGAATTGGGCGTGGCCGAACCGGTCATCCAGCAGCAAGGGGCGGACCGCGTCGTGGTGCAGCTTCCTGGCGTGCAGGATACGGCCAAGGCCAAGGACATTCTGGGCCGGACCGCCAGCCTGGAAATCCGCATGGTCGATGAAGAGAACATGAACGCCACCTCCTTGGCGCAGGCGGCGCGCGGCCTGGTGCCTCCGGGGGCGGATTATTACGAGGGCGGGCGCGACGGCCAGCCGCTTTTGGTCAAAAAGCAGATCGTTCTGACCGGCGAGGATATTTCCAACGCTTCGGCGGGCTTTGACGGGCGCACCAACGAACCGGCGGTGCATATCACTCTAGACACGCGTGGGGCGCGGATTTTTTCCCAGGTGACGCGCAACAGCGTCGGCAAGCGCATGGCCATCATCCTGGTCGAAAAAGGCAAGGGCGAGGTGGTGACCGCGCCGGTCATCCGCCAGCAGATTGATGGCGGGCAGGTGCAGATCACCGGCACCATGACCACCAAGGATGCTTCGGACGTGGCGTTGCTGCTGCGCGCCGGCGCGCTGGCCGCGCCGATGGAGATCATCGAAGAACGCACCATCGGCCCCAGCCTGGGGGCGGAAAACATCGAAAAAGGTCTGCATTCGGTGCTGTGGGGCTTCATGGCCATCGCGGTGTTCATGTCGTTCTACTACAAGCGCATCGGCGTCTATTCCGTGCTGGCGCTGGGGTTCAACGTGTTGCTGCTGGTGGCGCTGCTGTCGATCATCCAGGCGACGCTGACCTTGCCCGGTATCGCGGCCATCGCGCTGACCATAGGCATGGCGATCGACGCCAACGTGCTGATCAATGAACGGGTACGCGAAGAGTTGCGCGCCGGTCAATCGCCGCAAGCGGCCATCCATGCCGGCTACAGCCATGCGTTCCGCACTATTCTTGACACCAACATCACCACGCTGATCGCGGGCGTCGCTTTGTTCATCTATGGGTCTGGACCGGTGCGCGGTTTCGCCGTGGTGCTGTGCCTGGGCATCCTGACCTCGATGTTCAGCGCGGTGCTGGGGTCGCGCGCCCTGGTCAATCTGACCTATGGACGCATGCGCAAGATCGATCATCTGTCCATCTGAACGGGATTTCGGAGCCAAAGATCATGGAAATCTTCCATTTCAAGCGCGATATCCCGTGCATGAGCTGGTCGAAGGTGACGATCGTCATCTCGCTGGTCACCTTCTTGTTGTCGGTGTTCTTCCTGACGACGCGAGGGCTGCATTTAAGCGTCGAATTCACCGGCGGCACGCTGGTCGAGGTGCATTTCGAGCAGACGCTGCCGGCATCGCAAGTGCAGGATATCCTGGTCGAGCACGGTTTCCCGGAACCTTCGGTGCAGAATTTCGGCACCTCGGCGGACATGATCATCCGACTGGCGCTGAAGGACGGCATGTCCTCGGCGCAATTGTCCGAGGATGTGATCGCGACCTTGCGCGCAGCCGATCCAGGCGTCCAATTGCGTCGGGTCGAATTCATCGGGCCTCAGGTCGGTGAAGAACTGGTCCATGACGGCCTGAAGGCCATGCTGCTGGTCGCCGTCGGCATTGTCGCCTATCTGACCTTCCGCTTTGAATGGCGGTTCGCGGTGGCGGCGATCATCTCGAACTTCCACGATCTGACGATCGTTCTGGGCTTCTTCGCCTTCTTCCAATGGGAATTCTCACTGACCGTGCTGGCGGCGGTGCTGTCGATCCTGGGCTATTCGGTCAACGAAACCGTGGTCGTGTTCGACCGCGCCCGCGAAAATTTCCGCAAATACAAGAAGGCCAGCACCGCCGAAATCCTGAACAACGCGATCACCACCACCATGTCGCGCACCGTGATCACGCATGGCTGCACCGAGGCGGCGGTGCTGTCGATGTTCTTCTTCGGCGGCCCGTCGCTGCATTATTTCGCCCTGGCGCTGACCATCGGCATCATCTTCGGCATCTATTCGTCGATCTTTGTCTCCTGCCCTCTGGTGATGTGGATGGGTGCAGACCGCAGCCACTTCGTCAAGACCGACCAACCCGCCAAGAACGCCGACGCCCGGCCCTGAAGCGGGGGGACGTCGCAGAAGCTGAACGCAAACGACAAGCGGCAACCCAAGCGAGCTCGACTTGAGCTGATGCGCCAGCCCGCGTAAGATAGCTCGGTTGTCGTTTTTCCCCTATTCCCGATGAGCCTTTCTCAGCAATGAAGTGGGGAGAGATACATGAGCAAAATCAGTCTTACCCTGGGAGACCGGATCGATTGAATGTCTAATATATGATCCCAATCTCACTGGGGCCGCGTGCGAGAAAAACGCATACTCATCCCCGCGCATATCCAGTATAAGAACAGTACCTTAATAAGGTATGACCCCGGCATGGTAAAACACGCATGAAAAATTCGCAAAATCTTTTAGAAATGTAGTGATAATAAATGCGCATCTTGGTCCATGTTCACGTTTTTTATAAAGAAATATGGCCTGAAATCCAAGATTTTTTAAAGAATCTAGATGGATTTGATTGGGATCTATATATAACAACCGTTCATGACGACTTTGAACCCAATTCAGATGTCATTGCTTTAGCTAGCCATGCAGATGTCCATGTAGTGGAAAATAAAGGATATGACGTCGGACCATTTATATGGGTTATTAATAATGTAGATATTGAACGATATGATTATATTGTAAAACTTCATACAAAAAGAGACGTAAGTTACAAAACTATTCCCGGAAATTACCTCCTTGGCGGAAAAAGATGGAGGAAAAAACTACTTTCTTTTATAGAATCTAAGGATAACATAAGAAAATGCATATCAACAATGGAGAATAACAAAAGCATAGGAATGTGCGGAAATTATCTATTAATTATGGACGATTCCTCAGATCGTGATATCCCCTCCATGGAGGGCGCGCGCCTTATATTGAAAGAGAATTTTTTGTACTCAGGGAGTATAAGATTTATTTGTGGAACGATGTTCATAGTAAGAGCAAGAATTTTTGAGCCCATCATAAACATGAATATAAATATAGGGGAGTTTGCCGAATCGTCGATTAATAGGAAATCGTCTCTAGCGCATATGATGGAAAGAGTATTTGGCGCAATGGTTATATATCAAGGGTTCACTATTGAGGACTGTTTTACAGAAAACAAACTATATATTAGTTATTTAGAGAGATCTGTCGGATTAATAGTAAATATATTGTTTGATGTACAAAGATTTATATTTCAATGTAAGAAAACAAAAAATAATAACATAATTATAAAAATAATGAAAATACCTGTGTATGTAAAAAAAATAAAATGACCAAATAGTTTTGTCTATACATCTAGCGTGCGAATCGATTCATGACATTGAAAATTATGAAGTGGTAATTCTTATGTTTCTTTGATTGATGCTTTATTTTATACACTGGTCTAAAACATTATGCCTAAATCTCCTCCCATTTTTGTTACTAAAACGTTCGTGCCACCATTGGAAGAATACGAAGCGTTCATCTCTGCTTCGTTCCAGAAGGCCCATCTTACGAATCAAGGACCGCTAGTAGTTGAGTTGGAGAAAAAATTACGAGCCAAGCTTGGCGTCGATAATTTACAACTGGTTGCAAATGGCACCGTGGCCCTTCAGTTAGCGTTGAAAGCACTAAATATCGAGAGTGGAGAGGTGATTACCACGCCTTTTTCTTATGTTGCTACAATTTCCTCGATTCTGTGGGAGCGCTGCCAACCAGTCTTCGTCGATATCGAGCCGGACAATTTCACACTGAATCCCGCTTTACTTGAAAAAGCAATCACGCCTAGAACCCGTGCGATCATGCCGGTTCACGTGTTTGGTTATGCCTGCAACGTTGAAGCCATTCAAAAGATCGCCGTAAGGCATGGCTTGAAGGTGATCTACGACGCAGCTCATGCATTTGGATGCCGCTATAAAGATCGTTCGCTTCTGGATTGGGGCGATGTCTCAACATGCTCCTTCCACGCAACGAAGCTATTCCACACGGGAGAGGGCGGTGCTTGCTTGGTCCAGGATGCCAACACGAACGAAAAGTTGGATTTGATCAAGCGGTTTGGCCACAGTGGCGACGAACATTTTAGGCTTGGAATCAATGCTAAAATGTCGGAGTTGCACGCTGGCATGGGACTAGCAGTTCTTCCCTATCTTCCGGAAATTATCAAAGCCCGTAGAGAAATATCAGAGCTTTACGACCGGCTTTTATGCAATCTGGTTGGACGTCCTTTGCCACAAGACGGGCTGGATTATAATTACGCTTATTATCCGGTTCTGTTCAGGGATGAGACCCAACTCTTAAGAATATTTGATGCGTTAGCAGTGCAGAATATCTATCCGCGGCGCTATTTCTATCCGGCGCTGAATAAGTTACCGTATCTAACGGATATGACTTCTTGCTTTGTGGCCGAAGATGTTTCTTCGCGCATTGCTTGCCTTCCCCTTTTCCCGGATCTGTCCATAGATGATGTGTGTCGCATCTGTCGCACTATAGAAGCTAATTTATAGTCGACAAAACATTCTATCATGGACATATTTTAAGATTGTTTTTGGGGGTCAAGGCTGTTCCAGCAAGAGCATTGATTTGATGCTGTTTACTTATGGCTAGAAAAAGTCATCTCTCAAAAGGTTGTTCATTTTCTGGTCATATTTAGCACGTAAGCGGCCAAAGGTAATTTTGGATAAAAATCTATATTTTATATATGCTATAGAATTTTTTGGGAGGATATGAGTTTTTTCTTTTTTTAGGGATGAATCATATAAGTGGGGAAACTCTTGATAGAATTTTTGTATTTCATCCCAGCAATGGTTCCGGAACAGTGCAGCTAAAGTTTTTTTTGCTAATTTTTTTATATTTAAGGCACGGTCAACATGGAAATGATCTTCGAGTGCTTTGTAAAAACGGATATGAGCTGCTCCACACTTGATAAACCAGGCATCTGTAATGCCTGCACCAGCCCAGATTCCTCCGCCCCATTTTCTGTATACGGCCATGGCATCTGGAATGAAGCCTATTTTCCCAGTTTCGGCATGTAATAAATGCAAAAAATGATCGGCAGGAAGAATATTCATAGGGAATACGTCTTTTATTTTTTCTTCAGTTAGAAATCTCCACCGATACATGCAGGAATTAGTCTGTATAAAATTCACTTTAAGTAAATATTCTAGATTTAACTCTTTATTATTCACAAGTTTCTTTGGTGGAAAAAAGTCATTTTTATTTAATTCATTTTCATATTCGATAAGAACAGGATGAAAACATAAAGAAAAATCTGGATTTGAATCCAAGAAATCTACTTGTTTTTGCAATTTAAACGGGTCATTAAAATAATCATCCCCCTCATTATAAATAACATATTTTGATTTTGCCATAGAAATGGTGTCAATAAAATTATTCATTGGGCCAATATTTATTTTTCTTAATATAGGATCTATGATGTCTGGATGTTTTTCGGCGTAATGGAGAATTATTTTTTGTGTTTCATCAGTTGATGCATCATCTCCAATAATTATTTTAAATTTAAAATTAGTTTTTTGCATTAGAATGCTTTCTAATGTTTGCTTAATGAACCTTTCGTGATTATACGTTATCGAAACAACTGTTAGTTTTTCCCTAATCATTCACTTAGAACTCCATAATTAATTTAAAGATTGTCCTTTATGTTCACCCTATAGGTTGGGCCGCTTTAGCTTGTTCCTGTATGATGATAGGAATATGCCACGAACTCGATTTTGCACAAGGGAAGGCTTGAACGATGGCAGGATTTATCCAATGATATAGGACTGTAAAGCGATGTAGCGACTAAATGCGGCTTGTCTCTTTCGATTGGTCACCCTAAATGAGGGAAAGAGACTTTGGACCCAATTGATATGCGCTTGGCGGTGCAGTCTGTGGTTAGAAAATTCACTCCCTCCGTTATTCATCTTTTGTAACAAATAAAGAAGTAGGTCAGGGACTGATTATCAATCTATGGTCATTTGACCGGATAACACATCTATATCTGAGTATGAGGGATTTCAGGAATGAGCCTTTTTGTTCATAGCCTAAAAAAAACAATAAGTGATAATTATTATAACAATAATCTGGGCATGAGTGAAATACCGCGAGATTTTTATGCTATACGCAGTAAAAATATATCTTTTCTTAAAAAAAATACGTATAGCGCTTGGATTAAAGAAAATAAATTTTGAGAATTTATTTAGTGAAAAATTAAGAGGTGTTTCACTGGAAGATCTAGAGAAAACATATAGTTTATTGAAGGGCGATTATTCAAAAAAATTGTTTGTTGACCTTATTTCTATGCGGGTTATCGGAGGAAAAATTTCCTTAGATATTGAGGCTAATGAAGTATGGCGATTGCTTCCAGGCATAGAAAAAAATATGAAGGATGACGTAATAAAAACAAAAAATTATGATTTAAATCTACACGCTTTAGGCGGAATTGGTTTTCCTATCAATATGTATAATACGCCGATGGCTATTTTTACAGATTTTATCCTTAAACAATATGAGTTTTGCAAATACGATATTGTTTGCAAGGTGGAAAGAGGCGATTTTGTAATAGATGGAGGGGGGTGTTTCGGAGATACTGCTTTGTATTTTTCATACGAATCAGGAGATGAGGGGAAAGTTTTTTCATTTGAGTTTATAAAAGAAAATATAGATATTTTTAATAAAAATGTAAGTTTAAATCCTAATTTTAGAAAAAATATAAATCTTGTTCAATATCCGTTGTGGAGCGCACCTGGAAAGAATTTATATGTAATAAATGACGGTCCTGCATCAAAGGTGCTGCTGGACAAGCCGGATGGAGATGTTCCTATTGAAATTATAAAAACGATTTCTATCGATGAATTCGTAAAAGTTAATAATATTAAAAAAATAGATTTTATTAAGCTTGATATTGAAGGTGCTGAACCGGAAGCTCTTTGTGGAGCAGAATGGGTGATAAGAAAATTCAGACCGAAACTAGCTATCTGCCTGTATCATGATATACAGCACTTCTCAACAATACCGTCGTTTATAGACGGTCTTAATCTAAACTATGATTTTTACCTTGACCACTTCACGCCACATTTTGGAGAAACAGTTTTATTTGCTAACCCGAGGTGAACTGTGTTTAGTTTTTTTAAGAATACCATCAGAGATGATATTGTTCTAATTGACTCAATATTCCCGCAAGAAAAGCCTATGGGGTTCCGCAATTATGAAATAAATTATTTAATGGATTCAATAGAGGGGTGCAAAAGCTATACAATGTATCCTATGAAACCAGGAAAAGACGCCTGGTTTAAGCATGGCTACGGTATGGAAAAGGGCGTATTTGATAATAATTTAAAAAAATATTTACATTTTTATCCAGAAAATGAAGGAAAAATATTTCTATTAAATAAAAAAAATAAATATAAATTTAGACTGGCTTACTCACACTTTTTGGCAGAAACATTCACGTTACTTCCTTTTTTTAATAAAAATAAAATACCTTTTATATTTATATTGTACCCTGGTGGGGCATTCGGCCTTAATAATAAGAGCTCGGATAAAATGCTAAGGAAAATATTTTCTAGCCCGTATTTTTTAAAAGTTATAACAACTCAAGAGGTAACCAAGAATTACATTATAAATAAAAAACTGTGCCCAGAAGAAAAAGTAGAGTTTATATTTGGTGGAATTTCTCAATTTAGAATAGAAGACTCTATAAAAAAGAAATTATATAAGGTGGACAAAGATACATTTGATATTTGTTTTGTTGCATTTAAATATTCTGATAAAGGTGTAGATAAGGGGTATGATTTATTTATAGAGGCAGCAAGGAGGCTCGCTAACCAATATCCAGATATGCATTTTCATGTTGTTGGTGGATTTGATGAATCTGAAATTGACGTATCTGACATCAAGAGCCAAATAAACTTTTATGGCCCTCGGCAGCCGAATTTTCTTAGAGATTTTTACTCTAAAATGGATATTTGTTTGTCCCCAAATAGACCATATAAGCTCTACGAAGGTAATTTTGATGGATTCCCGTTAGGGGCTGAGTGCATGTTTTTAGGAACGGCTCTCTTTACAACAGATGAGTTAATGAATAACAATGAATATTTTGATGATGATGAAATCATCATTATAAAGCCCGAGGCAGAAGATATTACACTAAAAATAAAAGAATATTATTTAAACACCAATAAATTATATTCTCTTTCTAAAAGGGGACAATTAAAAGTGAATAAATTAATGAACCCGGATAATGTTTTAAAAAAAATTTCTGAAATCATTATGGAATCCGCTGAATCCTGTCGTAAAATAGGGTGATTTGAAAGGAAAGTATGATGAGATTAGCAATTTATGGTACAGGTGGGTTAGGAAATGATGTTTTCATTCTTTCTCAATACATAAATAAAGAAAAAAATACGTGGAATGATGTTTTTTTCATAGATGATTTTGATTTCAATCGCCAATTTAAGGGCGCAGAAGTGAGGTCCTTTAAAGATATTCTAGAAGACAAAGAGGGTATTTCTGTTGTGATTGCCGTTGGCGAGCCGGTTGCAAGGGCCGCACTTTTTCAGAAGGTTCAGGCGCATGGTCTGCCCATCGTCACGCTTATTCATCCCAAAGCCAGCATTCCGGATTGCGCCAAAATCGGAAATGGTGTGGTCTTGTGCGAACATGTAACGGTCTATGGCGACGTGGTCATTGAAGACAATGCCTATATCCAGCCCTTTGCCATGCTTAGCCATAATTGCAAAATCGGACACAGTGCAGTTTTATCGCTTCATGCTGTTCTGGGGGGGCGATGCGTCGTTGGCGATCAGGCTTATGTCGGCATGGGAGCGCTGGTTAAGGAAGAACTAAACATCGGTGATAATTCTGTGGTGGGAATGGGAAGTATCGTTCTTCAAGATATCCCCGAAGGCGTCGTTGCTGTCGGCAGTCCAGCTCGAGTTATACGAAAGAGTGGTGAAAAAAAGATCTTTAGATAAATTAAAGTTTTTAAAAAATGAGAGAAGCATAAGAAGGTTAAAATTCGTGTAAGGAATTTATGAAGGCTCTGATAACCCCTGTTTTAGGGCCTGGAGTAGTCACCAGTTTTTGAAGATACGCTTTAAATTAAAAACTATACAGACTCTTGACAACCTGAGGATAATTTTCTTCTTCTCTTTCTTGGTTTGATAGGGTATGGCGTATTTCTTCGCCACATATAGGCGAGAGCGTTCGCCTTCGAAGGCTTTGAAGCGTTCCAATTCCAGGCTGACCGCAGAGGATTGGCCGTGCAGGTGACGGGCGGAAACCCGCCTGTCACTGATGAGCTTTCGTCCCGATAGGCGGATGCGGTGAGAAAGCTCATCGTCTTCCATGAAAAGGAAGATTCGTTCATCAAATCCGCCAAGTTCCTCGAAAACCGAGCGCCGTACCAGAAACACGCTGCCGGAAAGCACGTAAACTTCGCCCGTACCCTCCGGCTTGTTCGGCGCGCCAAGTTTGGGCTCGAAAAAAGAGCGCGTGCGGAAAAACTCTTTTCTATCCGACGTTAGGATTTTGGGCGAGATC
>JAYFRE010000158.1:0-17417 GCA_034926235.1 Rhodospirillaceae bacterium
CGGACAGACAACACGATGAGCGACATCCCGGATATGAAAACCATCTTGGCCAAGGTTGCCACCGGCGCGATCCTGTCGCGGGACGATGCGGAAACGGCCTTTGACATCATCATGTCGGGTAACGCCACACCGGCCCAGATCGGCGGATTCCTGATGGCGCTGCGCGTGCGCGGCGAAACCGTGGGCGAAATCGCCGCAGCCGCTCGGGTCATGCGCGCCAAAGCGCTGACCCTCGATGCGCCGGAAGGAGCCATCGATCCCGTCGGCACCGGCGGCGATGTGGCCGGCACCTACAATATTTCGACCGGCGCCGCCTTTGTCGTCGCAGGTGCTGGCGTGCCGGTCGCCAAGCATGGCAATCGCGCCGTCTCGTCGAAAAGCGGCTCGGCCGACGTGCTGACCGCGCTTGGAGTCAAGATCGACGCGCCGATGGAACTGGTCCGCGAATCGCTGTGGACGATCGGCATCGGCTTTCTGATGGCTCCGCGCCATCACGCCGCCATGCGCCATGTCGCCGGCCCCCGGGGCGAGTTGGGCACGCGCACGATCTTCAATCTGCTGGGGCCATTATCCAATCCGGCGGGCGCGCGCTATCAGCTTCTGGGCGTCTATGATCCGGCCTGGGTTCGCCCCTTGGCCGAAGTGCTGGGCGAATTGGGCGCGGAACGCGCCTGGATCGTGCATGGATCGGACGGGCTGGATGAACTGACCACCACCGGTCCCAGCCATGTCGCCGAATGGTACCGCGGCGGCGTGCGCGAATTCGACATAGCGCCTGAGGATATCGGGTTGCAGCGCGCCCGATCGGCGGAATTGAAGGGCGGTGACGCCGAAATCAACGCCCGCGCCCTAAGGGCCATGCTTGATGGCGAAGCCGGCCCCTATCGCGACGTCGTGCTGCTGAACGCCGCAGCCTCGCTACTGGTCGCCGGCAAGGCGGAAACCCTGGCCGAAGGCGTCGCCCTGGCGCGCCAATCCATCGATAGCGGCGCGGCGCGGGAAAAACTGGACGCCCTGATCGCCATCACCAACCGGGAGAGTGTGGGTTGAGCGACGTTCTGGAACGCATCCTCGCCGACAAGCGCGAGCATGTCCGCCAGAAAAAAAGCCTGATCTCCCAGGCGGAAATCGACGCCCGGGCAAAGCGCGTTCCGCCGCCAAGGGGCTTTGCCGCTGCACTGGACGCCGCTGTGGCAAAAGGCAGCTATGGTCTGATCGCCGAAATCAAAAAGGCATCGCCATCGGCAGGGCTGATCCGGCCTGATTTCGATCCCGAAGCCCTGGCGCGAGCTTATCGGACGGGCGGCGCGGCCTGTCTGTCGGTCCTGACCGACGAACCCTGGTTCCAGGGGCGGGACGCCTATCTGGCCCAGGCGCGGGACGCCGTGCCGATGCCGGCCTTACGCAAGGACTTCATGATCGATCCCTGGCAGATCGCCGAAAGCCGGGCCTTGGGCGCGGACGCCGTTCTGCTGATCATGGCCGCCTTGTCCGACGCCCAAGCGGCCGAGATGGAGGATTGCGCCCGGGGTTTCGGCATGGATGTCCTGGTCGAGGTCCATGACGAGGCTGAATTCGACCGCGCCCTGGCGCTCGCTTCGCCTTTGATCGGGGTCAATAACCGCAATCTCAAGACCATGACCACCGATGTCGCCACCACCGAAAAGCTGGCCCCGCGCCTGCCTGCCGGACGCGTGCTGGTCGCCGAAAGCGGTCTCAGGGACGCATCCGATCTCGCCCGGCTGGCCAAGGCGGGAGCACGGCGTTTCCTGATCGGCGAAACCTTGATGCGCCAAACCGATGTCGCCGACGCCGTCCGGAAATTGCTTGCCTCGCCCGTTCCCGCTCAGGGCGGATCGTAAAGACGATCCTTGACGGAAGATTGGAACTAAACTAGAACACTATTCTGGTTTATGGTTTGTTCCATACAGGTCGCCGCCGTCCCGGAGAGCGCCATGTTGACACGCAAGCAATACGAACTGCTCATCTTCATTGATCAGCGGCTGAAAAACACCGGTGTCTCTCCTTCCTTCGACGAGATGAAGGAAGCGCTCCAGCTAAAAAGCAAATCCGGAATCCACCGCCTCATCACCGGATTGGAGGAACGAGGCTTCATCCGCCGCCTTCCTCATCGCGCCCGCGCGCTGGAAGTCGTGCGCCTGCCTGAGAACGCCGCCGACCCCATCCTGCCCCCGCCTTCGTCCGGATTCGCCCCCAACATCATCAAAGGCGATTTCCGCAACGCGCTGCCGGGTGCTGCCGCGTCCGGTCAACCCGCCGGATCGATCGATCTGCCGCTTTACGGCAAGATCGCCGCAGGCACGCCGATCGAAGCCCTGCGCGGGCCGGAAACCGTCGCCGTGCCGGATGCGCTTCTGGGCGGCGGAGAGCATTACGCCTTGACCGTCGAAGGCGATTCCATGATCGATGCCGGCATTTTCGACGGCGACATCGTCATCCTGAAAAGCTGCGCCACGGCCGAGAATGGCAGCATCGTCGTCGCCTTAGTGGACGACCAGGAATGCACGCTAAAGCGCATCCGCCGCAAGGGCGCGTCGATCGCCCTGGAACCAGCCAACAAGAAATATGAAACCCGGATTTTCGGCCCGGACCGGATCAAGGTTCAGGGTCGTCTTGTGGGGCTGATGCGTCGCTATTGACACTTTCTTTCTCTCCCCTTTGCGCGAGGCGCGGCCCCGTTCTGGGAAAAGCGTTCCAGGGTCTGTTCCCCTGATAACCCGATACCGTTTCCACGACTGCGCCATCCGCGCCGATCCGGATCGCATGCCCGCCACCCCGCCAGAGCGAGCCGTGATCGATGATCAGGCCCGACCGGCAAGCCCCATCGGTGAAAACCCGGGCAATCACCAGATCGGCTTTGCTGCAGTCGCCCGCCAGCGCCTCTCCCCGCTCCAAGACCGCCAGGATCCGGCCTTTTACCCGATGGACGCAGCCGAAGGAATCGCAGGCCGGCGCATCCGCCCCGTCTTCGCTCCATTTAGGGGATGTCTCACCCTGGCCGTTACGGCGCGCCCAGGTCAGCCTTGCACTGCGCGCCGCCACCCGATCCGAAAAAGACAGAACGCCGTCCGCGCGTTTGACCGCCACCAGCCGGCCGGTTCCATCGATCAGGATGTCCGGCGTGGTTGACACGCTCCACCACACCATCCCCGCCGCCATCCCGATCAACCCGAACAGACGCCAGCGCCGCCGCCACAGGACCAGCCACAGCCCGCCCAGCGTGATGACGATCAACGCTTCCATCGGCATCGCGGGCAGGGAGAGCACCGCGCCGGGCAACCCGGCGACCCAATCCGCGATCCAGCCGACCACGGCGACGCCATAGCCCATGACGATCCAGCCCCAGTCATCGAGACCGAACGGCATCAGGCAAACGGCCAGAAGCGCCGCCGGCATCACCCAGAATCCAACCACCGGAATCGCCAGCAGATTGGCCAAAAGGGCGTAAACGGCATAACGGTTGAAATGATAAATGGCGTAAAGAGCGGTCGCCGACCCCGCGGCCAGTGTGGTCATCGACACACCGACGACGTAAAGCAGCGGAACGCTCCACCAGCCTGAACGAGCCCGCCGCCAGGCGGACAGGCGCGGTCCCATCGTTTCGTAAAGAGCGATCAGCGCATAGACGGCGGCGAAGGACATCTGGAAACTGGCCCCGATCAACGCTTCGGGGTGAAGGGCCAGAACCGCGACCGCCGCCCAGCCGACCGAACGCAGGGACAGCGCCTCGCGGTCCAACAGCACGGCGATCAACAGCACGCTGCTCATGACGAAAGAGCGCTGGGTCGGCACCGGCGCGCCGGCTAAGATCAGATAGGCGAAGATCACCACCAGCGCCGCTCCGGCCGTCACTTTTTTGATATCGGCGTTGAGTGCGATCGGTGGAATCGCCGCCAGAACCGCGCGCAACCCCACGAACACCAATCCGGCGACCAGGGTCATGTGCAATCCCGATATGGACAGGATATGAGCCAGACCGGAATCCCGGTACGCTTCCATCACCGGCGTTGGAATCGGTCCCATTTCGCCGGTAACCAATGCCGCCGAGATCGCGCCCGTCGCCCGGTCCATGCCCGCCGATTCGACCGCCTCCGCGATGCGCGCAGTCAGAACCAGTCTGATTTTCGTCACGCCATGGTCCAAGGAATCGCGCCATCCCTCGTCGGGCGCATCCCCCACTATTTCCGGCGTCCCGATGGTGAAGCCCAGCGCCCCCAATTCCATGAACCAGGCAGCGCGGGCGAAATCATAGGTTCCCGGAACCGATGGCGGCGATGGCGGTGACAGACCGGCCTTGAGCTTGATCTGCATGCCGGGATGAAGCGGCGGCGTTTCGGGAACGCTCAGCCGGATGCGTTCGGGCGGAATCTCACCCGTGCGCCAGGGCGGCAAGCGAAGTTTGATCCGGTCCAGGGTGACGCGCTGGCCCGACGCCGACGGTTCGACATCGACAATCCGGCCCTCTATCGGCGCGATGGCGAGCGCGCGTTTCAAGACCGGATGGTCCAATGCGAACGTCCGCTCGACGGCCAGGGTAAACCCCGCCGCCATGACGGCCAGAGCCAGCGCGGCCAGAAAGGCCGCGTCGAAACGGCGCAAGGCCCATCCGGCGATCAGCGTTCCGGCAAGACAGAGAGGCCCGACCCAACGCTCCGGTTCGGAAGATTGGGCAAAGTAAAGAGCGATTCCAGCGGCAAACGCCACCGGCAACCATACGATCAGGCGATCCCGTTCATCAGGGAACCCCATTCCCCCGCCCCCAGCCCGTTTCCCCAGATGTTGCAACGTGGTGCTGCACGCCTGCACAGAATATGCTAAACCGGGCTCCGGCCTCATCATCCGTGTTCAAGAGGTTTTTTCCCAGCCATGTCCGTTGTTACGCGTTTCGCACCCTCTCCCACTGGCTTCCTGCATATTGGCGGCGCTCGCACCGCCTTGTTCAACTGGCTTTACGCCCGCCATATGGGCGGCCGGTTCCTGCTGCGCATCGAGGATACCGACCGGGTGCGTTCCACCCAGGCGGCGGTCGACGCCATTTTCGACGGGCTGCGCTGGCTGGGGCTTGATTGGGACGAAGAACCCGTCCTCCAGTTCTCGCGCGCCGGGCGGCATGCCGAGGTGGCGTTGGATCTGCTCGAAAAAGGTCTCGCTTATCGCTGCTACTGTTCGCCCGAGGAGCTAGAGGCCATGCGCGCCGAACAGCGCGCTAAGGGACTTCCCGTCCGTTATGACGGGCGCTGGCGCGACCGTTCACCCGACGAGGCCCCCGCCGGTGTCAAGCCGGTGATCCGGTTGAAGGCCCCGCGCGAAGGCAGCACCCAGCTCGACGATCTGGTCCAGGGCACGGTCACAGTCGCCAATGAGCAGCTCGACGACATGATTCTGCTGCGCGCCGACGGCACCCCCACTTATATGTTGTCGGTGGTGGTGGATGATCATGACATGGGCGTCACGACCGTCATCCGCGGCGACGACCATCTGACCAACACCTTCCGTCAGATCCAGCTCTACCGGGCTGCCGGCTGGGATACACCTCAATTCGCCCATATCCCGCTGATTCATGGCCCCGATGGCGCCAAGCTGTCCAAGCGCCACGGCGCGTTGGGTGCCGAAGCCTACCGCGACATGGGCTTTTTGCCCGAAGCCTTGCGCAACTATTTGCTGCGGCTGGGCTGGGGCCATGGCGATGCCGAGGTCATTTCGACCGAGGAGGCCATCGCCTGGTTCGATCTGGCCGGGGTCGGGCGTTCGGCCAGCCGATTCGACATGGTCAAGCTGACCAATCTGAACGGTCATTACCTGCGCACCAGCACCGATTCCAGGCTGACCGAACTCAGCGCTCCTTTCATCGAAAAGGAAATCGGCCGCCCGCTCGCGCCCGCCGAAAAGGAACGGCTGCAAGCTGCCATGCCGGGGCTGAAGGAACGCGCCAAAACCCTGGTGGAACTGGCCGCTTCGTCCTTGTTCTTGTTCCGCGCCCGCCCCCTGGCGTTGGAGGCTAAGGCCGCCAACATAATAAAGGACGGAGGACGGGATATCCTGGCCGGATGCCTGCCTCTGCTGGAAGCCGTCCAGGATTGGCGGCATGACAGCCTGGAGGAGAGCGTGCGCCACGCCGCCGAACGGTTCGAAATCAAACTCGGCAAGGTGGCGCAGCCTTTGCGGGCAGCCCTGACCGGATCGAGCGTCTCGCCGCCGATCTTCGAGATCATGGCTGTCCTCGGGCGCGAGGAAAGCCTGGCCCGAATCAAGGACGCCCTGGCCGAATAGGCCCCGGCGTCCGGATGGTTCCGGCCCAAAAACCGTCTCGGAAACAAGATAATAACGGCTTCTAGACAGGGATGCCCGCCATGACGAAAGAGAGCAAAAGCGCCGACACGGAAACCCGGGAAACGGTGACGTTGATCGACAACAGCACCGGCCGCAGCTTCGAGTTTCCGCTCATCTCCGGCACCCTCGGTCCCAAGGTCATCGACATCCGAACCTTGTACGGCACCACCGGATTCTTCACCTATGATCCAGGCTTCACCTCGACCGGATCTTGCGAATCCAAGATCACCTTCATCGATGGCGACGCCGGCGTACTGCTGCATCGCGGTTATGAAATCGATCAGTTGGCCGAGCACAGCGATTATCTCGACGTCTGTTATCTGCTGCTGAACGGCGAATTGCCGAACGCGACCGAAAGAAAGCGTTTCGAGAGCGAAATCGTGCGCCACAACATGCTGCACGAACAGATCGCGTCCTTTTATCGCGGCTTCCGCCGCGACGCCCACCCCATGGCGGTGATGTGCGGCGTCGTCGGCGCCTTGTCGGCTTTCTATCATGACAGCCTGGACATCAACGACCCCCGCCAGCGCATGATCGCCAGCTACCGCTTGATCTCGAAAATGCCGACGATCGCGGCCTGGGCCTATAAATATTCGCTGGGCCATCCCTTCATCTATCCGCGCAACCAGTTGAGCTATGCGGAAAACTTCCTGCACATGATGTTCGCCACCCCGTGCGAGGAATACCGCGTCAACCCGGTGCTGGCCCGCGCCATGGAACGCATCCTGATCCTGCACGCCGATCACGAACAGAACGCCTCGACCTCGACCGTGCGCCTGTCCGGGTCTTCCAACGCCAACCCGTTCGCCTGTATTGCTGCGGGCATCGCCTCGCTGTGGGGGCCTGCCCATGGCGGCGCAAACGAAGCGGTGCTGCAGATGCTGAATCAGATCGGCACCAAGGATCGGATTCCTGAATTCCTGAAGCGCGCCAAGGATAAGGACGATCCCTTCCGCCTGATGGGCTTTGGCCATCGCGTCTACAAGAATTACGATCCGCGCGCCAAGGTCATGCAGCATACCTGTCACGAGGTGCTGAACGAGCTTGGCGTGAATGACGAACCCTTGCTCGCCTTGGCCATGGAATTGGAAAAAATCGCGCTTGAGGACAGTTACTTCATCGAACGTCAGCTCTATCCCAACGTCGATTTCTATTCGGGAATCATCTTCCGCGCCATGGGCATCCCGGTCAGCATGTTCACGGCGATCTTCGCCGTTGCCCGGACCGTCGGCTGGGTGGCGCAATGGAACGAGATGATCGGCGATCCCAGTCAGAAGATCGGCCGGCCACGCCAGCTTTATACGGGAAGCACGCCGCGCCGATACGTGCCCCTGCACGCGCGTGGCTGACTTTTCGCCAACCCCGCCGCCTCAGTCCCAATGGCGCCATAAAAGAGTGCCGATCCGGGGTTTAAGGCGCGCGGCAGCCAACGACAACCGCCCCACCTCGGGCGGAGGCGGTCTTCGTTGGCTGGTTTTAGGCGGGATTGCCATCCTGGCGATCCTGGCATGGGGGCGTCTGCACGGCTGGTTCTGACGCCAAGCCCTTGCAGGGCCTGGAAGCTATGCCCGCTCGATCAGCTCGACCTTATAGCCATCGGGATCGGCGATGAAGGCGATGACTGTCGTGCCATGCTTCATCGGCCCCGGCGCGCGCAGGATTTCGACGCCCTGGGCGGCCAGTTCCGCGCAGGCTTTGTAGATATCGGGAACGGCGATGGCGATATGACCGAAGCCGTCACCCAGCGCATAAGGCTCCGTCCGGCCCCAATTATGGGTCAGTTCGATCACCGAATGGCTTTCTTCGGGGCCATAACCCAGGAAAGCCAGTGTGAATTCCCCATCCGGATAGTCCTGCCGCCGCAGCAAGGTCATACCCAGATGGCGGCAATAGAAATCCAGCGACCGATCCAGATCGAAGACACGGATCATGGTATGCAAAAGACGCCGACCATTGCTCGTCATGTATTTTCCTTCCTCATCATACGCAGAACCTGTGCCGCGGCGCGGCGCGACGGGCTTTCGCCGCCAAGGCCGAGGCGGATCAGCGCTTCGTGATTGCCATCCAGTTGCGCCTGCCGCACAGGGCCGTCATCGAGAAGCCCCGCCAGAGCCGGAACCAGAAGCTCGGTCCGGCAATCCTCTTGCAGGAATTCCGGCACCACCGATCTATCCATCAACAGATTGAGCAAGCAGACATAGCGCACCTTCAACAGAAGCCGGGCCAAAAAGGCTGTCAAGGGCGCGACACGATAGCCGATCGCCATCGGCACGCCCGCCAGCGCCAGTTCCAGCGCCACAGTGCCCGAGGCGGCCAGCGCTGCCCGAGACGCGGCGAAAGCGTCATAACGTTCCTGAAGTCCATGCACGACCCGGACCGGCATCGGCCAGGACGCCACACAGGCCCGCACCTCTTCCGCCACGGTTTCGACCGTGGGCACGACCACAGACAGACCCGGATAACGCTCTGCCAACGTAGCGGCGGTATCGCCGAACACGCCCAGAAGCCGCGAAGTCTCGGAATGGCGGCTGCCGGGCAGCACGCACAGGATCGGCGCATCCCCGTCCAGACCATGGCGTTGGCGGAACGCCGCGCCGTCACCTTTATCCGCTCCACCTTCCAGCACCGGATGGCCGACATGAACCGCAGGCAAACCCACTCGCTCGAAAAAAGGCGGTTCGTTGGGCAGAAGGCACATCAAGAGATCGATGCACCGCGCAAGCTTGAGAGCGCGTTTTTCTTTCCACGCCCAAACCATCGGCGCGACATAATGGACGCGCGGAATACGTGAACCGCGTTCCTTCAGCCGCATCGCCAGGCGACCGGTGAATCCCCAACTGTCGATGGTGACCAGAACGGCCGGTCTCTTCGCCTCGACATCCGCAACCGTCTGCGACAGGCGCTTCAGGATCAGAGGAATGCGGGGAATCACCTCCGCCACCCCCATGACCGCCAGATCGGCCTGGGGAAACAGCGACGTCATGCCCTGAGCGCGCATCGCCTCACCACCAACGCCGGCGAAAGCGACAGCGCCGCCGGTCATTTCCTTTAGGCCGGCCATCAAACGCGCCCCCAGCAAATCGCCGGAAGGCTCGCCAGCCACCAGATAGACCAAGGGCGCCGTCACGATTTATCCCATGCGCGCCCGGTCAGGAACAAACCCGCAGCATCGGCGCTCCGGATCACCGCATCCAGCCCGACCACGATGGTCGATCCGGCCTCGACGGCAATGCCGGCGAAACCGGCTTCCGCCGCCCCTTTAACGGTATCGGGTCCGATGGTCGGCAGATCGGCGCGGCGTTCCTGTCCCGGCTTGGCGATCTTGACCAGGACAGGACCAGCCCCAGACCGGCGCAACGCGCCAGCGCGGCGGATCAGCGCATCGGTACCCTCGATCGCCTCAACCCCCAACACGATGCCTTGCTGCACCACGACCGATTGACCGACATCCAAACGGCCCAGACCGATCGCCACCGCCAGCCCGCGCGCGATATCGGTTTCGGCCTGAGCATCGGGAACGATACGCCCCCACAATCCTTCAGGGGCCATCAGATCGCCGACCAGATCATCGACCGCGACGATATGGAAACCTTGGTCCTCGAATTCCCGGATCACCGCCGACAAAAGCCCGTCATCCCCCAAAGCCTTGAAACCGATCCGGGCAAAGAAGCGGGCCGTTTCCCAATCGGGACGCAATTCCAGTAGACTCGGACGGCGGACCGGACCGGCCATGACCACATCTTGCACCCCTTGGGCGCGCAGCAGGGAAAAAGCCCGGCCGGCTTCGCCCAGACGGACCGAATCATGGGGGATGCCGGTGAAATCCTCCGTCTTTCCATGGCCGTCGATGACCAACACGAAGACGTCCCGCCCCGCCGCCTTGCAGGCATTGGCCAGATGGACCGGCAGCATTCCGCCGCCGGCGAGGATGCCCAGCTTAGGCTGCATTCTCCGGTTTCGGCTGGCAGAGGGCGCGCGAGGAATCCTCGCGGATAAAATCGACGATTTCGCGCACAGGAGCGCTGTGGCCGAAGGTGGCAGCGACCTCCTCCAACCGCTCGGCCATCGTCGCATGGGCGGCGAAGAGCAGACGATAGGCGCTGCGCAAGGCATGGATATCGTCGCGCGAAAATCCGCGCCGTTTGATGCCGATCAGATTGAGGCCCGACAGATAGGCGCGGTTGCCGACCACGGTGCCGTAGGGGATGATGTCGCTATCAACTGCGGTCATACCCCCGACCATCGCGTGACGACCGATTCGCACGAATTGATGCACCGCCGACAAGCCACCCAGAACCGCGAAATCGCCGATCGTGACATGACCAGCCAGGGTAGCGTTGTTGACCAGAATGACATTGTCGCCGATCCGGCAATCATGCGCGACGTGTGCTGCGACCATGAACAGTCCGTTATTGCCCACCCGCGTGAGCATGCCGCCCCCTTCGGTGCCGGGATTCATGGTGACATGCTCGCGGATCTGGTTGTTGCACCCGATCTCCAGCCGAGACGGCTCGCCTTTGTATTTCAAATCCTGGGGACGCTGCCCCAAAGACGCGAACGGATAGACGACGCTGTTTTGGCCGATGCTGGTGATGCCATCGATCACGACATGGGAAATCAGCCGGACGCCTTCGTCCAGGACGACATGCGGCCCGACGATGCAATAAGGACCGATGACAGCCGAGGAGGCAATCTTGGCGCCTTCGGCGACGATGGCGGTGGGGTGGATATCGGGCATCAGTTGTCCAGGATCATAGCGGCATAAGTGGCTTCGGCGACCAGGGTTCCACCGACCTTGGCTTCGCTTCGGAACTTCCACACATTGCCGCGATTACGTTCCTTGTAGACATGGATGTGCAGCGTGTCGCCCGGAACGACCGGCTTGCGGAAACGGGCATTCTCCACGCTCATGAAATAGACCAGCTTGCCTTCCGCCTCAGGCCCCAGCGTCTCGACCACCAGAACCGCCGCCGTCTGCGCCATCGATTCGATGATCAGGACGCCCGGCATGACCGGACGCTGGGGAAAATGTCCCTGGAAATGAGGTTCGGTAGCGGTCACATTCTTGATGCCGACCGCGCTTTCGTTCGAGATGACATCAATCACCCGATCAACCATCAGAAACGGATAGCGATGGGGGATCATCTGCATCACCCGTTCGATATCGATGACTTTGCCGACCTGCTTCTCCATGCCGTCCCTTCCCCTATCCTTTCTTACGAATCAACCGGGCCAAGGCCGCCACCTGGCGGAGCCAGTCCTGGAACGGCACCGCCGGCGAACCGCCGATCTGACTGCCCGGTTCGACATCGCGCATGACGCCGCTTTGGGCTGCGATGCGCGCTCCCGATCCGATCGTGAGATGGCCGGTAATTCCGGCCTGCCCCGCCGCGACGACGAAATCGCCGAGATGCGTGCTGCCTGAAATACCGACCTGGGACACGATCACGCATCCCCGGCCCAGATGCACGTTGTGCCCGATCTGGACCAAGTTATCAATCTTGCTGCCCGCGCCGATGATGGTATCGGGGCCTGCGCCGCGATCAATGGTGGTGTTGGCGCCGATTTCGACATCATCACCGATCAGCACGCGGCCCAGCTGCGGCACCTTCAGATGGCCTTCCGCCCCCATGGCGAAGCCAAATCCGTCCTGGCCGATACAAACGCCGGGATAAAGCCGGACTCGGCATCCGACCATGGCATGGCTGAGACTGGCCAGCGCGCCGACGATGCAATCTTCGCCCAGAACCACGCCAGCGCCGATCACGGCGTTGGGACCGATCCAGCAGCGTTCGCCGATTTCGACCCTAGGGCCGATCACAGCGCCGGCATCGACCCGGACGCTGGGTGCCAGACGGGCAGACGGATCAATGCTGGCCGATGACGCGATCCCCGGCTCGGGCCGGGGTGCGGGATAGAAGGCCGCTGCCGCCTTGGCGTAGCTGCGGTAGGGATCCGGCGACAAAAGCAGCCGCATGCAGGGCGGAGCCTTGGAGGCCAGCGACGGATGGGCAATGCAGGCTCCCGCCTTGCTGTTCGTGAAAGCGGGAATGTATTTCTTGTTGTCCACGAAAGACAGATGCTCGGGTCCGGCCGCATCAAGCGGCCGGACATCCGAAATCTGCCAGCCGCCCTCTTCCGCCCTGGCGAGTTCAGCACCGCAACGCCTGGCAAGCAGGGCCAGATCGAACGGCCCCTCGGGCGTAAAGAAACGCGGATCAGCCATGGATTACTTGGCCTTCTTCTTCGGCGCAGCCGCTGCAGGGGCGGCCTCGACCTGAGGCGCCGGCACTGTCACGTCCGCCAGACGCTTATTGAGCCCTTCGATCACTTCCTTGGTGACGTTCATCTTTTCGTCATACAGCATCACCTGGGTGCGCGGCAGCACGACATTGGCGCCATGGGCTTGCGCCACTTCGCCAACCGTTTCGATCAACGCCTTGTTGATCTTCTCCATCGCCGCACCATAGGATTTGTCCAGAGCGCGGCCCTTCATCTCGGCCTCGCGCCGGAACGCGGCGACGTCAGCGTCGAAGGCGCGTGCGCGTTCGATCATCTGTTCCTGCGACAAGGTCTGGCTCTGCTTTTGCAGTTCCATCTGCTTGGCGCGCAGACCGGATTCCTTCTTTTCCACCTCATCGCGGTAGGATTGCTGATAGCGCTCGATCTGAGTGCGAGCCGATTTGGCTGCCGTCGATTGCTGCAACACCCCATCGACATCGACCACCGCGATCGAGGGAGCCGGAGGCGTCGCCGCGCCCTGTCCCCAGGAAGGCTGCGAAAGCAGAAGAGCGGATGCCGTGAACAAGCATCCGGCCAAGAGCCGGACGCCCGATGGGTTTGTCATGATTTAGAACCTCGTTCCAAAGTTGAGCCTGAAGAACTCTGTCTCGTCATAGTCTTTCTTGATCACCGGAACGGCGAGGTCGATGTTGATCGGCCCCATCGGCGACGTCCAGATGACGCCGGTGCCGATGGACATGCGCGGTGCGGAAGACGAATAGACTTTATCGGACGGCACGCTGGAATCCGTCTTGCCAATGCCGCCGGCATCGACGAACAGCTTGCCCTTGATACCCATTTCCTTCGGCGCCCCGACGGGGAAGGTCAGGTTGGCCGTGCCTGTATATTGCCACAAGCCGCCCAAAGGATCCCTGGTCGCCTTGTCGCGCGGACTGACGCCGGCATCTTCAAAGCCGCGCAAGCTGTCGCCACCCAGATAAAAGCGCTGAGTGATGCTGATCTTGCGATCGGAATAGCCCCACATATATCCGGCGCTTGCACCGAACATCAGGACCGTATCCTCGGCCAGCTTGAAATATTTACCCGCGCTGGTCGTCGCTTTGACGAACTGTTCCGAGCCGCCCAGCCCGGCGAATTCGGTGCCCAGCTTCAGATAATAGCCGCGCGAAGGCTCGATTCTGCTGTCGCGCCGGTCATAGGTGAAGGTATGGCCAAGCGAGGACAAGGTGGTCGTGCCGGCCTGTTCCTTGATATAGAACGAAGCACTGTTGTCAACATTGGTGACATCGGTGCTGGACAAAGTATAGCGCCAATCGCTGCGCAGATATTCGTTGTAGTAATAGCCCATGCGCAACGCGCCGCCATAGGTTTTGGCGTCGTAATAATAGGTTGAATGCTGGGTTGTATTGACGTTGTAAAGATCGAACCCGGCGGCCAGACGGCGATCGAGGAAATAGGGTTCGGTAAAGCCCATATCGATCGAGGTCCGTTCCTGCGCGAGCGTGCCGGTGACGCGCAGATCCTGTCCGCGTCCCAACAGGTTACGTTCGCGTGCGCCGACTTCCAGCAACGCGCCGACCGAACTGGACCAACCGATGCCGAACGACAACTCGCCGGTCGATTTCTCGGTCACATCGACATTGACCACGGTGCGGTCGGCCGCAGTTTCGGACGGCACATTATTGACCTCGACGCTCTCAAAGAAGTTGAGATCATTGATGCGCTCACGCGACCGGCGCAGCTTCGCGCTGTTGAAAGCGTCCCCTTCGACCAGACGGAATTCACGCCGGATCACCTTGTCCTGGGTGCGCACATTGCCTTGGATGTTGATGCGCTCGACATAAACCCGGGCTCCTTCCTGAATGTCGAAGGTGATGTCCATGGTATGGTTTTCGCGATTGCGCACCAGTTGAGGCTTGATGTCGACGAAGGCGTAGCCGGCGGTTCCCACCGCATCGGTCAGAGCCAGGATGGTGTTCTCGATCTCGTCGGCATTGTACCAATCGCCGCTTTTGAAGGTAAGCAGCGGTTCCAGCGCCTCGATCTTGAGATCGGGCAGCATGGAGGTAACGGCCGTTTTACCCACCCGGTAGGGCTCGCCCTCCTCCAAGGTGAAGGTCAGGTAGAAATTCTCACGGTCGGGGCTCAGTTCGGCCACGGTCGAGACGACGCGGAAATCGGCGTAGCCTTCCCGCAAATAGAACCGGCGCAGCAATTCGCGGTCGTAATTGACCCGATCCGGATCATAGCTGTCATCAGCCGTAAGGAAACGGTACCAGCGTTCTTCCTTGGTCTGAAGAACCTCCCGCAACGAACCGTCGCTGAATTCCTTATTGCCGACGAAATTGATCCGGCTGACATAGGTCCGGGGACCTTCATTGATCTCGAAGACCAGATCGACGCGGTTTTGCGGCAACTCAATCAGCTTAGGTTCGACCGTCGCGGCGAAACGCCCATTGCGGCGATAAATCTCGAGGATGCGCTTGACGTCGTTCTGCACCTTGGTCCGGGTGTAGACCGTGCGGGGTCTAAGCTGAATTTCAGGCTGAAGCTGGTCGGCTTTGACGCGGTTGTTTCCCTCGAAAGCCAAGCGGTTGATGATGGGGTTTTCCACCACCGAGACGATCAAGGAATCACCTTCGCGGTGGATCGACACGTCGGCGAACAATCCGGTCGCGAACAGACTTTTCAGCGCCCGGTCGACACGGCTCGAACTGAATGTCTCGCCTTCGGTGATCGACAGATAGGACCGGATGGTCTCGGGTTCGATCCGCTGGTTGCCCTGAATGACGATATCCCGGATCGCGCCGGAATCAGAGACCTGCGCAACAACAGGAGAAAAGGACAAAAAGGCCGCGGCGACACCGGCCAACACCAGGCGAAAGAAACAGTTCAAGGACACCCCCTGAAGCACCCCCGGACCGAAAAGGCCCGTCAGGACACGACGTTCTTTATGAAATCCCAGACCTTTAGATCGACCAAGTCATTGCGCGTGGCGAGCACCATCAAGGCCAATACCAGAAACAGCCCAAGGCGGAAACCATATTCTTGGGTCCGGGCGCCAAGCGGTTTACCGCGCAAGGCCTCGATACCATAGAACAAGAGATGGCCGCCGTCGAGCAGTGGAACAGGGAACAGATTGAACAAACCCAGATTGACCGATAACAGGATGGTGTAGAAGACGGCGGTGCCGACCCCAAGCTGTGCCGCCTGCCCTGCCCCCTTGGCAATTCGGATCGGGCCCGACAATTCACTGGTGTCGCGCGCGCCGGTCAGCATCTGGCCGACCACCTTCAGCGTGGATGAAACCATGGTCAGCGTTTCACGGCCCGCCGCGCCCAAAGCCGAAATCGGGCCGTGTCGAACAACCTCAAGGGCTGTTCCATCACCCCTGACGCCAATTCTGGGGTACTTTTGCACGTTCCCGAATGCGTCCCTTTCCTCGACAATGCGCGGATAGATCGCCAGATCCAGGCGCGCGCCGTCGCGGTCGACGACCAAAGTCACCGGCTCTTGGACCGACAGGGTAATGATGCGCTGAAGATCCCGGAACCAATCGACCTTCTGCCCATCGGCCTCCAGGATGCGATCGCCCACTTTTAAACCCGCTTCCGCTGCCGCGCTGCCGGAAACCACCTCACCGATCACCGGTTGCAGGCGCGTCTCGCCATGGGCCAGGAACAGGATGGCGAACAACAGAAATCCGAACAGAAGATTGAAGATCGGACCGGCGGCGACGATGCTGGCGCGCTGCCACAGCTTTTTAGCCGGAAAAGCCCGGCTGCGTTCCGCAGGCGGAATCCCGTCCAGATCGCCGGGCACGCTGGCCGCATTCATGTCGCCCAGCATCTTGACATAGCCACCGATCGGCAAGGCGCAGATCTTCCAGCGCGTGCCCGACTTGCTGGTGAAGCCGACAAGTTCGGGACCGAATCCGACGGAGAAGGTCTCCACCTTGACCCCGTTCAGCCGCGCCAGCAGGAAATGCCCCATTTCATGGACAAAGACGACCACGGTCAGAATGACCAGGAACATGACGCCATAGTTCCACAAACCAGACAGCAATTCGGTCATGGGCGATCCTCAGCCATATTTCGGCCGCGTCATCCGCGACGACAAGAAACCGGCCAGACGCCGTGTCTCCGCATCCAGGGCTGCGACCTCGTCCAGGCTTTCGGCGTTCCGCGGTCCCATCCGTTCCAGGCAGTCCTGGGCGATACGAACGATGTCCAGAAAACCGATGCTCCGATCCAAAAAGGCCGCAACCGCCACTTCATTGGCCGCATTCATGATGGTGGGGGCTCCACCGCCCTGACGCAAGACCTCGCGGGCAAGGTTTAGGGCCGGAAACCGTCCGGGATCCGGCGTTTCGAAGGTCAGCCGACCCAGCGCGGCCAGATCGAGCCGCGGCGCGGTGAAAGGCAGGCGTTCGGGCCAGCCCAGGGCATAGGAAATCGGCGTGCGCATGTCGGCGGTGCCCAATTGCGCCAGCATCGAACCGTCGGCATAGGCAACCATGCTGTGGATCGCCGATTGGGGATGAACCAGCACCTCGATCATCGATTCGGGCATGGCGAACAAATGATGAGCTTCGATGATCTCCAGCCCTTTATTCATCATGCTGGCCGAATCGACCGATATCTTGGCCCCCATCTTCCAGTTCGGATGCGCCACCGCCTGTTCAGGCGTCACGACGGCCATGGCGTCGCGGCTCATCGTACGGAACGGCCCGCCCGACGCGGTCAGGACGATCTTTTCGATCGCGCCCCGCTGCGTTTCCTCCAACACCTGGAAAATCGCCGAATGTTCGGAATCGACCGGTA
>JAYFRE010000110.1:0-25061 GCA_034926235.1 Rhodospirillaceae bacterium
TGTTCCACCGATGCATAGAAGGCATCCATGTCCACATGGATGATTTTGCGCACCACGCCAGTCGCGTCCGCAGACATTCCCTGCCGCCCTATTCCTTGGGCCTCAAAAATTCATACCGAAATAAGGAACGAACAGGGAACATACGCGAAAACATCCGGCCTGTAAAGCCACCCCGCTCCCGGTTACGCCTTTCCGACCTTAGCGACCATCAGACCGATCGCGATCACCCCCAGCGCCAACGCTGCCAGCGGCAGGAATACTGCGTTCCAGCCCCCCGACAGATCGTGCAGGAACCCCGCCGCGACCGGCCCGGCCGAGGCAACGCTATAGCCCACCCCCTGCACGATCGAAGACAAACGGCGGTTTTCGTCGAGCGTTCCGGCATAGCGCATGATCAGGGTGAAAATGACGACGAAGGTGCCGCCCTGGGTTATCCCGCCGATCAGGGACCAGAACGGCCAATGTCCCGGCGCGGCCAGAATCCAAAGCGGCGTGATGAACCACAATGTCCCCATGACCGCCAATTGCCGGTTCAAAGGCAGCAGCCGCGCCATCAGCGGCACGCCGAACGACCCAAGCAGAGCCAGAATCTGAAAAGCCGACGACACCAGACCGGCCTGGGTCGGGCTCATCCCTCCTGCATCGGCCAGATAGGCCGGAAGCCAGGCGGTGATGGTGTAATAAAGCGTCACATGAAGCAGGAAAGCCGCCGCCAGCAGCCAGACGATCCGGCTGCGGCAGGGTGAGATTGCCGCCGGGATGACGGGCTGCGGGCGGATCGTGGCCGAAGAGGACGCCGCCTGCCGCCTGCCGACCCAAACCCAGAGCAGCAAAGCGAGAATGGCGATCCAGACCCAACTGGCCAGGGCGGCGCGCCAGCCGATCAACCCGGCCAGGGGCGCGGTCAGCGCCCCGGTCATCATCGTGCCGATATTGAGCGCCGAGGTGTACAGCCCGGTGATGATGCCGGCATGGCTTGGGAAATCCCGCGCGATGACCATCAGGCTGACGATGTTGCCGACGGCCAGCGACGCACCGATCAGCAAGGTCCCGCCGATCATGCCCTCGGCCCCGGCATAGGGCCGGAAAAGAATGCCGATGCCCGCCCCCGCCAAAGTGACGACGATCGCCGATCGCAAGCCGATCCGGGCGATCAGCAGCGAGGCCAACGGCGTCAGCACGCCGAAGCACAACACCGGAATGCTGGTCAGGGCCCCGGCCTGGGCCGCGTCCATACCGAGATCAGCCCTGATTTCGCCGATCACGGGCGGGATCGCGGTCAAGGGGCTGCGCAGATTGAGCGCCAACGCGACCAGGGCGCATAGGCTCAGTACGGTGAGGGTGGAAAAGCGGCGGCTCATCGCATGACGTCCTGGTCCGGCAGAAGGCGATCAGTTTGAAACGCAGCGTCCTTCAATCCGCGAACCGGTCCGTCTCCCGGATCAGCCGGTCCTGGATTCCGGGTTCGCTTCCCGCATGGCCGGCGCCCTCGACCAGATGAAAAGCGGCGTCGGGCCAGGCCCGGTGCAGATTATAAGCGGTTCGGACCGGGCACGGCATGTCGTAACGGCCATGAATGATCGCGCCGGGGATTCCCCGAAGCTTGCCGGCGTCACGAAGAAGCTGCCCTTCCTCCAGCCAGCAATGATGGGTGAAATAGTGGTTTTCCAGCCGCGCAAAGGCCAGGGCAAAGGACCCGTCGCTGAATGTGTCCGAGGTTTCCGCTTCGGGCAGCAGGGTGATGGTCTCGCCTTCCCAGATCGTCCAGGCCTTCGCCGCTTCCATCTGGATCGCAGCGTCCTGGGATGTCAGGCGCTTGCGATAGGCGGCGATCATGTCGCCGCGCTCGGCCTCGGGGATCGGGGCCTGGAACCGCTCCCATTTTTCCGGGAACATCTCCGACACCCCGAAACGGTAATACCAGTCCAGCTCCGCCTTGGTGACGGTATAGACCCCGCGCAGAATCAAGGCGCGGACCCGGTCGGGATGGGTTTCGGCATAGGTCAGGGCCAGGGTCGATCCCCAGGACCCACCCAAGACCACCCATTTTTCCACGCCGGCCAAAACCCGCAGCCTTTCGATATCGGCCACCAGATGCCAGGTCGTGTTGGCCTCCAACCCGGCATGGGGCGTCGAACGGCCGCAACCGCGCTGGTCGAACAGCAGCACGTCATAGCGGGCGGGATCGAAAAGACGGCGGTGGTCCGGACTGCATCCGCCACCCGGTCCGCCATGCAAGAACAAGGCGGGCATGGCTCCGGGCGTGCCTACCCGCTCGTAATAGACCCGATGCCCGTCGCCGACATCCAAAAAGCCCGAATCATAGGGGGCGATCTTGGGATACATCCCGCGCAACCGGTCCATTGGGCCTTAACTCCCCCATATATTCGGATGAAGACGGCGCGCGGCCTTACGCCATACGAACATATCGGCGAAAGGCCGGACGAAACACTTAGTCGCGCCTCAGCGCCTCTTCGATCTTGCGGTCGGTGTTGTAGCTGCTCAAGGCATAGACGGCCCAGATCGCAGCCGGAATCCACCCGATCAGGGTCAGTTGCAAAATCAGGCAGATGATGCCCGAAAAGGGACGGCCAATGGTGAAGAAGGCCAGCCAGGGCAGAAGCAAGGCGATCAGCAGACGCATCGACGGCATCCTTATCGTGGATAAAAAAGCGAACGCCGTACCATGCCGATCCTTTTCGGCCCAAGTCAAGGCGCCGATCCCCTGGCCGCAGCGACACTCTTTGCGTTTCCGTCTGTCAAAATCCAGGACATATCGTCCTTTATATTGACGCTATATCCTGGACCTATGACCTAGAAAGCCGAAGCTCCTTCCTTCCAGGCTCGCCTGTTCCGCAGAAGGTGCCACCTACAATAGGCATATAATCCAAACTATTAGAGAAAATTTTTAAACCTCCCTCTCATTGCCGTGGGCTGAATTTGACCTGTCCGAATGGACTGGCCCGCCCTTTGCTATGACCAATGACAGATCCGTACACGACAAACCGCAATTCGACGAACAACAAACAAAAAACAACAAAAATACTCAGGCAATACAGCATCAACGACAGGGGAAAAACCATGTCCGTAATCGTGTGCATTATCTCACTCGGATTTTTAATGTTCGTAGCGTATCGGGGGTTCAGCGTCATCCTGTTCGCTCCGATCGCCGCCATTATCGGTGTAGTACTTACAGAGCCTTCGGCATTGCTGCCGATCTATAGCGGCCTCTTCATGAACAAGATGGTCGTCTTCATCGAGAACTATTTCCCGGTGTTCTTGCTCGGCGCCGTGTTCGGCAAGCTGATCGAAATGTCCGGTTTCGCCCAATCCATCGTCAGCGCCGCCATCCGCACGATCGGCCGTGACCGCGCCATATTGTCCATCGCCATCGTCGGCGCGCTGCTGACCTATGGCGGCGTCTCGCTGTTCGTCTGCGTGTTCGCGCTCTATCCCTTCGCCGTCGAGATGTTCCGCTCGCTTGACATTCCGAAGCGGCTGATCCCGGCCACCATCATCTTCGGCACCGCGACCTTCACCATGGACGCCCTGCCCGGCACCCCGCAGATCCAGAACATCATTCCGACATCCTTCTTCAACACCACCACCTACGCCGCGCCGACATTGGGCATCATCGGCGCCATCTTCATCTTCGCCGCCGGCCTGACCTTCCTCAACTGGCGGCGCAAGACGCTTCAGGCGCAGGGCGAAGGCTATGGCACCGGCCATACCAACGAACCAGAACAGGTCGCTTCGGCTTCGCTGCCCAACCCGATCCTGTCGATTTGCCCGCTGCTGCTGGTCGGTGTGGTCAACCTGTTCTTCACCCACTTCCTGCCGACCCTGTTCCCGGCGGTGGTCGAAGTCCAGTTGAACTCGATCTCCAAGCCGGTGATCCAGAAGCTGAGCAGCGTCAAAGGGATCTGGTCGGTTGAAATCGCGCTGGTGGTCGGCATCCTGTTCGTCGTCATCGCCGCATTCCCAACCTTGAAGGCCAAATTCGCCGAAGGATCGAAGGCCGCCGTCGGCGGCGCGCTGCTGGCGACGATGAACACCGCGTCGGAATATGGTTTCGGATCGGTCATCGCCGCCCTGCCCGGTTTCGTCGTCATCCGCGACAGCCTGTCTGCGATTCCTAACCCGCTGCTGAACGAAGCCATCACCGTCAACGTGCTGGCCGGCATCACCGGTTCGGCGTCGGGCGGCATGAGCATCGCGCTGGCCGCCATGTCCGAACAATTCATCGCCGCCGCCAACGCCGCCGGTATTCCGCTGGAGGTGCTGCACCGCGTCGCATCGATGGCGTCGGGCGGCATGGACACCCTGCCGCATAACGGCGTCATCATCACCATCCTGGCGATCTGCGGCCTGACCCACCGCCAGTCCTATCCGGACATCTTCGCCATCACCTGCATCAAGTCCTGCGCCGCGTTCCTGGTCGTGGGCGTCTACTACCTGACGGGTCTCGTCTGAATGCAGCCGCGTTCCGGGCGGCTCGGCTAGAAGCCGCCCGGCGCATCCCGAAAAAACAACCAGAAAAAGGTGTGATCATCATGAACGAAGCAGGCGGATATCATTTCGAGGATTTGAAAGTCGGTCAGACCGCGACCTATGCGAAGACCGTGACCGAGGCCGACATCGTTCTGTTCGCCGGCGTTTCCGGCGACACCAACCCGGTTCACCTCAACAAAGAATATGCCGATACCACCATGTTCAAGGGCCGCATCGCCCATGGCATGCTCTCAGCCGGGTTCATCTCGTCCGTCCTGGGGACCAAGCTGCCGGGACCGGGGGCCATCTACATGACCCAGACCCTGTCCTTCAAGGCTCCGGTACGGATCGGTGACACGGTCGTCGCCAAGGCCGAGCTGATCGAACTGATCCCTGAAAAGAAACGCGCCCGATTCAAGACCACCGCGACCGTGGGCACCACCGTGGTGATCGATGGCGAAGCCATGGCGATGGTCCGCAGCCGGGATTAGGCACAGCGGACCATCCGGCAGGCCGGCGACAGCTCCTTCGTCGGCCTGCCCTTTTCCGACGCGCGCGCCAAACGGACCTGTCCCGGACGGGTCCTTGTCGGCGCACGCCTGAAACAAGGAAATAAGAAATGTCAAAAGACAGTAAAAACAAAGCTGTAAAGAGCAAGGTCATCGATGCCGACATGATCGGCTCCCTGATCAAGGACGGGGCCACCGTGGCGACCGGCGGCATCGTCGGATCGAGTTTCCCCGAATGCCTGACCGCCGCCCTTGAACGCTATTTCCTGGCCCATCACTCTCCGCGCGGCATCACCTTGTACTATGCCGCCGGACAAGGCGACGGCAAGACCCGGGGCTCCGATCACTTCGCGCATGAAGGGATGACCACGCGCGTGATCGGCGGCCATTGGGGCATGGCGCCCAAGCTGGGCAAGATGGCCGTCGATGGCGTGATCGAAGGCTATAACCTGCCTCAGGGCGTATTGGTGCATCTCTATCGCGACATCGCCGCGCACCGCCCGGCCCACCTTACCACTGTCGGTCTCGGCACCTTTGTCGATCCCCGTTTCGGCGGCGGCAAGATCGGTGCGCGCACCACCCGCGATCTGGTCTCGCTGACCGAAATCGACGGCCAGGAATGCCTGCTCTACAAAACGCTGCCGATCGACGTCGCTCTGATCCGCGGCACCACCGCCGACACCAACGGCAACATCACCTGCGAGCGCGAGGCGGTGGCGCTGGAGGAATTGTCCATAGCCATGGCGGCGCGCAATTCGGGCGGCATCGTCATCGTCGAGGTCGAGCGTCTGACCAACAGCGGCACCATGAACCCGACCCATGTCAGGATTCCGGCCGGGCTGGTCGATTACGTCGTCGTCGCCAAGCCCGAAGAGCATATGCAAACCTTCGCCGAAGCCTACAACCCAGCCTATTGCGGCGAGGTCAAAATGCCGCTGAGCGTCATCCCGGCCATGGAGATGAGCGAACGCAAGATCATCGCGCGCCGCGCCGCGATGGAGCTTGCCCCCGGCTACATGGTCAATCTGGGCTTTGGCATGCCCGAAGGCGTCGGTGCGATCGCCGCCGAGGAAAACATCTTCGATCTGATGACGCTGACGACCGAACCCGGCGTGATCGGCGGCATTCCCGCCAGCGGCCTGAGCTTCGGCGCGGCCATCAATCCGGAAGCCATCATCGATCAGCCCTACCAGTTCGATTTCTATGATGGCGGCGGGCTCGACATCACCATTCTGGGGCTGGCCCAGGCCGACAAGGAAGGCAATCTCAATGTCAGCCGGTTCGGACCCAAGCTGGCCGGCTGCGGCGGTTTCATCAATATCTGCCAGGCAACGAAGAAGGTCGTCTTCATCGGCACCTTCACCGCAGGCGGGCTGGATGTGAGGATCGAGAACGGCCGTCTGGTCATCGCCAAAGAGGGCCGGACGCCGAAATTCATCGCCGAGGTCGAACAGCGCACTTTCTCCGGCCCCCTTGCCAGCCGCAGCGGCCGGTCCGTGCTCTACATCACCGAACGCTGCGTGTTCCGCCTGACCGAAGGCGCGCTGGAGCTGACCGAAATCGCGCCCGGCGTCGATGTCGAAAAGGACATCCTAGCGCATATGGCGTTCAAGCCCCGTATCGCCGCCGATCTCAAGACCATGGACGCGCGCATCTTCCGTCCCGAACCGATGGGGCTGCGCCGCAATATGATCTAGGCGTTTTCCGTTCCGGGCCCCGCGCCGTCCGCCCTGCCAGGACGATGCGGCGGCATCTCGACCCCAGGGGCGCGCGCTTCGCGTCCCTGGGTTTTTTTACGCCGGTCAGGCCAGCCCGTGCTTGGCCATCTTGGCGTAAAGATTGGTCCGTGAAATCCCCAGGATCTTGGTCGCCGCCGCCTTGTTGCCGCCGGAACGCTGCAAGGCGTCGGTCACCGCCCGCTGTTCGGCCGAAGCGACGAGCGCATTCAGCGGACGCCGCCCCGACGATTCTTGCGGCTGCGGGACCGTTTTGCCGCGCCGGGGCAGGATATCGATGAAATCCTCGGCGGTGAGCACGCCTTTTTCGGCGCGGATACAGGCCCGTTCGATGACGTTGGCCAATTGCCGGACATTGCCCGGCCACTCATAGGCGGTCAGAACCTCCAACGCCGACGGCGCGATCTCGAACGGCTCCAACTGGCATTCATGAACGATCCGTTCCATGAAATTGAAGGCCAGCAGCTCGATATCCTCCTTGCGCTCGCGCAAAGGCGGGATCTGAATCTGCAACACATTCAGCCGGTAATAGAGATCCTCGCGGAATTCGCCCGCCTCGACCATCGCCGCCAGATCGCGGCTGGTGGCGGCGATGATGTGGACATCGACCTTGACCAGCTTGTTCGAGCCCAGCGGTTCGACCTCGCGTTCCTGCAACACGCGCAGCAACTTCGCCTGCCAGGGCTGGGGCAGATCGCCGATCTCGTCCAGAAACAGCGTACCCTTATCGGCCAATTGGAATTTCCCCGGCCGATTGTCCCGTCCGGCGCCGGTATAGGCGCCGGGGGCGACGCCGAACAATTCCGCTTCGATCAGCCCTTCCGGGATGGCGCTCATATTGATGGCGACGAATGGCTTGTCGAAACGGGGCGACGCGGAATGGATCGCCTGTGCGATCATCTCCTTGCCGGTTCCGGTCTCGCCCAGAATCAGGATCGAGGACGACACTTTGGCAGCGCGGCGCGCCAAACGCCGGATCTGAATCATCGGCGGACTGACGCCGATGATGTTCTCGAAGCCGTAGCGGGGGCGGCGCTGCGCGTTCAGGGCTTTTTCCGCCTGGGTCAACCGCCGCTGCAACGAGGTGACGCGGTCGATCAAGGGCTGCAGGTGAGTGATGAAATCCTTGAAGGCGAACGAAAACGCCCCGATCACCCGCCCATCGGAATCGCTGAGCGGAAGCCGGGTGACGGCCAGGGAACGGTCCTCGCCATATTGCATCAGATCGATGGGGTAGGCTTTGCCGGTTTCGACCACCGCCCGCATCTTGCTTTGCGGCAGAATCAGCTCGACCGGATGGCCGATCACATCCTCCAGCCGGGCGATACGCAGATATTTCATATAGCTAGGGCTGATCCATTGTACGGCGGCATGCTCGTCGACCAGGATCGCCCCTTCCAGGAATCCTTCGATGACGCGATGGATCGCCAACACGGACTGAAGACGGAAATCACTCAAATCATCGTCTGCCTGGCTCATGACCGTCCAATTCCATGACACAATGTCAAAATAACGGTCAACGCTATCACATTCGTACATATGCCAAGCGCATAATTTTTGGCCAAAATCCGTCCAATCTCAAATAACATATTGTTTTATAATGATAAAATAAATAACAGCGCGAGGGAGAGCCTTTACGCCCACGTGGCATGCCTTTTGCTATATGAAAAGTCAAGGGACGGAAATGAGATTCACAATTTATTGATCGACAAGGCCAATACAGAGAAATACCATTTATTCAATATTATTGTTTTCTCATATTCGTTTTATCTATGTAGTTATCTGATAATAAAAAACGGAGTGACGGGTTATGATTGTCTATAAAGCTCCTCTCAACGAGATCGCATTCGCTCTGCGCGAACTGGCCGATGTCGACGCATTGAGCCAGCTTCCCGGATTCGAGGACGCCTCGCCCGAACTGACCGCCAGCATCCTTGAGGAAGCCGGACGGATCGCAGAAAAGGTGCTGCTGCCGCTCAGCGCGAAGGGCGACACCGACGGGGCCAAGATGATCGATGGCAAGGTGGTCTGCACCAAAGGGTGGGACGACGCCTACAAAGTCGTCGTCGAAGGCAATTGGATCGGTCTGCCGGCCACGCCCGAATTCGGCGGCATGGGATTGCCCCGTCTGCTCAACGCCGCCGTCAACGAGATGTGGCAGAGTTCCAACTCCGCTTTCCTGCTCAATCCGATGCTGACCCAGGGCGCGGTCGATGCGCTGGAAACCTATGGTTCGCCCGAACAGAAGGCGATGTTCCTGCCCAAACTGATCTCGGGCGAATGGGCCGGCACCATGGATCTGACCGAAGACGTCGCCGGGTCGGATCTGGGCGCTCTGCGCTGCAAGGCGGTGAAGCAGGGCGACCATTACCTGATTTCGGGCCAGAAGGTGTTCATCACCTATGGCGATCAGGACATGACCGACAACATCATCCATCTCGTCCTGGCGCGCACGCCCGACGCCCCTCCCGGCGTCAAGGGCATCTCGCTTTTCATCGTGCCCAAATACCGCATCAACCCGGACGGCAGCCAGGGCGCGTTCAACGATGTGCGCTGCATCTCGCTTGAACACAAGATGGGCATCCATGGCAGCCCGACGGCCACCCTTGCCTTTGGCGAAAATGACGGGGCCATCGGCTATCTGATCGGCGAAGAAGGCCGCGGCCTGCAATATATGTTCGTGATGATGAACGACGCCCGCCTGCATGTCGGCATCCAGGCGGTCGGCATCGCCGAACGCGCCTATCAGCAGGCTTTGTCCTTCGCGCGCGAACGGATCCAGGGCCGCGCCATCGGCGCCAAGACCCTGGGCACCATCATCGACCATCCCGAAGTGCGGCGCATGCTGATGGAGATGAAATCCCAGATCGAGGCGATGCGCGCCTTGTCCTACATGGCCGCCGGCGAGTTGGACAAAGCCCACGCCGCCCCTGAGCCCGAAGCCCGGGACAAAGCCCGGCGGCGCGGCGAATTCCTGACCCCCATCGTCAAGGCCTGGTGCTCGGAACTGGTGATCGAGATCGCCACCCGCGCCATCCAGACCCATGGCGGCGCGGGCTATATCGAAGAAACCGGCGCGCCGCAGCAATTGCGCGATTCGGTCATCGCGTCGATCTATGAAGGCACCAACGCCATCCAGGCCGCCGATCTCGTCTACCGCAAGATCCTGGGCGACAAGGGCGCGGTCGTGACCGCCTATCTGGGCGAGATGAAGGCCTTGGCCGCCGAGCTGGCGGGAGGGGCGGATGCGACGCTCCAGCCGATCGGCCAGGCGCTTGCGCGCGCCGTCGCCACGCTGGAGGCCGCTGTCGCCTGGCTGGCAGCGCCCGGAACCGACGATCCGCGCGTGGTCGCCGCCGCCGCCATGCCGGTTCTTTATGTCGCCGGCTATGCGCTGGGCGGTTTCCAGATGGCCCGCGCCGCCCGCGCGGCCAAGGCGAAACTGGCCGCCGGCGAAGGCGATCCCGCCTTCTATGACGGCAAGATCAAAACGGCCCGTTTCTACGCCGAACACATCCTGCCCAAAGCCGACGCCCATTTGGCCGCCATCACCAAGGGGTCCTACATCACCATGGATCTGGCCCCCGATCAGTTCTAGGGAAGGCCGCCTTCCCGGCCCGATAGCTCCCCAGGGCCGGGAAGGTTTTTTCCCTATGGGGGGAGACGAAACGTCAAGAATGAGGCCAAAATCGGCCTGATACGACAGCGGGGCGGATGCTGGACGAAACAATAGCATCCGCCCCGCTTTCGCAAGCCTCGTGGCGGCATCCCGCCCCGAACGCCGATGACCGCAAGAGAAAAATGAAGCGGACAAAATCGTTGAGACTATTTCTCAGTTTCCCTAAAATGGCCCAGCGACGGAGAAGGCCACCGGAATAAGCTCTTCGGCCCATCGACCGTTGTTTTTTTTCGGACATCGTTTAAGAGAGAAATCTAATGAGCGTCACGGTCATCTACGGCTCCGACAACGGCACCACCGAGAACATCGCCAAGCGTATCGCCAGCAAGCTTCAGGGCAAGGCGATGAACATCAGCTCGGCGACCACGGCTGACTTCGAGGGCGCCGACCTCCTGGTCCTGGGCTCCCCCACCTATGGCATGGGCAATCTGCAGCCGGACTGGGAAGACAATCTCGACAAGCTGCAGGGCGCGAACCTGCAGGGCCGCAAGGTCGCCCTGTTCGGTCTGGGCGATCAGTCCGCCTACCCCGACACCTATGTCGACGCCATGGGCCTCCTTTATGACGAAGTCGTGGCCAAGGGCGCGACCGTGGTCGGCGCGACCTCGACCTCGGGCTATGACTTCACCGAATCGCTGGCCAAGCGCGACGGCAAGTTCGTCGGCCTGGCCCTCGACGAGGAAAGCCAGTCCTCGAAGACCAACGACCGTCTCGAAGCCTGGATCGCCCAGATTCAGGGCTAATTCCCGATCCGGGGAACCGATGCCGTCCGCCTTTTGCGCTTGTGCGTAAAAGGCGGACGGAGTTCCCATGCCTCGAACAGGGGTGCACCGGCCGGCTTTCGGATCCCCTTCGATTCTTGCGTTTCGGAATGCTGGGGGCTGCGGCGTTCTCTTAATCCTTTACATCCCGCCTCCATCGCCCCACATCGCTAACGCGGGACATCGTCTTTCCGTCCGATGGCGGAAAGCGGATTTCTTCCCGCCGCGAGCAGGAGGAAAATCCATGAGCGATTTTTCCATCGGCCGGCTAGCCGAGGAAACCGGGGTCAAAATCCCCACTATCCGCTATTACGAGGATATCGGCCTTTTGCCGCCGCCCGAACGCAGCGCCGCCAACCGCCGCCTTTATCCGCCTTCCGCCATCCGCCGTCTGCGCTTCATCCGCCATGCCCGCGAATTGGGCTTCGAGATCGACGCCATCCGCCAGCTTCTGGCGCTGTCGGACCAGCCGGACCGTTCCTGTGACGAAGTGGATGCCCTGGCGCGGACTCATCTTGCCGCCATCGAATCGAGGCTGGAACGCCTGTCCTCTTTACGCGATGAAATGCAGCGGATGATCCATGGCTCGGCCCATGGCCGCATCGATCAATGCCGCGTCATCGAAATCCTGGCCGATCACGACCACTGCCTGCACCAGCATCATTGACCCTGCCCATCAGCCGAATCGGAACGAGACGGTAAAGGAAGGATAGCGCACCCAACGGCGTCAGCCGCGGCTGCGCTCCGAACCGGACAAGGCTCCGGGCGTCGTCCGTTCCCTTGCCGCGATTTCGGGCGCGAGCGCAAAACCGCCCCATGCCTCTTCGGGGCAAAGAAAACGAACAGCGCGGAGCCCGCCCATTAGAAGGTCACCGTCACGCCGGCGTTGAAGGACCGGCCGGGAGAAGCAAGCGGAGTCCCCGCCGCAGCGCCCTCTGACAGATACACCCCGCCCAGGGGGTGGTAATATTGTTTGTCGAACAGATTATCGACACCGGCATCGAAACGAACCGACCCGATCTCGTAGGACGCGCGCAGGCCGACCAGGGCGTAACCCGACGTCTTCGGCTGGGTGCGCGCGCTTGATACATTGTCGGCCCGGCTCATGAACTGGGTGTCGATGGCCGTACTCCAATTACCGAGCTTGTGTTCGAGCGACAGTTTGAGATTGAGCGGGACCATGCGGTAAAGCCCGTCGCCATTGACGCGGTTCCCATGCACCCAGCCCAATTTACCGGCCAGATCGAAGCGGCCGATATCCGCATCCTCGACCAACCTTTTGCGCGCCGAAAGATCAGCCCCGTACAGGATGGCATCATGGTTGGCGAACTGGAACAGCCCATACCCCTTGGACAAATTGCCGATCCTGTCGGCGTCGATATAGTCCACGACATAAGAAACATAGGGCGTAACGGTGATGCCCCAATCATCCCTGGCGGCATCATGCCAACCACCCGACAGGCTGGCGATATAGGCGGTTTCCGGCTTCAAAGCGACGTCGCCGACATAGCCGGTGCCGTCGCCGAACCAGTTGATCATGCTGCTGGCCATGCCGTCCGTGGACCAGGCGTAACGCTCGTAAAGATTAGGCGAGCGCACCTTGCGCGCTAAGCCGCCCTCATAGACCGCCGTTTTCGCCGGCTCATAGCGGATCAGGGCCGAAAGATCGATATTGACGTCGGTCTTGCTGCGGTCCCGATTGTTGAAGGCGCGCGCGTCGGCGGCATAAGAGCCCATGGCGTTATAGCCCCGGACCTGGCCCGCATCCATCCACACCGTGTCGTTACGAATGCCCAAAAGGCTGGTCCAGGCCGGGCTCCAATTCCGTTCCCATTCGGCATAGCTGCCCAATCGGGTCCGTTTGCCGTCATTGACGCTGAGAAAGGTGTTGGGGCCCATCATCATCGACCCGGCGACCGCCGGCCACCAATCATTCAGCCCTTGATCGTGCAGTTCATTGCCGAAACGAAGCGTGTCTCCAGCCGATAGCGGGATCTCGGCATGGACCGAATAGCCCCGGTCGCGGCCAGCGGTATACATCGGCATGGACCCCTTTTTGTGCCGCTCGGTCAGGAAATCCATGAAATGTTTCGTTTCCTGCCAATAAAGACGCGTCTTCAGCCGCCCCCAGGAAAAGTCGCCTTCATAACCGCCATTCAGGAATTTTGACCGGTTCCACAGAAGATCCATGTACTGGTTCGGGAATCCTTCATAGGGAAGATATTGCTGGCCGCCTTTCAGGGTGAAAATGCCGTCCCCCGCCTTCACCCCCACTGTGGCGGCGTGATTGCGGGCGGAATATTTGCTGGCGACGACCCTATCGCCCTGGCCGTCCTTGTAACTGTTGGCGCTGGACAACGACCCCGTATAGCCAAGGCTCAGGGTTTCGGTCGCGGCGCTGCCGGAAATCGACCCGCCCAGGGCGTCGCCATTGCTGCGATAGAAGCTGGACAGCCGTCCTTCGGTATGCAGCCCCGCTCCGGTCTCGGCAAAGACCGGGGCCGGGGAATCGACCGTCAGCGTGCCGCCGATGGAATCGCCGCCCTGGCTGACCGGAGTAACGCCGGCAACGGCCGTGATCCGCCCCACCCGCGACGGATCGATATAGGAAGTGGCCGGATTCATATGATTAGGGCAAGCCGCCGTCACCGGCACGCCATCGATCAGCACCTTGTTGCGGTCGTCGGCCAATCCGCGCAGAACCGGCAGACTGGAAACCCCGCCGGCTCCGGCGGCTTCGGCGCCGTCGATCCAACGCAACAAAGACGTGGTGTCGGTGGAAAAAGGCCGCGCCTTATCCACATCTTCATTGTCGAGCATTCCGGCGGAAAGCGGCCGGTAGCCGCCCTCCTCGGCAATGACGGAAACGGGCGGCAGCGCTACTGCCGTCTGGGCCAAAGCCCCGGCGGCGGGCGTTCCCGCCAGAACCGCCGCAAGCAAGATTGCGGGCATGCGGAAGGGTTCCGCGATCGTGCGAATGGTCATGACAATCCCCTTGCGGGGCAAAATACCGCCCCGCACCATTCATGATTCAGGGCTCTTCCACACGGGCGGGCCTGCCCATATGGCGGAGCGGATTAAAAATCAGGAAATACCGCTCTCAAGCGGTGGGGGCGCGCGGGGCGAAGACGGCGTGTAGGGACGGGCCGGAGCCGCGACCTCGCAAGGGCCGGGCAAGGGCGGCGCGGGCGGGAAGGATAGCGCCAGCAGCGATGGCGCAAGCGGCGCGGGCAGCATCGATGCGCCCTGCATCAAAGGCAGGCACAGGGCGCAGAAAATCTTGCCCCCGCTTTCCTCGCCATCGCCATGATGGGGGGCGGGTGCGTCCGGAGCCCCCCTGTCTTTCCCATGCGCGCCAACCATCTTGGCAGCACCATGGCAGGACGGGGCGACATAGGCGCGGCTGGCGTCCGCCAGCACCGCGCCGGTACGCTCGCCGGGCATCGCACCGGCAGCCACAACATTGAAGAACAGCAGAAAAACGCTCAGCCAAGAGAGCAGGAAGCGGGCATTGCTCCCCCTCCCTCGTTTCCGAAGCGCCCCGGATGGCCAGGCCGCCGCGCTATCCCCCTGATCGAGCATCGGCGTCAGCTACAAAACATTTTTAATGTGTGTTTATATTTATAAGTCTACTTATTTTGTAGATTTAATGCCAGGAAAAAGGAGCCGGCCCCGTGACAGGACCGGCTTTCCAGGAACGTGTTAGACCCATGATTGATAATGATAGTCGTTATCATCTATGGGGCCAAGAAAAATAAGGATAGTCGCCGGCCAGCCCGCTTCAACCCGGCAGGCGCTGCGCGACCGGCAGATCGCGGACCTTGCCCAGAAGATGCTCGATGAAGGCTTCCTCGGCCGGATTGAGCCGCGCTGAAGGATTCCAGGCAACATGGATATCGACCGGGGCGACCCCGTCGAAGGGCGGTAACGGCCAGAGCATGCCCGACGCGACATCTGGTGCTGCGATATGTTCGGGCAACGGGCCGATGCCCAGACCGCAAACGATCATCCGCCGCACCTCTTCAAGATTGGACGACGAACCGACGGTGCGGCCGGCGAACCCCTCCCGCGCGCGGAATACCGCCAGCGGCGAAAGCATGCCGTCGATCTGGTCGGAAATGAAGGAAACGAAATTTTCCTGCCGCAAATCATTGGTGACCAGGCTGTCCTGTCCGAACAAACGATGCGATGCGCCGCAATAAAGCCGGTAGGTCTGCCGCACCAGGATTTCGGAAGCAAGCCCCGGCACGGGTTCGCGCATTAGGCAGACGCCCAGCGATCCCATCTTCTGTTGCAGTCCCATATGCACTTCGGCGGCGGATTGCACATCGAAGCGGAAGGTGACCAGAGGATGATTTTCGTGGAATTCCCGCACCGCATCGTCCAGGAACCGCGTCTGCACCCGGCTGACCAGCAGAACTCGTACATGGCCGGACAATTCTTCGCGGATATCGCGGACCATCATGCCGAAGCGCGAGATGTTGCCATAGATCTCGACCACTTCGCGATAGATGCCCTCGCCCGCCTCGGTGATGCGGAACCGCCCCCCGCCGCGCTGCACAAGCTGGCGTCCCAGATGACGTTCCAGCCTTTTCAGCGCCAGGCTGACGGCGGGTTGGGTCACGCAAAGACGGGCGGCGGCGCTGGTGATTCCGCCTTCCTGCACCACCACCAGAAAGGTGCGGAGCAGGTTCCAATCGAGTTCACGCGTAAAGCGTTCCGGGTCGAACTGGTCCAGCGCTATCACCGGCAGCCCCATAAATGTCAATTAAGAAGCTGAGCGATTTTATGCCTAGAAAACGACCAGTAGCAAGCGGACAAAATAGTTTTGCCCATATTTTCGGCTGAAAAAACGTCATAAATCGATGATTCATTAGGTTTTTCGGCCAATTCATAAATTCAGCTTATGTCGGAGATGAGCAATCGCAATTTGCAGAAGCCCTGGGGCCGGCGCTCCCATGGACAGTATGGATATCCGGCCGATCGATGGGACCGGCCCGTAACAGGGACTTTTCTTTATGAATCCGACGTCCTGCGGCTGCGGCTCTTCCTGTTCTTCCCCCACCGGTCTCGACGGCCTGTCCCCGGCTTTGCGGGACTCCATCGCCGCGGCCGTGACCGCGCTGGAAAAAGACAGCATCGCCCTTCTGTCCGATCTGGTGCGCCAAGACTCCCAGATGGGCCAGGAACAGGGGGCGCAGAGTGTCATTGCCCGGGCTTTTATCGATCTGGGACTGGAAATAGACGCCTTCGCCGTCGACGAGGCCTTAATCCGCAGCCATCCCGGCTATTCGCCTTCGATCATCGCCTATGACGGACGGCTGAACGTCGTCGGCATTCATAAACCCCGCGCCACCGCCGGCAAATCCCTGATCCTGAACGGTCATATCGACGTGGTCCCGCCGGGCGACGAATCGCGCTGGACCACACCGCCCTTCGAGCCCTCTGTGCGCAAAGGGCGGCTCTATGGACGCGGGGCCGGCGACATGAAGGCCGGCATCGTCGCCTACACCATGGCTTTCAAGGCCCTGCGCAGCCTGGGATACGCCCCCGCCGCCCCGGTCTATCTTCAATCGGTGGTCGAAGAGGAATGCACCGGCAACGGCGCGCTCGCCTGCCTGTGCCGCGGCTACCGCGCCGATGCGGCGATCATCCCCGAACCCTTCAACCAGACCCTGATGACCGCCCAGATCGGCGTGATGTGGGCCGAAATCTCGGTCACCGGCCGCGCCGCGCACATGATCGACCGCAGCCAGGGCACCAGCGCCATCGACGCCGCCTTGATCGTGGCCGACCATCTGAAGACGCTGGAAACCGAATGGAACGATCCGTCCCTGCGCCACCCCGCCTATGAAGGCGTTCCGCATCCGATCAATTTCAATCTGGGCCGGATCGAGGGCGGCGAATGGACATCTTCGGTGCCGGAACGCTGCGCCCTGCATTGGCGTTTGAGCTTCTATCCCGGCATGAGCGCCGCCGAGGCGCGCCAGGCGATCGAGGATTGCGTCGCCCAGGCGGTGGCCGGGGATGCGCGGCTGGATGGGTGCGCCGCCGCCATCCGCTGGTACGGGTTCCAAGCACCGGGTTTCGAGATCGACGCCCAGCAGCCGATGATGCGGCTTTTGGCCGACGCGCACCGCGCCGTCAGCGGCGAGGCCATCCAGGAAATCGCCTGCACCTGCACCACCGACGCCCGGTTCTTCGCCCTTTATGGCGATACGCCGGCCACCTGCTACGGGCCCGAGGCAAGCGCCATTCACACCTTTGACGAATCGGTGTCGCTGCAAAGCCTGCGCGAGGTCACCACCGTCCTGGCCCTTTTCATCGCCGCCTGGTGCGGCCTGGAACGCCTTGAGTGAAGGCGTAGACGCGCCGGCGGCGGGGTCGCCGGAATTTCTTGGAAGACGCCTAACAGGAAAGATGCCCTCATGAGAGACTCCTTATCGATTCTGCGACGAACGGCGATGGCGATCGCCGTCGTCGCCTTCGCGGCGCCCGGCCTTACCGGCTCGCCGGCCCTGGCCGAAGAAACCCCGGTCCGGGGCGGCACCCTGACCTCGATCATCCAGCCCGAACCGCCGCTTCTGGTGATGGGGCTTAATCAGCAAGCCTCGACCCAGACCGTCGCGGGCAAGATCTATGAAAGCCTTCTGACCTACGATTTCGGCCTCAATCCCAAGCCCAGCCTGGCCAAAAGCTGGGATGTCTCGGATGACGGGCTGACCTACACCTTCCATCTTCAGCCCGGTGTCACCTGGCATGACGGCCAGCCTTTCTCGGCCAAGGACGTCTTGTTCAGCTTCAACACCTTCCTCAAGGAAACCCACCCCCGCGCCCGCGCCTTGTTCGGCCGATGCGAAAGCATCACCGCGCCCGACGAGTCCACCGTCGTGTTCAAGCTGAAGGAACCCTTCCCGGCCTTCCTGCAGGCTTTCGAGGTCTCGACCACCCCGATCATGCCCGCGCACATCTATGAAGGCACCGATTTCCGCGCCAATCCAAAGAACGCGACCCCGATCGGCACCGGCCCGTTCATGTTCAAGGAATGGGAAAAGGGCAGCTTCATCCATCTGGTCGCCAACCCCAATTACTGGCAGAAGGGCAAGCCCTATCTGAAGGACATCTATTTCCGCATCATCCCCGACGCCGCGTCGCGCGCTCTGGCGCTGGAAAAGGGCGAGGTGCTGCAATCCCAGTACAACGACATCGAACCCTTCGACGTCCCCCGTCTGGCCAAGCTGCCGAACCTGTCCTTGACCAAGCAGGGCTATGAATTCGTCGCACCTTTGATGTGGCTGGAAGTCAATGGCCGTAACGCGCCCTTGAACGACAAGCGCTTCCGCCAGGCGATGATGTATGCGCTGGACCGCGCCTTCATCCGCGACAATATCTGGTTCGGCCTTGGCCGCATCGCCACCGGACCGATCAACTCGGTCACCAAATATTACGACGCGAACGTCCGCAAATATGACTTCGACCCCAAGAAGGCCGTCGCCCTTCTGGATGAGATGGGGCTGAAGCCGGACGCCAAAGGCGTGCGCGCCACCATCAAATTCATGCCCCTGCCCTATGGCGAGACCTGGCAGCGGCTGGGTGAGTATGTCAAGCAGGCCATGGGCCGGGTCGGCGTCAATGTGATCTTGGAGAACACCGACGCCGCCGGATGGGGCCAGCGTGAAGCCAACTGGGATTTCGACGTCACCGCCAACTTCCTTTACCAGTATGCGGACCCGTCGATCGGCGTCAGCCGCACCTACTTGTCCAGCAACATCCGCAAAGGCGTGATGTTCAGCAACACCATGGGCTATTCGAACCCCGAGGTGGACAAGCTGTTCGAGGCGGCGGCCAAGGAGAACGATCCCAAGCTGCGCCAGGAAGATTACTCCAAGGTTCAGCAGATCCTGGCCGAAGACGTCCCGGTCATCTGGCTCTTGGAAATGGAGTTCCCGACCATCCTCAACAAGCGTGTTCACAACGCCATCACCACCGCGATCGGTGTCAACGAAACCTATGCCGACGCCTGGGTCTCGGAATAACGCCTGAACGGCGCGAAGGGGGAGATTTCCCCCTTCGCTCCCGCTCACTCCCAACCGCCCCCCTCGAAGACCAAGGAGGCCTGCCATGCCCAAAAGCCTTCATTTCCTGCTGAACCGGCTCGTCAAGGCCGCCGTCGTGCTGGGGGTCGTCGTGGTCCTCAACTTCCTCCTGATCCATGCCGCCCCCGGCGATCCGGCGGTGGTCATGGCCGGCGAAGCCGGGGCCGCGGATCAGATGTTCGTCGAACAATTGCGCAGCCAGTTCGGCCTCGACCGCCCCCTTTATGAACAGCTCGGCTCCTATGTCGGGCACATCGTTCAGGGCGATCTCGGCTTTTCCTACCGCCAGCAGCGCCCGGTCGCCGATCTGCTGCTCGACCGCCTGCCCGCCACCGTGGCCCTGACCTTGTCCGCCTTCGTCCTCGCCTTGATCTGCGGCGTAACCCTGGGCGTGATCGCCGCCGTCAATGTCGGGCGCTGGACCGACAGCCTGGTCACCGTGCTCGCCCTTTTGTCCTATGCGACGCCGATCTACTGGGTCGGGCTGATGCTGGTGCTGGTGTTCTCGGTCAATCTGGGCTGGCTGCCCGCCTTCGGCTTTGAGACCGTCGGCGCCGGCTACAAGGGCTGGGCCTGGTTCGCCGACATCCTGCGTCACATGGTCCTGCCGGTCGTCACGCTGGGCCTGTTCTACATGGCCGTCTATGCGCGCATGACCCGGGCCTCGGTGCTGGAAGTCGCCTCGATGGATTTCGTCAAGACCGCCCGCGCCAAGGGTCAGACCGAATGGAACATCGTCACCGGCCACGTCCTTAGAAACGCCATCCTGCCGGTGCTGACGGTCGCGGGCGTCCAGGCCGGACAATTGATCGGCGGCTCGATCCTGGTCGAAACCGTGTTCGCCTGGCCCGGCCTGGGACGGCTGACCTTCGACGCCGTGCTTCAGCGCGACTACCAGTTGCTGCTGGGCGTCTTCTTCGTCACCTCGGTCCTGGTCATCGTCTTCAACATCCTGACCGATCTTCTTTACGCCCTGATCGATCCCCGCGTGGAGCTGGTCCGATGAACAAGGATTTCTATCGCGCCTTCGCCCGCAACAAAGGCGCCATGGTCGGGCTGATCATCGTCGGTCTGATCGTCCTCGTCGCCCTGTTCGCCGACATCCTCTTTCCCGCCAGCCCATGGGACATGGCCGGCGCGCCCTTCACCCATCCCGGCGACCGCGGCATGCTGTTCGGCTCGGACATGCTGGGACGCGATATCGCCTCCGGCATCGCCCACGGTGCCAGGGTGTCCCTGCTGGTCGGGCTGACCTCGACCATCGCCGCCGTCACCGCCGGAGTCACGCTGGGCGCGCTGGCCGGCTTCCATGGCGGCTGGATCGACGACGCCATCATGCGCTTTGCCGAATTGTTCCAGACCATTCCCAATTTCGTGCTGGTGGTGGTCACCGTCGCCATCTTTACCCCCAGCCTGACCAGCATCATCCTGGCCATCGCCATCGTCAGCTGGGCGCCCCTGGCCCGGCTGGTGCGGGGCGAGTTCCTGTCCCTGTCATCGCGCGAATTCGTCCAGGCTGCCGTCACCTGCGGCCAGTCGAACACCACCATCATCTTCCGCCACATCCTGCCCAACTGCCTGTCGCCGATCATCGTTTCGGCCTCGCTGATGGTCGCCACCGCGATCCTGCTCGAAAGCTCGCTCAGCTTTCTAGGCCTCGGCGATCCCAACGCCATGAGCTGGGGCTTCATGGTCGGCAGCGCGCGCACCGTCCTGCGCCAGGCCTGGTGGATGAGCTTCTTTCCCGGCCTGGCCATCCTTTTGACCGTGCTGGGGCTGAACCTGATCGGCGAAGGCCTGAACGACGCCTTCAATCCCCGCCTGCGCCGCCAGAGAAAGGCCTGACGCCATGACCGACGCCGCTGTTCCCCTTTTGGAAATCCGGGGCCTGACCGTCGCCCTGCCCGATGATTCCGACCGTCCCTTTGCGGTGGAAAAGATCGATTACGACCTCAATCCCGATGAAATCCTGTGCATCGTCGGCGAATCGGGATCGGGAAAATCGGTAACCGCGCATGCGATCATGGGATTGCTGCCCCAGCCCGATCTGCGCGTCGCCGCCGGCGCCATCCTGTTCAAGGGCAAAAACATCGTTTCGATGAGCCCCGAGGAACAGCGGCATCTGCGCGGGCACCGCATCGCCATGATCTTTCAAGAACCGATGACCGCGCTTAATCCCCTGATGCGGATCGGTGCGCAGATCGAAGAAACCTTGAAGATCCACAGCAAGATGGACAAGGCCGCCCGCACCGCCCGCGTCGTCGAGCTTCTGGGCGCGGTCGGGCTGCCCAACCCCGAAACCATCCGCCGCAGCTATCCGTTCCGCTTGTCCGGCGGGCAGCGTCAGCGGGTCATGATCGCCATGGCGCTGGCGCTCAATCCGGACATCCTGATCTCAGACGAACCGTCCACGGCGCTGGACGTCACCACCCAGAAACAGATCCTGGACCTGATCCGCCAAATCCAGCGCGAGCACCGCATGGCGGTCTTGTTCATCACCCATGATTTCGGCGTGGTGGCCGAAATCGCCGACCGAATCGCTGTGATGTCGCAAGGCAAGCTGGTCGAGCTTGGCGAGGCCGAACAGGTTCTGAACCGCCCCCAGCACGCCTATACCCGCTCGCTGATCGCCTCGCTGCCCCATGGTGTGATCGAAGGCGATCCCGCCCCGCTCCCCGACGGCGAGCCGGTGCTGGACGCCCGCGACATCACCAAGGCCTATCCGATCGCGGGCAGCCATCCCAAACGCGAACTGGTGGTCGCCGACCACACCGATCTGGTCATCCATCCCGGTGAAACCGTCGGGCTGGTCGGCGAATCGGGATCGGGCAAGTCGACCCTGGCGCGAATCTTGATCGGGCTGATCAAGCCCGATGGCGGCCAGGTCCTGTTTCAGGGCGCGGACCTTTTGAAGCTGAACCGCGATGGCTTTCGCCCCTATCGCCGCCACATGCAGATGGTCTTCCAGGACCCCTATGCCTCGCTCAATCCCCGCCACCGGGTCGGCGACATCATCGCCCAAGGCCCGATCGCTTTCGGCGAAAGCAAGGAAACCGCCCAAGCCCGGACGCGTGAGCTTTTGCGTCTGGTCGGGCTGGATGAAAGCGCCGCCCAGCGCTATCCGCACGAATTTTCCGGCGGGCAGCGCCAGCGCATCTCGATCGCCCGCGCGCTTGCGGTCGAACCGCAGCTTTTGATCGCCGACGAGCCGGTTTCGGCGCTGGACGCCTCGGTCCAGGCCCAGGTCCTGGCCCTGCTGGCCGACATCAGGCAAAGGCTCAATCTGTCGATGCTGTTCATCACCCATGATCTGCGCATCGCCGCGCGCATCTGCGACCGGGTCGGCGTGATGCGGCTGGGCAAGATCGTCGAGATCGGTCCGGCGCGCGAAGTCCTGAGCCATCCCCGCGATCCCTATACGCGCGCCCTGCTCGACGCCATTCCGGGCCAGAGCTGGACACCCCCCACCGGCCTTGTCGAAGGAGCATCGTCATGCGCATAGCCGTCATCGGCGGCGGCGCGATCGGCTGCCTGATCGCCGCCCGTTTGTCGTCCACGCCGGCCCGGATCTCGCTGGTCGTCCGCCGTCCGGACGCGGTGGCCGATATCCGCCAGAACGGCATCCGCATGGCGACGCCCGGCGGACGCATCACCCGCACCCCGGTCCATGTGACCGACGATCCTTTGTCGATCGGCCCGCAGGATCTGGCGATCCTGTGTGTCAAAGCCTATGCCCTGAAAGGAACCCTGTCCGCGCTGTCGGCCTTGAGCGGCCCAGACACCGTGGTCATGCCTGTCGTCAACGGCATTCCCTGGTGGTACCCGGCCGCCCAACCCGCCCCCCTGGCCGGACGGACCCTGGCCTCGGTCGATCCGGGCGGCGTACTCAGCCAGGCCATCGATCCCACCCGGCTGATCGGCGCGCTGACCTATGTCGCGGTCGAAAACCAGGATGACGGCGTCATCCGCCATGTCAACGACCAGCGATTCGTCTTCGGCGATCCGGCCGGACGGGCCACGCCCATGCTGTCGACAGTGACCGATCTGTTCCGCCAAGCCGGATTCGACGCCGCCATGACCGGCGACATCCGTTCGCATATCTGGACCAAGCTATGGGGCAACCTTGCCTTCAACCCTTTAAGCGTCCTGACCGGGGCTTCGCTCGCCACGCTGTGCCAGGACCCGGGCATCCGCGCCATCAGCGTCCGGATGATGGAGGAAGCCCGGCGGGTCGCCGACCGCCTGGGCGTGCGTTTCGCCATGACCATCGAGGAACGGATCGCCACCTCGGCCGCGATCGGCGATTTCAAGACCTCGATGCTTCAGGATTTCGAGGGCGGACGGCGGCTGGAACTGGAGGCGATCCTGGCTTCGGTGATCGAACTGGCCGGGATCGTCGGCACGCCGGCGCCGGTGCTGGACACCGTTCTGTCGCTGACCGAGTTGCGGGCGCGCAACCGCATCGCCGCCTGACCGCGGTTCAAGGAGGAACCCTGACATGACCCATTCTCCCGCCGGCCTGGATATCGATGGGACGCGTTTGTGGCAAAGCCTGATGGACATGGCCGAGATCGGACCGATCCCCGGCAATGGCAGTTGCCGGCAGGCCCTGACCGATCTGGATGCCGCCGGACGGGCGCTGTTCTCGGATTGGTGCCGGGCCGCCGGCTTAAGTTTGAGCACCGACGCCATCGGCAATCTGTTCGCGCGGTGCGAAGGAACCGATCCGTCCCTGCCGCCCGTGGTCATGGGCAGCCATCTCGACACCCAACCCACCGGCGGACGTTTTGACGGCATCTATGGCGTGATGGCAGCGCTGGAAGTGGTGCGCAGCCTGAAGGATCAAGGCATAAAGACCCGCCACCCGCTGGAAATCGCCGTCTGGATGAATGAGGAAGGCGCTCGTTTTTCCCCGCCGCTGATGGGATCGGGCGTGTTTGCCGGACGGCTTCAGGAACGCGCGGTGCTAGACGCCGTGGCCCAGGACGGCGCGCGGCTGGAAGACGAACTGCTGCGTCTGGGCTGGCGCGGCGCGCGTCCCGCCGCCGTCGCCGCCCATCCGCTGGCCGCCTATTTCGAGGCCCATATCGAACAAGGCCCGGTCCTTGAGGCCGGCGGCCAGGAGGTCGGCATCGTCACCGGCGCGCGCGGGCAGCGCTGGTACGAGGCCACGATCACCGGCCGCGAAGCCCATGCCGGACCGACGCCGATGGCTTTGCGCCGGGACGCCTTGAGCGCCGCCGCCCGGCTGATCCTGGAAATCGAACGGATCGGCCGCGCGCATGGCGAAGACGCCTGCACCACCGTCGGCATCCTGGATGTCGAACCCCATTCGCGCAACGTCATCCCGGGCCGCTGCTTTCTGACCATCGATTTGCGCCATGCCGACGAAGACATCCTGGCCCTGATGGAGACCGAGTTGAAGGCGGCCATCACCCGGCTCGACCGCGACGGAATCGGCGTCACGCTGGCCGATTTCTGGCGTTTCCCGGTCACGCATTTCGACCCCGTCTTGATCGGCCGCGTCCGAGATTCGGCCCGTGCGCACGGCTTCAGGCACAGAGACATCGTCTCGGGGGCCGGGCATGACGCGGTCTATCTCTCCGGCGTCGCGCCGACCGCCATGATCTTCATTCCCTGCGTCGGGGGCATCAGCCACAACCCGGCGGAAAATATCGATCCCGTCCACGCGGCCATGGGCTGCGCGATGCTCAAGGATGCGGTGCTGGCGACCGCCAACCCCGTCAAAGCCTAAAGGATAAGGACAGTCCGTCATGATCCTACGCGCC
>JAYFRE010000043.1:0-14449 GCA_034926235.1 Rhodospirillaceae bacterium
GCTTCAATGACGAAATCGATCCCGGCATCCGTTCCAGCCTTAGCAGCTATATCGTCTATTAGGCCCTGACCCGCCATTCATGGGATCGAAAGAGATAAAAACCCGCCTGCTAGGCGCAATCGGGCTGGCGGCGATTCTGACGGCCTGTTCCGATGTGCGCGAAACGCTGCCCGCCCGCGCCGCTTCGGAACAATTGCTGCTGTCCGTCGCCGCCGACCGGGCCGCCGATGCCCTCGGCGAGGCACTTCCTCCGGGACACAGCATCTTTCTGGACAGCAGTTATTTCGACGCTCTGGACGGCAAATACGCCATCGCCTCCATCCGCGACAGCATCCTGCGCCATGGCGGACGTCTGACCGCCGACCGCAAGGCTGCGGACATGGTCGTCGAAATCCGGTCCGGCGCATTGTCGATCGACAAACGGAACATGCTGATCGGTATCCCCAGCCTCACGCTGCCGGTCCCGCTCACGCCCCAAACCTCGACGCCCGAAATCGCCTTTTATAAAAGCATCACAGCCGAAGGCGTGGCCAAATTCGCCGCCATCGCTTACGACAGCAAAGAGGGCAATATGCTGGCCTCGACCGGCCCGCTTTACGGCCTGTCGCATCACTCCGAGCGACAGATGCTCTTCTTCCTGTCCTGGACCAGCAGCGACATCAAGCATGAAGAGGCCGACAGGGCAGCTTTTTCCGCCGATGAACTGATCCCTTTCGACTCCTCGGCGGAAGTCGCCGAGAAAACGCCGGATGAAACGGAATCAGTTGTCCCAGAAGGCTCGGGCGAACAGGACCAGGATCATCAGCATCTCCAGCCGGCCGAAAAGCATTCCGGCGGCGAGTAGGACCTTGCCCGCTTCAGGCAGTTCGGCATAGCTGCCGAGCGGGATGCCGGCCTGCATCAGCCCCGGACCAAGATTGGCCAGCGCCGAAACGGCCATGGAAAGCGCCGTCGCGGCGTCGAGCCCCAGCAGCGCCAGCATCAAGGCCAAACCGATCAACGACAGAATAGCGACGAACAGATAGCCGAGAACGGAATCCGTCACCCGGTCCGGGACCGACCGCCCGTCATATTTCAGCGACGAAATGGCGTTGGGCCGCAAGAGCCGCGCCATCATATGACGGGTGGCGGCGAACAGGATGCGCACCCTGAACAGCTTGAACCCGCCGGCGGTCGATCCGGCGCAGCCCCCTGCGAAAGCCAGCAGGAACAGAAGCAGAATCGGGAATCCGCCCGCGATGGCGAATCCGTGCGGCGCGTAGCCCGTGCCGGTGATTGCGCTGATTGCGGCGAACAACCCCTGGCGGATGGCATTGCCCGGCGTCGATTGGCCCACCGCCGCCAGCCATGCGGACAGGATCAGCGCCGCCGACAAAATGACGCCGACATAGAAACGAAGCTGCGAATCCGAACCGGCCTCGGCCCAGCGCCGCCGCGCCAGATTGAGAAAAACGATGAACGGAGCGCCGCCGACGGCCATGCCCACCAGAATCACCCATTCGAGCGCAGGCGTGCCCAGAACGCCGAATCCACCGTCAGAGGTCGAAAAACCGCCACAGGATATCGTGCTCATGGCGTAGAGCAGCGCCTGAAACCAATCCATACCGGCTAGGCGCAACGCCAGGACCAGGATCGCGGACAGCACCGCATAAAGCCCGATCAGATGCGCCGCGACCTTGACCGCCCTCGGCACGACGCGCGGAGACGACAGGGCCGTTTCCAGACGGAAAAGCTCCATTCCACCGATATTCAGGGGCGGCAAGACCATCACGGCGACAATCAGAATGCCTGCCCCGCCGATCCATTGCAGCATGGAACGCCACAAGAGAAGTCCGGGGGACAAACCGTTCAGGCCGTGCAGCACGCTCGATCCCGTCGCCGTCACCCCGCTGGTCGCCTCGAACACCGCATCGGCGAAGGACAGATCCCGTTCGGAAAAGGCGAAGGGAAGCGACGCGGCCAACGCCACAGCCACCCAAATGCACAAGGTCAGCAAAAAGACCTGACGGTTGCCGAATCCGGTGATGGGAGCGTGGCTGGACAAGGCCAGAAGCAGCCCCAGAAAGGCGCTTGCCGCCGCCGCCGCCAGGAACACCCGCCCATCGGGATGCCCCGACAGAAAATCGACCAGGGCCGGCACCAGCATGGCCGCAGCCAGAAGCGTCAGCACGATTCCGGTGATGAAGACGATCGGGCGGATGTCGAAGGGCATCGCGTCACATTCCCCGGACGGAGAGTGCCGATCGCCTCGCGGCGCGATCCGGCGGGATCAAGGGCAAGAGGGCATCCTCATCGACCGGCCATCCCGATCACATATCCGGCGCACTGCCGGACATGTGACCAATCAGCCCCATGAACTCGCGCCGGGTCGACGCATCCTCGCGGAACGCGCCCAGCATGTGGCTGGTGACCATGGTCACGCCCGTTTTGCGTACGCCGCGCGTAGTCATGCAGTGATGCGTGGCCGAAATCACCACCGCGACGCCGCGCGGATGCAGCACCTCTTGCAGGGTATTGGCGATCTGCGCCGTCATCTTTTCCTGAATCTGCAGCCGCCGCGCATAGATTTCGACGATCCGGGCCAGTTTCGAGATGCCGACGACCCGGCTGCCCGGCAGATACGCCACATGGGCGCGACCGATGATCGGCAGCATGTGATGTTCGCAATGGCTTTCCACCCGGATGTCGCGCAGCAACACCATTTCGTCATAACCGTCGGTTTCCTCGAAGGTGCGGCGCAGCACCTCCGCCGGATCGTCGCCATAACCCGAGAAGAATTCCTCATAGGCGCGCACCACCCGGGCCGGCGTATCGATCAGCCCTTCGCGCGCCGGATCGTCGCCTGTCCAACGGATCAGCGTCCGGACGGCTTCTTCGGCTTCCGAACGGCTGGGGCGTGTGGCGTTTGCGCTTTCGGATGGACGGTTCGGGTCGGTTGAAGACACTGAAAATCCTCCTTAAATCCTGTCCCTCTGGGGGGGAGCAGCCGTCAATTCGGGCGCGCAGCGCCCATGGGACTGTCCAGCGAGAAAGCCGGAATGACGACGTCGAACTTCTCGCCCGCGCCGGTCTTCATCCCGTAACTGCCCATCATGATGCCGGACGAGGTCTTGAGCGGCGCACCGCTTGCATATTCATAACAGCTTCCGGGGGGCAGCACCGGCTGTTTGCCGACCACCCCCTTGCCCCGGACTTCCTGGACATGACCGGCGGCATCGGTGATCCGCCAATAACGGTCGATCAGCGTGACCGTCTCTTCCCCCTTGTTTTCGATCCGGACATGATAGGCCCAGACGAAATGGTCATGCGCGGGCGATGACTGCCCCTCTAGATAGAAAGGCGTCACCGAAACGGTAATGGACCGGGTCGTCTCTGAATACATGGACCTGAAACCTGACGCCGGCCGGGCGATAGAAATCGCCCGGTCCACCGGTATCATAGGAATCAGCCTCCTGCTTTGTCCAGAACGACCGGTCGTCAATCGATCAGGGTAACTTCGACCCGGCGGTTCTGAGGCTCGCGCACACCATCGGCCGTGACCACATGGGGCGAGGTTTTGCCCAACCCTTCGACCAGAATGCGGTCCGCCGGCACGCCGGCAGCGATCAGAGCGCGCTTGACCGCCTCGGCCCGACGCAAGGACAGCTTGACGTTATAGCTATCCGAACCCGAAAGATCCGTATAGCCCGTCACCCGGATCTTGGGATAGCCGGCAAGCCGGACTTCCTTCGCGATGGCGGTGGCGGTCTTGACCGCATCCGCCCCCAGCTTGGTGTCGTTGAAATCGAAGAAAAGCGAGTAGCGCCAATCCGTGCTCTGGGCCGAAGCCGCCGAAGCCGCCGGAGCAGCGGGTTTCGCCTGGGTTTCGATCGCGTCCATGGCGGCTTGGAAATCGCTGCGGCAGGCGGCGATATCATCGAGCTGCCAGCCTTCATCTTCCTGCTCGACCCAGCAATCGAACTTGACCTGGGCGGTGGCGGTCAGGGACGGCAGGCGCTGGGGCGCATCCGTTTCCAATATCCGGACCAGGCGGAGGCGCGCCGCGATCAGCGCCTCACGCTCCGCCGGATCGCCCTGAGACCAGTCCGACAGCGCTTCGGGCGGAACGACCTTTCCATGAGCGGCGTCGAGGCCCTTCTTGGCGAAATATTGCGAATCGATCCAATCATATTGCTCGCGCTCGGAATCCGCGAAGGCAAGATATTCCCGGCTCAACGCCTGGGTAAAAGCGGAGCCGCCCGGCGTGGTCACTTTCAACTCGTCAAGATAGCCGGTCGATCCCGGAAACGAGGCGCATCCACCAACGCCAACGGAAAGCGCCACCAAGGCGGCCATGGTTGAAAACTTCATCTGCTGTTGTCTCCCTGGTGTCTGTCCAGGTCCCGGCCCGCAAGCGACATGACCGACAAAATGGACCTTCCCGCCAGAATCGAATAACCCGTCTTGCGGCCGAGTTCAAGCGCCCTGCATGCGGTTGGAACGTCTGTTCGTCTCCGATACCTTTGCAAGCATCGGGCGGAGCAGGCCAATTCGTCAAGATCGTTCACGCTTCGGACGACTGGTCCGGGCCAACAGACAGACGGGAAAAATACCGATGGCGACGATGAGCAGCGCGGCCAAAGAAGCCTCTTCATAGGTGCCGCGCGCCGCCTCTCCGTAAAGATGAGTGGCCAGGGTCTCGACATTGAGCGGGCGCAGCAACAGGGTCGCCGGCAATTCCTTGGCGCAATCGACGAATGTCAGCAATCCCGCCGCCGCCAGGGCGGAGCGCGATAATGGCAGATGAACGCGCCTAAGCGCACCGCCGGCGCTTTCGCCCAGACTGCGTGCGGCATAATCGATCGAAAACGGAATACGGCTGAATCCCGCTTCGACACCGCCGACCGCGATGGCGAGGAACCGGACCGCATAGGCGTAAATCAGCGCCGCGGACGAGCCCATCAGAACAAGACCGGTGGAAGCCCCGAACAATCGCCCCGCGCCTTCGTCCAGAATATGATCGACGAGACCGAGGGGCCCCAACAGGCCGATCGCCAGCACCGTACCCGGAATAGCGTAGCCCAGCGCGGCGATCCGCGCCGCCGCCCGGTCGCCGGGATGACCGCCGATCCGCACCGTGTAGGCCAACAAAATCCCGCAGGCCAGAATCACCATTGTCGCCGCCGCCGACAGCGTCAGCGTGTTGACCGCTTCGGCCAGAAGGGTGTCGGACAAACCGGCGAAACGGTAGCGCCGAACCGCTTCGATGACGAGATAGGATGCCGGCACGATGAAACCGATCAGGATCGGCAGAAGACAAGCGGCCAAGGCCAAGCCCGCCTTCGCCCCGCGCAGGCGCGCGGGCCGCATGACCGAGGCGCGCTGAGCCCCGGCGGCATAGCGCCGATGACGGCGCGCCCAACGTTCAAACAACAGCAGACCGACGACCAGGACCAGCATGGCAAGCGCGATCTGCGCCGCGCCCGCCAGGTCCGAACGGCTGACCCAACTGGCGTAGATCGAGATCGTCAGCGTCCGAACCCCCAAAAATTCTGATGCGCCGATATCGTTCAGCGTTTCCATCACCGCGAGACTGACGCCGACGGCGATAGCGGGCCGGGCGAGCGGCAGCGCCACACGGCGGAAAATCGCCGAACCGGGCGTGCCCAGGGTGCGCGCCGCTTCGATCAAGGTCGCAGCCTGGGTCAGGAACATCGCCCGCACGGTCAGATAGACATAAGGGTAGAGAACGAATCCCATGACAAAGATCGCCCCGCCCATCGAGCGAACGTCCGGCAGACGGAAAGCGCGGGGGCCGTCATAGCCCAAAACGGCGCGGATCGCGTCCTGAACCGCGCCGACGGGATGGAGGATGTCGAGATAGGCGTAGGCGACGATATAGGTCGGCACGGCAAGAGGCAGCAGCAGCGCCCATTCCATCCAGGACCGGCCCGGAAAATCGTATGCGGTGACTAGCCAGGCGGTGCCCGCACCAATCACCGAAACGAGGATACCGACGCCCGCGGCCAGCAACAGCGTGTCACGCAACGCCACGGGCAGCACATAGGCCAGCATATGCGGCCACAATCCCTCCCCCCCCTGAAACGCGGACAGAATCAGCGACAGAACCGGGGACAGAACCAGGAGTGCGATCAAGAAGGACGCAAGGCTCCAGCCGGTAATCGCTCCCCATCCCCGGCTTCGGCGCGAAACCGGGGCAGACGGCTTGTCCTGCCCCGGCTTGCCTTGAGGAACAAATTCGCTCAGTTGTCGAATCCGACCTTCTCCGCCAGACGGCTGGCCGTCTTGCGGAAGGCGGCCAGTTCGACCAGCCCCAACGAATCGGGTTTCAGCACGCCATAATCCGCGATCAGCGGATCGACGGCGGCGGCAGGATTGACCGGATATTCAAAATTGGCCTGGGCATAAAGTTTCTGCGCTTGGTCGGAAACCAGATATTCCAGCAGCCGCACGGCCCCATTCGGGTTCGGCGCATGCCGGGCGACAGCCGCGCCGCTGACATTGACATGGGTGCCGCCCGACTGGAAGGTCGGCAGGATCATCCGCATGGCGCCGGCCCATTTTTCCTGTTCGGGTCCGCCCCGGCCGCTCTTCATCAGCCCGACATAATAGGAATTGGCGATGCCGATATCGCACAGCCCGCCCATGATGTCGCGCGCGACATCCCGGTCGCCGCCGCCGGCTTTGCGGGCCAGATTGTCTTTCAGCGCCCGCAGCCAGCTTTCCGCCGCCGCCTCGCCATGATGGGCGATATAGGCGGCGATAAGGGAGATGTTGTAGGGATGCTGGGCGGAACGGATGCAGATACGCCCTTTCCAGACCGGATCGGCGAGATCCTCATAGGTGATGGATTCCAACGCCAGATCCTTCGCCGCGTAGAGCGCGCGGGCGCGCAAGGACAGGGCGAACCAATTGCCGGACGGGTCGCGCAGATTGGCGGGAATGACGGTTTCCAAGGTCTGGGAGCGCACGGGCGCGGTCAAGCCGGCATCGACCAGATCGACGAGATTGCCGATATCGACGGTCATCAACAGATCGGCCGGCGAACGCGACCCTTCCGCTGCAACCCGTTCAAGCAGCCCGTTTTTCAGAAAAACGGTATTGACCTTGACGCCGGAGGACGCGGTGAAGGCGTCGAGCAAGGGCTGGACCAGTCCGGGTTCGCGGGTCGTGTACAAGGTCACGTCCTCTTCGGCCGCCGCCGCCGCGGCCGCGGCCGGGCCGAACAGAACCGCCGCCGCCAGCAGCATCGTCCTCGGGGATGGGATTCTCATCGCCTCGTCACTCCTTCTCCAATCGTTTAAGACAGCATCGCGGAACATCGCGGCATCGAAGGACATCTCCTCATCAGAAGATCAACGCGCGGCCGTCATCGACGGCCAACTGCACAGAATCGCCCGGCCCGACCGCCAGCGGGACGGAGGAACGAAGAAGCACGGGCGTAGCGAGCGCCGGAACGATGATTCCGATCTGTTCGACCTCGCCCAGGAAACGGCGTTCCGTCACCCGTCCGGCGATCCCATTTTCGCCCTTCAATAAACGGATATGCTGCGGGCGCAGGCAAAGGATCGCCGGTCCATCGGGCCGATCCAGCGCCGCAAACCGTCCCAGCGGCGTTTCCAGAACGCCGCCGGCGACGATTCCGGCGATCTTGTTGACCGCGCCGAAAAACGCCGCCGCATAGGCAGATACTGGCCGGGCATAGAGATTTTCGCCGGAATCGATCTGCACGATGCGCCCCTCATCCATCAGGGCGACGCGATCGCCGGCGGACAGCGCTTCTTGCGGGTCGTGGGTAACGAGCAGTACCGTTGCGCCGAATTCCCTGATGATCGCCAGACTTTCCGCGCGGACATCGTCGCGCAGTCTGGGATCGAGATTGGAAAAGGGTTCGTCCATGAGCAGCACGCGGGGGCTCGGCGCGAGAGCGCGCGCCAGCGCCACACGCTGCTGTTCACCGCCCGACAGACTATGCGGAAACCGTGTCGCCAAATGCCCGATCCCCAGCCGATCCAAAATAGAGCGGCAATGCGCGGCGGCATCCTCGCGGGGCAAAACCGTCAGGCCGAACAGGATGTTGCCGGTGACGTCAAGATGTGGAAACAGCGCGTAATCCTGGACCATGAACCCGATCCGGCGTTTTTCGGGCGGAACATACGCGCCATCCCCGCTCAACCGCTCGCCATCCAGCCGAATCTGCCCGCCATCCGACCGTTCCACGCCCGCAACAATCCTGAGCAAGGTCGATTTTCCGCAGCCGGACGGACCGGCCAGACACAGGATTTCACCCTGACCGACTGAAAACGACACCCCTTGCAAAGCCGGTTGACGACCGAACCGCCGCTCTATCCGATCCAACTGGAGATAAGCGCCGATGCCGGCAGCAAACCGATGATCCGGCGCGGTCTGACACATCCCGATACCGCCCCCTCTTCATCGTCATCACCCGGGCCATCCCACGGGCGGTCCGAAAGGCCTAACAAAGAGCACCCATCATTTCAAGCAATTAAGATAATGATTATCATTATCGAATAAGCGCGCCCGGTGAAGATATAGGATGGCCGGCTGAATCGGCAGACATCCGGGTAACTCATTGCTTTAGAAGCTTTTCCATCCCCTTTCCCTTAGATCGCTTCATCCGTTCCAACTGCGGCATTCATGGGGCCTATTCCACCAAAAAAAGTAAGGGCGCTTGACACTAATAATCGTTCGCAATAATAGTCTGGTCCGATGGTGTGCTGCTCCTTATTCCCTGGGAATGGCATGCCGCTTCCGGCCCTGCCGGAGGGGGAGAGGTGGGATGAGATTCCTGATTGCCGTGTTCTTGTTGCTGGTCCAGTTGGCCCTTCCGGCTTCCGTGGACGCCGCCCCGGATTATCGCGGGCTGGTATCACGGATCGATGCGATGTTGGCCGACGCGGACAAGGCCTACCGGGCCGGCGATGTCGAGGCGGCCAAGACCGCCGTGCAGCGGTCCTATTTCGAGATTTTTGAAAATCTGGAAGGACCGATCCGGGTCAATGTCTCGGCCCGGCGTTCCTATCAGCTCGAAGCCGAGTTCGGCGCCATCCGCAAGCTGATGGTCGAAGGCGTCCCCGCCGACACCATAACGGAACGGATCCTGCGCCAGATCGCGGCCCTGGACGAAATCGTGCCCGCCCTGGAAAAAGGATTCCAGCTCAAGGCGGAAAAAAGCGAGGAAGCCGCGCCGCCCGAGGAACCCGATCAGACCGCCGCCAATGGACGGATCGAACCCTATTGGGAAAAGGCCGTCGAAACGATTCTCGGCGATCTGAACGCCGCCGCCGACGCGCTCGAAAAGGGCGATGCCGCGAAGGCCAAAGAGCTGGTGCAAAAGGCCCAGTTCGCCGGCTACAAGAACACGCTGCTGGAAACCGCCGTCCGCCGTCATGTTTCGCAGCGCCAAGATGTCGCTTTCAACGCCGAATTTTCGCGCATCATCGGCCTGATCAATGATGGCCGCCCAGCGGCCCTGATCCGTGGATCCGCGCGGGTTTTGACCGACGAGATCACCGCCCTGCTGCCCGGACTGCCCCTGGTCGGCATCGCCAAGCAGGAGGCCGAGAAGGTCGCAGAAACCAGTGTCGATTGGGCCGGTGTGGCGACCAAGATCAACGCGTCTGTCGCCGAGTCGTTGAAGCTAGCCGCCCAGGGCAATTCGGCCCAGGCCGTCAGCCGGCTTCAAGACACTTATTTCGATCTGTTCGAAGGCAGCGGCATGGAAGCGCGCATCGGCGCGCGGGATACGGCCTTCAAGACCCAAATCGAGGCGCATTTCAGCAAGCTGATGGCGCTCACTTTGAGCGGCGCGGGCGCGGATACGCTCAAGGCCGAAGCGCAGGCCCTGGAAACCGACCTTGCCCAGGCGGTGACGCTTCTGGGCGGCGGCGGCGCGGGCGATGCGCTGTCCCTGTTCGGCTACGCGCTCTTGATCATCCTGCGCGAAGGTTTCGAGGCGATGCTGATCGTCACCGCCATCGTCGCCTATCTGGTCAAGACCGGCCATGCGGACAAGCAGCGCGTCATCGCCAACAGCGTGTTCGTCGCCCTGCTCGCCAGCGTCGCCACCGCCATTCTGTTCAAGCTCGTTTTCAGAGCGTCCGCCGCCAGCCAGGAAGTGCTGGAGGGCGGCACCATGCTGCTGGCCACCGTGGTTCTGTTCTTCATGAGCTATTGGCTGATCTCAAAGGCCGAAGCCGAAAAATGGGCCGCCTATATCGAAGACAAAGTGCAAAGCTCGCTGACCACGGGCTCGATCCGGGTGTTGTGGTTCACCTCCTTCCTCGCCGTCTATCGCGAAGGGGCGGAAACGGTCCTGTTCTATCAGGCCCTGACCATCGACGCCGAAGGGACCGGACTGCTCGCCATCGCCGCCGGGTTCCTGGTCGGATGTCTTGGCCTTGGCATCGGCTATTGGGCGATGCGGACCGGCGCTCTCCGCCTGCCGATCCGGCCCTTCTTCCAGGCCACCGGCGCGCTGCTCTATCTGATGGCCTTCGTCTTCGCGGGTAAGGGCGTGGTCGAACTGATCGAAGGCAAGATCATCCAACCCAGCCTGATCCACGGATTCCCCGAAATCCCCTTCCTGGGCGTCTATCCCTATTGGGAAAGCCTTCTGCCGCAGGCGGCGCTGCTCGCCGCTGCGCTCGTAGCGCTCGTTCTCCTCCTACGCAAGCCCCGGCCCGAGGGCGCGAAAGAGGCATGAACGGACGCTGACCGATTTTGTCAGGGCGGCGAAGCCGTCGTTTCACTGAAAGAGGAGAGGCCTTTATGAAGAAACTGTTAGGCATCGCGGCGGCGATGATGTTTATCGCCAACGGCGCCATGGCCGCCGAGGAGTTCGCGGAGACTCCGATCGGCGAAGCCAAGGAAGTCAACAACATGGAGATCGCGGCGGTCTATCTGGCCCCGATCGACATGGAGCCCCAAGGCATCGACCTGCCGGCGTCTCAGGCCGACATCCATCTGGAAGCCGACATCCATGCCACCGAAGGCAATGCGAACGGCTTCGGCGCGGGCGAATGGGTGCCCTACCTGACCATTTCCTATCGCCTCGAAAACAAGGATACCGGCAAGGTCCAGACCGGCAACTTCATGCCGATGGTCGCCGTCGACGGTCCGCATTACGGCTCGAACATCAAGATGCCGGGCGCTGGCAACTACCGCCTGACCTATCACATCGAGCCCCCCTCCCGTCAGGGTTTCGGCCGGCACACCGACAAAGCCACTGGCGTCGGCAAGTGGTTCCAGCCTTTCGACGTGGATTATGAGTTCGCTTACCTGCCCAAAAAGAAGTAAGCGGGCAGTTTCTTTTGTCCCGGATGCGGTCCCTGCCTCGAAAAAACGGGGCGGGGCCGTTTTCGCATTCCGATCGGAATCTTAAATGGCTTTTTACATCGCCGTTCTGGCCCATGCCCTGGTCCCCGTCGCCCTGATTCTGGCTTTATGGCCGGCGACGATTCCCGGCTCTGGCGGACGGCGGTGGATTCGTCTCTTGCCCGCTTTGTGGATCGGACTGGCGGCCGGCGGGCTATTCGCTCTTTTCGCCGCCCTCCGCGCCGGGGAAACCGCCGTCGATACCGGCCTGCGTTCGGCCGTGTTCATCCTGCTCGCCCTCGCCCTGCCCATCCTCCTGTCCCGCATCCTCTCCGGCGGACGGGCGGACCCGGGCAGCCTGGCGAGGCGCATCGCAATCGGCGGATTCGAACAATTATGGATCGCCGCGCTCGCGGCTCTCGGCGCGTTCGAGGTCTGGAGCTTGAGCGCCAATCACAGCCTGACCTCAACCGATGTCATCAATACCGAACTGATCGTCAATTGCGCCGGCATCGCCACGGGCTTCGCCCTGCTCGCCTTTCTGACCCCGATCGCCGCGCGCGTCGCCGATCTGGCCGGCGTCCGGATATCCGCTTTCCTTCTCTGCACCGCCATCCTGCTTCTGCTGACCCTGAATTCGGCTGAAATCCTGCTCGGCCTCTTGCGCCTGGATCTCGTCCAGGTCACTCCGGCGCGTATTTCCTATGTCGCCCAATTGACCCACGCCCGCTCCTGGCTGGTGCATCTCTTGCTGGTCCTGCTGCTGATTCTGGCCGCGGCCGCTTTCGTCCGGCGTTTCCATGCCGAGAAAACCAGCGACCGCGTGGAGCGCCGCCGCCAGCGTGCACAAATCCTGTCCCAAACGCGCTGGCGGCGCGCTCTGGCCGCAGCGGTGGTGATCCTGGCCGCTATCACCGCCTATCAGGACCTTTACGTAAAGGGACGTGAGAAAAAACTAGGGGGAGAGGCGTGAAAAAACCGGGGCGAACCGGGAAGAGGCGGGGCGAACCGGGGCGCGATTTTGAAATATCTTTTCAACGTATGAAAAAACGCGCGACGGCTAAAAATCGAATGACGCCTGATTTTCAGCCTTGGTGCGGCGATGTTCGCGCAGCACCGTATAGATATAGTCTTCAGTGACGCCGTACTTGCGGACGAGTTCATCGGCGTTCCCGCCGGTGTATTCCGCGATCAGGTGCTTCTTGAGCCGCTCGCGCGCCAGATCGTCGCGGGCGGGGAACGCGAATGTGATCCCGGCCCAGCGCCGGTGGATCTGGAAGGCCAGCTCCTCGCTGGCGTCGGCCGCCGCGTCTTTATCCACCCCCTGCTGAACGAGCAACTCCGCGACCATTTCCGAGAGGTCGCGGAGCATCGTGTTACGGCGGCGGATTTGCTGGCCGGTCCCTTTCATCGGCGCGACCTGATCCTCTCGCCCAGGGCGGCAATTACCGCATAAATGTGGGTGTCCGCGATCCAGGCACGGAGGGCATCTGGAACGCCGTCCGGGTACAGGATCGACAGCTGGGCTGCGACCAACATATCGGCCGCTTTATCCGCCGTGACGTTCGAGGGCGGGGCATAGCCCGCGCGGCGGCACATATCGCGCAGCGGCTCGATAATCCTCTGGGCGATTTCGGGGGTAATCCAGCGCAGGGCGTCGATCCCGGTCTGACGGCGCGCGAACGCGGTCAGAGCCTTGTCGGACGGATCGTCGATCGCCCCCAGGGAATAGAGCGATTTCCAGAGCGCCCGCGCCTTCCTTATATAAGGGCTCTCGGCGGTCTGAGAGGGCCGCGCCGACTGCCCGCGAATCGAGGCCAGAACGGCCCGCAATTGGCCGATATTACAATCCTTCGCCGACGCTCTTTCCGCTGGCCGCCCCATCACCTGAGACAGGAGGCTCCGATAGGTGTCTTCATCCAGGCCCCGCCGGGTCTTCTCGGCGTGGATCGCAGAGATGAGGCTCCGCCTCTGGTCAGGCTGTTTCTTCGTGGCCGCGATCATAGCTCACATCCCCCTTGGCAACCGGACGCGGTCCCGAACAGATCGAGTGTATCCGGGCAACGGGGCTCGACGGTGCCGGTGGTGCTGAAAATTGTGCATTTCGGCTGGCCATCGTGACCCCATACCCATTCCGCCGGATAATCGGGCTCTCCCCGATCGTAGATCAGGGCGGCCGCGAGGACGGGGCACCCCTCGGCGTCGGGGTCGGTGCGATGCGCCTCCTCGCGGTGGCAGAGAGCGCACCATTCGGAATAGAAAATATCGCCTTCGAGGAAGTTTCCGGGCCGGTAGCTCTGACCGGCCAGTGTCTTCAATGTGGCGGCGTGCTCCTGGAGATACATCACAGCCCCTCCTTCGCCGAAACAGTCAGCCCGGCGGCTTCCCAGGACGGTTTTGCCCACTCGACCCAGGCGATCAACGCCGTCATGGCGGCGTATTGGTTGTCGGCCTCGGGGACACCGGGGACCAACAGGACATCGCTGTCATAGGCGTGACGCGCCTTGACCTCGATCTCCCGCTTCAGGGTCGATTCCGGCCCGCTGGCGATGGTCAGCGCACCCTCGGGAACCCTGTAGCCGAACTCGATCTTTCCGGTTGCCCAGCAATAGGCGTGCAGATCGGCCATCATCCCCTCCCTTCGATCATGACGGGGCCGGTCCCGCCGTTGATGCCGTGGTCCAGGCGGGCGTTACGCCCGGCGGAGCGGCCGGCATCCAGGGCGCTGACGTCGTGGACGCGAATATTGAGCCCCTGGTCCCTGGCGGTCAGTGTCTGGAGTTCCGGGTGGTGGTTTTCGAGATACGCCTCGATGTCCCCGGTGCGGTCCTTGCCGGCGAAATTGCCGACCTTTTCCGCGACGGCGGATACCCAGGCCCTGGCGAACAGGTTGCCCCGGTTGCGTTTCGTCGCCATCTTGAGCCGCTTGGGCAGACCGGAGACATAGTCCCGGCGCTGGGCCTGAACTTGCCGAAATAGCGTATGAAACGCATAGGCCGCGATCTCGGGGGCCGGTGCCACGCCGACGAACACCCATTCACCCTGCTCCCAGCCGGGGCGGAAAAATGCGTCGACGCCGAACGCGGTGCGGACGATCCGGGCGAGGCGCATT
>JAYFRE010000001.1:0-8365 GCA_034926235.1 Rhodospirillaceae bacterium
ATGGGCAGCATGATCGAGGATTCGTTGACGATGTCCTTGCCGCCCGTGATCGCCTCATAGATCGCGCCGCGGTCCAGACCGCGAAAGTGGGCATAGCTGGTCTGGGATATCTTTTCGCTGATGCGCACCTCGAAGCCGGTGATCAGTTCGCGCGCCACCTGGGACGAAATGGCCATGGAGGTTCCCAGGCATTTGTAAAGCCCGACCAGGCACAGAACGAACAGCAGGAAATTGCGCAAGGACACCGAGCCGCCCTGGGCGAGATCCTCGATCGAGGCGCTGATCGCGTAAAGCAGCAGCCCCTGCAGGACGCCCGCCGCGATGGATGCCCAGAAAAGCCGCCGGCTTTTGTCGCCTGCGCGGCGGATGAGATCGAGGAGGAAGTGCAATTGGCTCATGGGATGCGCCCCTTCGAGGTCTTTTTCTTCTGCCCTGCTTCGCGCTTCGGCACAAGACGGCTTTTCACGATTGCCCCAGGAAACGCTGCTGCAAGGCTCTGATCCGGGCGACCGCCTCATCTTGTTCCCGAATCAAGGCCTGAAGACGGGGGGAGGATTCGGGCGAAATCGGCATCTGCGCCCCGGCCTGTTCCCGCTCCAGGACCGTTCCGGACGCCGGAGCCTGCCCGCCGGTTTCCGGCGCGCAGACGATGCGGTGAAAGACGGGCATCGGCGCAGCTTCGGGCCGCCAGGGATCGGCGGCCAGCCAGCGGTGATCCAGCGGCACCCCCAGACTGTAAAGCCGCGCCAGCGCCAGCGCCAGGAACCGTTCCTGGGCGAAACCGTCCACAGCCGCCCCGTTCTGCGCGAACAGCCATTGCGCTTCGGGCCTGATCTGGCGGCCGAAACCGGTCAAGGTCGGCCCGGCCCCGATCTCCAGGAACAAGGACGCCGGCGCGGCGCGCACGGCGGCGGCGAAACGCACAGGGTCACGCATCTGACGGACGAAATAAGCCGGCCAATCGACGCCGTCCGCCAGGACCTCGCCCGTGCAGCCGGACAGGAACGCCAATCGGGGGGACGCGAAACGCCGTCCTTTCAGGAACGCACCGAAGCCGGGCAGCACAGGGTCGATCAATGGGCAATGGAAAGCATGCGAAACCGGCATCGGCCGATATTCAATCCCGTGGGCCGACAGACGGTCCAGGGCGACGGCCAGCGCGCTTACCTCTCCGGCGATGGTGACGCTGTCATCCATGTTGATGGCGGCGATGGACAGATCCGCAATATCCGCGATCAGGGTCGCGATTTCGGCCTCGCCGCCCAACACCGCCGCCATGCCGCCCGGCCTGGCCATCGTCTGGGCAAGCGTTCCCCGCTCAAGGGCGATCTCCAACCCCTCTTCCACCTCCAGCACGCCCGCGGCCTGGGCCGCCGCATATTCGCCGATGCTGTGCCCCAACACGACGGACGGCGTGACGCCCCGGCTTTTCAGCAACGCCGTCAGCGCTGCCTGATAGCTGTAGATGGCGGGCTGGGTGACGCGGGTCTGGTGCAGCCGGGCATCATTATCGGCGAACATGACCTCGATCAGGGAATGGCCCAGCCGGGGTGCGGCCAAAGCCTCGCAACGATCGATGACGGCGCTAAATTCCGGGAACGCGGCGTAAAGATCGCGGCCCATGCCGTGAAGCTGCGATCCCTGCCCGCCATAAAGGAACAGAATCGGCGGCGTTTGCTTTTCCCGCCGCCCGCGAAAGGCCGCACGCTGTTTCTTGCCTGCCAGAACGGCGTCCAGAGCCGCCGCCGCCTCGCTTTCCGTGGCGCACAGGGCGAAGCGTTCCGGAAACAGCGCCGAGTCGCGGGCTTCCTGCCCCGGCTTGTCCTGCGGACGGGCGTTGCCGGCGGCGTCGCACAGGCTGGCGAAGGACAGGCCGGAATCGAGCGCGGCGCGGGCATCTTGCACTTGCATCCGCATTTCCGCCTCGCCCCGAGCCACCAGGGCGAGCAGGCGCGGGCCGGCGGACGGCGTGCGCTGGCGCAAGGAATCTGCTGGCGGCGGCTCGGCCAACAGCAGATGGGCCAGAACGCCGGTGATGGCGAAACCGCTGACGCCTGCAATTCTGCGCTCATAGCCATCGGGCCAAGGCGCGGTTTCCCGGCACAGCGCCAGTCCCGACCGTTCCAGTTCCAGCAACGGGTTGGGCCGTTCCGCGTGCAGCGTCTTCGGAATAACGCCCGAGCGCACGGCCATGATCGTCTTGATCAGCGCCGCCATCCCAGCCGCCGATTCAAGATGGGCGACATTGGATTTGACCGACCCGATCCGCAAGGGACGCGCGCGCGGACCATAGACGGCGGCCAGGCTTTCCGCTTCGATCGGATCGCCGATCGGGGTGCCGGTGCCGTGGGTCTCGACGAACGCGACCGCGCCGGGATCGATGCGCGCATCGTCCAGCGCGCGGCGGATGACATGGCGCTGCCCCTTGGCGCTGGGGGCGGTGAAATTGCGGCTGCGCCCATCCGATCCGACCGCGCCGCCCAGGATCAGCGCATGAATGCGGTTGCCGTCGCGGCGGGCGTCGGACAGGCGTTGCAGAACCAGAGCGCCGCCGCCTTCACCCCGGCCGAAACCGTCGGCGTCCGCGCCGAACGCCTTGCAGCGCCCATCCGGGGCCAGAGCCTGCATGGCGTTCAGCCAGTGCGACGCCGTCGGACCGGCCAGCAGATTCACGGCCCCTGCCAGCGCCAGGGCGCATTCGCCGCGCCGCAGGCTCTGCACGGCGGCCAGGGTGGCGACCAAAGCGGTGGCGCAAGCGCCCTCATAGGACAAGCATGGACCGTTCCAATCGAAGAAATAGGACACCCGGCCAGGAAGCGCGCTGTGCATATTGCCGGTCAGGACATAAGGGTCCCCGGCCGACAGCGCGCCCGTGCCCAGAACGTCGAACAGATAATCCGTGCCGCTTTTGCCGCAGAAAACGCCGACATCCCCGCCCGGCTCGCTGCCCTTGGGCAGGCCCGCATCCCACAAAGCGCGCTGCGCCAGCTCCAGCATCAGCCGGTGCTGCGGATCGGTCATCCGCGCTTCCGCCGGCGCGATACCGAAAAAAGATGTGTCGAAGGCATAAGGGTCCCGGTCCAGCAGCGCGGCCTGCTTCAGCCCGGGCGGCAGCGACCCTTCCGCCGGGGACGGAGATGGCTGTCCTTGCCGGTCCCGTTCGGGCGGGACCGGGCGGACGGCATCCATGCCATCCATGAGCCGGCGATGGAAATCCTCCGGCGTCTCGACATCGCCGCCTGCCCCGCCCGGAAACAGACAGGCCATGCCGATCACCGCCACCGGCTCGGACAAAGGCGCTGCCCGGGCTTGCAGAGCGAGAATCTGCTCTTTGGCGCTTTGCAGCGCGGCCTTGTATTTGCGTTCCTTTTCCGCGTCCATCGGGTCAATCCAGCAGGGAATCGATATCGGCCAGAAGATCCTGGATCACGGCGTCGTCTTCCCGGATCGCGGGCGGCGGAACGGACGGCGCGGGCGCTTTTGCGCCATCGCCGCCGCGTTGCCCGCACAGCCAACCGCACATCAATGCCACGGTCGGATATTCAAAGGTGATGGAAACCGGAATCGCCATGTTCAGGGATTTACCGACGATGGTGCGGAATTCGACCGCCATCAGCGAATCGAAGCCGTAATCCTGCAACGGCTTGTCCGGCGCGATCCGGCCCGGATCGGTCTGGCCCAGCATCCCGGCAGCGACACGGCAAAGACCCGTCAGCGTCTTTTCGGGATCGAGCGTGCCGTCCGCGCGCACAACGCCTGCGAACGGGTCATCGCCTGCGCGGGCGCTGTTCTGCCCGGCGGCGTCCCGTCTTTGCACCGGCAACAGGCTGAAAACGCCGTCCGGTTCCAGCGTCCGGCTGCCGCCGAAACGCGCCCAGCGCATGTCCATGACGCCGAAAACGGGCTCGTCCCGTTGCAGACCGGCGAACAATCCGTCCAAAGCATCGTCGCCGTCCAGCGGCAGAATGCCCTGACGCAGCAGATTGTCCCGCACCCGGCCGCTCGCCGCCATGCCGCCATCGGACCAGGGACCGAAGCAAGGCGCCGCCGCTGCCCTACCGTCCGCCCGGCGTTTGCGGCACAAGGCGTTCAGGAAATGATTGGCCGCGTTGTAATTGGCCTGCGCCGGACTGCCGATCAGGCTGCCGGCCGAGGAATAGCAGACGAAAAAGGCCAGCGGATCGTCCCCGGTCAGCCGGTCCAGAATCCAGGCCCCCGCGACCTTGGGGTCCATGACCCGCCTTAACCGCTCCTCGGTCAGGCCATCGAACACGCCGTCATCCAGAATGCCCGCCGTATGGAAGACGCCGCGCAAAGGCAGCCCTTGCGCGCGCAGCTCGGTCAGCGCCGTCGCGACATCCACCTCTTTCGTTACATCGCCTTTCAACAGCACCAGCGCGCAGCCCGCAGCCTGGATCGCCGCCGCCACGCCCTGGGCCGATTCGGGCAGAACCCCGGAGCGGGAGAACAGGCCGACGCAGCCGGCCCCCGCTTCCGCCAGCCGCAGGGCGGTCTTCAGCCCCAGCGATCCGGTGCCGCCGCTGATGAAATGCGCCCCCGACAGATCGAGCGTCCGCACCCGCGCACTTTTGGATACGGGCGTCAGCTTGCACGCCCATAGCCGCCCCCGGCGCAGCGCACGCAAAGCCGGTTCGGCGGGCGTTTCGGCAAAGGACAAGCATAGACGGGTCACTTGGCGGTAATCCTCGTCCTCCGGTTGGATCGGCAGATCGACGACCGAGGCCAGCAGGCCGGGATGTTCGAGCGCGATACTGGCCGCCAATCCCGGCAAGGATGCACCGCTCAGGCCGAGAGCACCGCTTTCGCCAGCCGGGGCCAGCCCGTGGGTGACGAGATGCAGCCGGACCTTGGCCGCCGATGACGCCACCGTCTGGAAAATCCGCAGCAGCCGTCCGGCATCGGCGATTTCGCTCTGGGGGTCAAAGGGCGCATTTTTTGGATGATGCAGCAGCAGAATCTGCGCCGCCCGCCCCTGCGCCGCCATCCCGTCAAGATCAGCGGCGGCACAACGGGGCAGATCGGCCAGGGCGGCGGGGATTGCTCCGTCGCCCACGGGCCAAAGAAAGACGTCCCCATCGATGGCGGAGGACGGCTCCGCCGCGACCCAGGCCGGCGTATAAAGCAGCATCGCCGGATCGCGCCGCAGCCCGCGATACAAGGTGGCGTAATCCGTCATCCGGAACAGGCAGCCCGCCAGTTCCAGCACCGCCCGTCCAGCCGCGTCACGGGCCAGCGTCGTTCCCTCCAACACGCTGTCGCCCTGCCCTTTGCGGGCTTCCGAGACGCAAAGAACCGTCTCGGGCGGCGTCCGCCACAAGGTCAGGCGATCGACATGCAGCGGAATCAGCAGCGATTCAGCGTCCGCCATGACCGATTCGAGGTCGATGAGATAAGGCGGCAGAATGGCTTGCAGGATGGAATCGAGCGCACCCGGATAAAGCACATGCCCATCCTCGCCCGCCTCGCCCCGGCGCACCGCGACCCGGCAGGCCGCCCGCCCTTGCGCCGCCCGGATCGCTTCGATCCGCTGAAAGCCCGAACCGACCGCATAGCCGCGCCCCAGAAAGCGGCGGTAGAACGCATCTTGTTCCATGACCGGGCCAAAGGAAACCGGCGGTTCGAGACCGGCATCCGCCGCCTGATCGGCGGGCGGAGCCTCGACCTTGGACGACAAGGTTCCCTGGCAATGCAGCAGCCATTCCGCATCGCCATCCGCGGAACCGTCCGCCGCGAGCGCCACGCTCATCAGCCGGAACGGGCTTTCGTCCTGGCCGGGATCGTCGATGATCACCTGCACCAGACGGGGCGCGTCCGGTTCCACCACCAGCGGGGCCAGGAAATCCACGCCCAGGAGCGCGCAGGGAACCTCGCCCCACAAAGCGCGGGCCGCCGCCAGCAGCATGGCCATATGGCCCGCCGCCGGGCTGATGGCCTTGTCGAAGATGACATGTTCTTGCACGAAAAACGGCGCATGGCCGTCGAAGCGGCTGGAAAACAGCGCCGTCCGGCCCAAAGCGGGGCTGATCTGGCGTTCCCCCGCGCCACTGGCGGTCTTTCCGGCGGCCAGGGCCGGCGGATCGACGACCACCGGCATCCAGTGGGATTCCCGCTGGAAAGGATAACCCGGCGCATCGGCATGGCGGCGGGGATAGAAGGAAAGAACCGCGCTAAAATCGATATTCAACCCCTGGCAGAACAGATGCCCGACAGCGGCAAACAGGCTGTCCAGCCCATCTCGGCCCGGAACCAGGCTGGGCACCGCCGTCAGCGCCTTGCCGTTGCGCCGCGCCAGCCCGGACAGGGCCGAAGAGGGACCCGCCTCGACCGCCTGGACGGAAAAGCCCGCCAAGGTCTGAAGCGCGTCGGCGAAACGCACCGGAGCCAGAATCTGACCAACCCAATACTCGGTCGTGGCCCAGGCCTCATCTTCGACCACCCCGCTGACGGTCGAAACCAGGCTCATCGTCCGGGGCCGGTTCAGGCTTACACCCTGAAGCGCCGCCCTGAACCGTTCCGCCGCACCCGCCATGGCCGGCGAATGGAAGGCACGCGACACCGCCAAAGGCTTGACGGCAATCCCCTGTCGTTCCAGGACCGCCCGAACCCGTTCCAGATCGGCATCCGGCCCCGCCAGGGTAATCATGTCCGGCGCGTTGACCGCTGCCACCACCACGGATGGATGCGCATCCAAGACGGGCGTCAGGACGGACCGATCGGCAAAGGCAACGGCCATGCCGCCTTCGGGGGTGTCGCGCATCGCCCGCCCGCGCGCCACCGTCAGGGCGAGCATGTCTTCGAGATCCATCACCCCGGCGGCGACGGCAGCCGGATATTCCCCGATGCTGTGGCCGCAGGCCGCGCCGAAATCGACGCCGAAAGACCGCCACAGCGTCCACACCGCATAGGACAGGGATGCGATCAAGGGTTGGGCCAGGGCCGTATCTTCCAGATCCTCGGCCGCCCTGCCGCCGAACAAAAGCGCCCGCCCGTCGAGCCCGAACCCGGAAAGAACGGCAAAGCAGCGGTCCAGCGCGTCGCGGAACACCGGATAATGCGTGTACAAGCTGCGGCCCATATCGGGATATTGGGAGCCCTGGCCGGTAAACAGCAAGGCGGGCTCGGACGTTGCCGGCGCAGTCCTCGGCTGAGCGGTGCGCAAGGCAGCGGCCAGGGCCGCCGCGCTGGTGCCGACGCCGTAAAGCCGGACGGGAAAAGCCGGACGGGTGGTGGCCATGAAGCGGCACAAGGCCGCCGCGTCCGAAGCGTTCAGGGTTTCAAGCCGCGCCGCGACGGCGTCGGCCAAAGCGCGCAACGCCTCCGGCGTCTTGGCCGACAAGGGCAGGAACAAAAGGGCGGGCGCGGTTTGCCCATCCGCATCTTGCGCCGGCATTGCGGGGGTGTATTCCTCGACGATCACATGGCCGTTGACGCCCGAAAAGCCAAAGGCGCTCATCCCGGCGCACAGGCGGCCGTCATGGTCCCAAGGCGTCAATGCGGTCGGCACCTCCAGCGGACGGGAGGCGAAATCAAAGCGGGTGTTCGGCGTCTTCACATGGATGTTGGCGGGAATCGCCCGGTGGCGGAAGCATAGCAGCAGCTTCAGCAGCGAAGCGAAGGCCGCCGCCGGTTCCAGATGGCCGATATTGGCCTTGACCGAACCGATCCGCAGCGGATCGTCCCGGGTCCGGCCAGAACAATAGGCCGCCGCCAGCGCGTCCAGTTCGATCGAATCGCCCAGCGCGGTGCCGGTGCCGTGCGCCTCGACATAGGACACGTCCAGCGGCGAGCGCCCGGCGTCGGCCAGGGCTTGGGCAATCACCTCTTCCTGCGCGCGGCCATTGGGGGCGGTCAGGCCGTTGCTGCGCCCGTCCTGATTGATCGCCGATCCCCGGATGACGCCCAGGATCTGGTCGCCGTCGCGCTCGGCATCCGCCAGACGCTTCAGCAGAACGACCGCCCCGCCTTCGCCGCGTCCATAGCCGTCCGCGCCGTCGTCAAAAGCCTTGCTGCGCCCGTCGCGGCTGACCGCGCCCAGCTTGGTGAAGCAGATATGCAGATCGGGCGTCAGCATCAGCGTGACCGCGCCGGCCAAGGCCAGCGCCGATTCGCCGCGGCGCAGACTGACACACGCATTGTGCAGCGCGACGATGCCCGACGAACAGGCGGTATCGACGCTCCAGCACGGTCCTTCGAAGCCGAAGAAATAGGAAATCCGCCCGCAAGCCCCGCTCAAGGTGGTTCCGGTCAGGGAATAGGCGTCGATCAATTCGCGCCGGTAGGATTCGCGATGCGCGTGGGCATATTCGGTGTTGGTCATGCCCAGGAACACGCCCGCCGCCCGGCC
>JAYFRE010000163.1:0-4373 GCA_034926235.1 Rhodospirillaceae bacterium
GGGGGTGAGATCCGGGTCGGCCATGGTTCCTCTTCCGGACCCAGTCGGGGGCGCGGGCCTTATTAAAAGACCCGCGCCTTTTCTTTATATGGGGGCAGGATTACGGATTGTCGCCCTGTCCAAAAGGCGGCATCGGGGAAAGACCCCGATCAGCTCGCCCGTTTCCGGGGCAAAGACGCCATGAACGACGCCCCCGCCGGAGTGCGGCCATCGCTGCCGGAACGCTTCTTTCCCCCCTTGGCCGCCGGGTTGGGCGGGCCTTTCCGGTTGGGCTGCGGCTTCGCGGCGGGCTGAGACGGGGCGGCCTGGCGGGTTTGAGCCGCAGCAGCAGGCTGAGATGCCTGGGACGGCTGAGACGCAGGCCGCGCGGCGTTCCCTTGAGAAGAGCGGCGCTTCACCGCAGGCCCGCGGCGTCCCGGCCCCGGCTTGCGGGCCTTGGCCTTCCGGTCCGCAGCCGACGTCTGGGCCGCATCCTCGGCAGCCCCGTCCAGACGCAGATCCTGAGTCGGCAGACGCTGGCGGGTCAGCTTTTCGATATCGGCCAGCATGCCGCGTTCGGAGAAATCGCACAGCGAGATCGCCGCGCCGTCAGCCCCGGCGCGGGCGGTGCGCCCGATGCGGTGGACATAGCGTTCGGCGACATCCGGCAGGTCGAAATTGACGACATGGGTCACGCCGTCGATATCAATCCCACGCGCCGCCACATCGGTGGCGACCAAAGCGCGCGCCGCGCCGGAACGGAAGGTTTCCAGGGCGCGTTCACGCTGATTCTGGCTTTTGTTGCCGTGAATGGCCTGGGCGGTGATGCCGACACGTTCCAGATGCTGCGCCACCCGGTCCGCGCCATGCTTGGTGCGGGTAAAGACGATGGCCCGCGTCATGGTGTGCTGCGAGAACAGATCGGCCAGAACCGTGCGCTTGCGCGAAGTCTCAACCAGCAGCACCGACTGCTCGATGCGCTCAACCGTGGTGGCGGCCGGGGTCACCGCGACTTCGACCGGGTCTTTCAGCAGTTCCACGGCCAAGGAACGGATTTCCTTGGGCATGGTCGCCGAAAAGAACAGGTTCTGACGCCGGAACGCCATGTCGCGGACGATGCGCCGGATCGGCTTGACGAAACCCAGATCCAGCATCTGATCGACTTCGTCCAGCACCAGGATTTCGGTTCCGCGCAGATCGGCCACGCCTTGATCCAGATGATCGACCAGACGGCCGGGCGCCGCCACCAGCACATCGATACCCCGCGCCAGGGCGCGGGTCTGCCCGCTATAGGAAACGCCGCCGAACACGGTGGTGACGGAGAAACCCAACCCCGCGCTATAGCTGCGGAAACTGTCGGCGATCTGGCTGGCCAGTTCGCGCGTCGGGCTCAGAACCAGGACGCGGCAGCCGCCGCGCGGCGCAGGGCGGCGATCCGCCAACAGATGGGTCAGGATCGGCAGGGCGAACGCTGCCGTCTTGCCGGTGCCGGTCTGGGCGATACCGATCAGATCGCGCCCTTCGAGAATATGGGGAATGGCCTTGGCCTGAATCGGCGTCGGGGTGTCATAGCCTTGCGCCTTGATGGTGGCCAGAAGCGGCGCGGCCAGACCAAGATCGGAAAAATGTTGGGTCAATTCTGCTCTTTCACAAGGCGCTTTCCAGCCAATGGACGACGACGCCGTCCGGCCCGAAAGCGGCGGTTCAAGGGGACAGAGTCCGTAGCGTGATGGGAGCTGTCTTTTGGTCGAGAAATTGGGAAAGCATGCGGCGGGACGATAGGTGTCGTCCTTCACGCGGCCATATGCCGTCGCCCGCGTCATTTTGCGGATGCGACACCATGACGATGCACGCCCATCAAGTCAAGCGGCATCGGCGCCAGCATTGCGCCGCAGCGGGAATAAACGCATCGCTGGCAACCATATTGCGTGAATCACCCCTCGCCCATACCTGAATGTCGACGCCGGGGAGGGTTGTGATGAAATATTTTTCTCGACAATTAAAACCGAAACGAGACTAATTCCCGTCGGACAGTGTCGATGATGGGCTTCTTTGCCGTCGATTCAGGAACGCGGCGCGGTAAAACGCGCAGGCGCCCGAGGAAACGGGCGAACCCTGGTTCCGGACCGCGATTCTCCGGACGTCGCACCAGGCAAAGGATATGTGGGGAAAGCCGGGCGAAGTCCGCCGCCCTGTGAGACATATGGGGGAAGGCCGGAACCCGACGCAAGCCCGGCTGTTCGCGAGTGCGTTCCGTCCGGGCGGCGCTTTTCATCCCAAACCGGCGGAACACCGACATTTGAGGGGATCGAAGCCATGGATGCTGTCGATAAGATTGTCAAATTCATCACGAAACTGTTTCCGCTTTGGGTGGTCCTGTTCGCCCTTATGGCCTATCTCATGCCCGAGCCGTTCAAGGGGTACGGCTTCACCATTCCGTGGCTGCTGGGCATCGTGATGCTGGGCATGGGCCTGACCATGAGCCTGGAGGACTTCAAGCTGGTCCTGCAGCGGCCCAAGGACGTTCTGGCCGGCGTCCTTTTGCGCTATGCGATCATGCCGGGCGTCGCCTTCACCGTCGCCAAAATCTTGAACCTGCCGCCGTCGCTGGCCGCCGGCCTGATCCTGGTCGGCTGCTGCCCCAGCGGCACCGCCTCCAACGTCATGACCTTCATCGCCAAGGGCGACACCGCGCTGTCGGTGACGGTGTCCAGCGTCAACACGGTGCTGGCCCCGTTCCTGACTCCGTTCCTGTTCCTGTTCCTGGCCGACAAATCGATCCCGATCAACGCCGGCGCATTGCTGATCGACATTTTGAAAATCGTCCTGGCTCCGATCGCGGTCGGCGTGACGATCAATATGCTGGCGGGCGACGCGATCAAGAAAGTCGTCAAGCTGGTGCCGCTGGCCTCCGTGCTTGCGATCATCGCCATCATCACCATCGTCGTCGCCTTGAGCGCGGCCAAGCTGGCGACCGTGGCCACCATCGCTTTCGTCGCCGTGGTGCTGCATAACAGCCTGGGTCTGGGCCTGGGTTATGGCGCAGCAAGGGCGGTCGGCATGGATCACCGCAAGGGCAAGGCGATCTCGTTTGAAATTGGCATGGAGAATTCAGGTCTGGCCGTCGCTCTGGCGGTGGCCCATCTGGACCCCATCGCCGCCATTCCCGGCGCGATCTTCAGCGTCTGGCATAATTTCTCGGGCTCGCTGCTGGCCGGATTCTGGGGCGGTCGCGACCCGGACGAACCGAAAACGGACGCCAAAGCGTAAATCATACCCGTTTCGGGGGGCGGGCATTCCCGCCCCTTGGGTGCTGAACAATGGCCACGCCGAAAACCGGCGTGGCCATTGCCGTTTCCGCCGTCCTGGCCGCGGTCGGAGACTTCTGGTCTAACGAAGCTCGCCCACATCTGAATCATAAAGAGGAACCGCTAGGAATCCCCTTTATGAGTTTACGTCTTAGAACCCCCAAACAGCCTTCACCAACCCGGTATGGCTCTGGTAACGGGTTCGCAATTCCGCTTCATAGTCGAAGCGGAAGGACACGGAATCGTTGCCGCTGAGAGAGGCAGCGAGTCCGATGCGGGCGCCGTTGGCGGAGGAGCGCGGGACGGAAACGGCGAAGCTCTCCCCACCGATGAGACCGCTGGTGGCGATGGGGCCGCGGGTGTAGTCGTGCACCCAGGCCAACCGCATCTCGGGTTTGAGGATGCCGAAATCAGTAGGCAAGCTCCAACTCACCTTGCCGCCCAGGTCCTGGGATAGGCTGTTGATGCCGCGCCGGTCCACCGACAGATTGGCGGCGCCGGCCCTGGTCTCGTCATAGGAATCGGTAACACTCCGCAGCCAACGCAGGCTTGCCAGTGGCGTCACCGTGACATTGCCAGCAACCGGCACGTCATAACCCACCGTGGCCTTGGCAAGGTATTGCTGACCACTGTACTGGGCCGCAGCGGTAGTCCCGAGAAAGGGAATGGCGCGCTTCTGATCGAACTCGTTCCAGCCCACGCCCAACTGCCCGTCAACGAAGGCGCGGTCGATCCGATAGGTGCCGTAAAAGGTCAGTTGGTAGCTATCGAGGATTGACGACGATCCAGTCGAGTCGTCGCGGCCTTGCGACCAGGTGCGCACCCAGCTAAGCGCCGCGCCGCCCATGGTGCTGGAAGTGAAGCGGTGGTCAAGGCCGGTGGCAAGGCCGAAGCTTCCCAGCGTATAGCCGTCGGCATCGGCAGTGCTGCCGCGTCGGGCACCGCCGCCAAGAACCTGGCCCCAGAGAGCGCGGTCGTGACTTGCCGAGCCAGTAGCAACGCCGCTGTCGGGGCTATAGGCCATGGCTATCTGCTGGTGTTGCTCCACCGCACCCAGCACTGCCGTGGCTGCCGCCGAGGACATCT
>JAYFRE010000076.1:0-6577 GCA_034926235.1 Rhodospirillaceae bacterium
ATGCAGATAGCCCAGCACCGGCTCGGCGCGGACGACATATTCGCCGTCCAGCTCGACGATGATGCGCAGGACGCCGTGGGTGGCGGGGTGCTGCGGGCCGACATTGACGATCAATGTGTCGTCCCGAGCCTGCTTCTCGAAGTTACGGGTATAAAAATCCCCGTCGGTCAGGCCCATTTCTTCGTAGCGCATCTTCGTTTCCGTATGATCCTTGGATGTTCGGGACGAAACCCGGTCAGACCGACGCCGTCTCGCCGCCTTCGGCGGGAGGAGGGGCGTAGAGAGTGAAACGGGGCGAGGAGCGAACCATCTCGCCGGGCGGGATCATGTCCACCAGCGAAACGCGCGCATTCTCGGCTTTCTGCAAGGGATGCTCGGTCATGTCGTGAGGCAGAACGAGCGGAACCGGATTGGGATTGCCCGGGAAGACGATGCCGTAGAAATCGAAGGTCTCGCGCTCGTGCCATTCGGCACCCTGGAACACCGACGCAATCGACGGCAGTTCGGCCGCGTCATGCGGGACCAGGACGCGAAGCGCAGTCCGTTCCGGCGCGGCCATGTTCTCGAACCGGTAGGTGACGAGATAGCCTTCCTTGGCGTCGATGGCGGTGATGTCCTCAAGCGTGTATTCCGCCTTATAAAGAGCGGTCACGGCGGCAAGCAGTTCACCGGCGGGCAGGAAGACCGTCCAATGCAGGCCGGTCTTGGCATAGTCGGACTTGGCCAGATAATCGACGTCGATACCGTCGAACAATGCGGCGCTCATTGGCCCTGCTCCGGACTGTTTAGCGAGCCGCCTTGCTTGGGTTCCGGCCACCAGCGCCGTCCGGTCAGCTTTTCCTGCAACGTGAACAGGCCCTCAAGCAGCGCCTCGGGGCGCGGCGGGCAACCCGGCACATAGACATCGACCGGGATCAGCTTGTCCACGCCTTCAACGATGCCGTACTGGTCCTTGAACTTGAAGGGTCCGCCCGCGATGGCGCAATTGCCCAGCGCCAGCACGAAACGCGGCGCGGGCATCTGTTCGTAAAGACGAACCACCGCCGGAGCCAGCTTGCGAGTCACGGTGCCCGACACCAGCATCAGATCCGACTGACGCGGGCTGGGGCGGAACACTTCCGCGCCGAAGCGGGAAATGTCGAAACGCGACATGCTGGCCGACATCATCTCGATCGCGCAGCAGGCGAGACCGAAGGTCACCGGCCACAAGGACATCGCCCGACAGATGTCGAGGACGTTTTCCACGGCCTTGATCCGGACGACGGGAGGCTCGATGAAAACCCCACCGGCTTCGCGTTCCTCAGGGGTGAGCTCCGGCTTGATTAGAACTGGATCCTGCGCGGCCATGTAAAGACACCTTTCGCCCAGAAATAGACGATCGAGAGAGACAAAAAGACGATGAAAATCAGGAGCTTAACGAAGGGCTCCCAGCCGACGCTGGCGTGGTATTGCGCAGCGACGGGGAACAGATAGAGCACGTCCACATCGAAGGCAAGAAAGATCAGAGCGTAGACATAGTAGTTGATGCCGAACTTGGCCCGGGCATTGCCGAGCGGCGGGACGCCGCACTCATAGGCCATGCCGATATCGCCGCCCCGCGCCTTGGGGGAGAGCAATTTGGAAATCGCCATCGGCCCAAGGGCGAAGCCAGCGCCTAAGGCCAGAAACAAGAGGATGGCAAGATGAAACCAACTGAAAACCATGGGAAACGCTCTCCTGGAATCCGGTCACCATACCGACGTGTTGTTGTAATAATAATAATTCAAAATATCTTGCTCTCCGTTTTCCCTTCAGTTTTCAAATGAAAAAGAAGGTCTCGGACAAGATCTCCAGGGCGCTACAGGCTTCGGCAAAACACCTTTACAGCCTTAAGCAAGATGGCCGGGAATTGCAGGGGCGCGAAAACTTGTATGAGTCCTCGCCGTCCCATCGGCCAGCCCCGTTTTTAATGGGGGTTAATAATCATCATTAAACCATAATGCATATCATAACCCGAATGGACAGGCATTGAGAAGCCCTATGACAGACCGGATGAGCCTGACCTCTCGCGGCGGCGACAAAATAGGGCAAAACGAACGGAATTAGCACGAAAAAAAATTTCACTTTTATTTTATGTTGAATCATGCCCCTGGTCGGACGGGAGGGAACCGGCGCGAAAGCTGTTGAGAACAAGGGGGAGAAGGGGGTGAAAGAGGCCTCTGTGCGGTCGGGTTGATCTTGTGGTGAACTAGACGGAAAGCATAGATCAAATACGTTCACGACCGATTCGGCGCAGCGTTTTAAGCTATATTTTTATCGCATGATAATATTAGAAGATTGTTCTTAATGATCTGGAAAAAAATCCTGGATTTTTTTCGTTCCGGAGTCTTGTGACGCGGTTGGCAAAAGGGATGGCCGGAGCGTTGCTATGATCTTCCGGATAGATCTCGGTTTCAGAACGGCCGCATCTGCTTCCCGATTCCGGGAGATGGAATGGGAGGCTCCCATCCGCTGGATTCCGCTTGGTGCGGCAGGAAAAGCGAACAGGCGGCCTGTCCGCTTTTCCATTAGAAAAGACGCCGCCGATGGAGGGGCGGCGGCGCAAGGTTACAGAATACCATGGCTCTGGAGGGTAAACCTCCGGAATGACCTCGTTTCCGGCAGGCCGGAAAGAAGACCACCCCTGTCTTGGGCCCATACACTCGAGGCCGGGGCCTAAGACGGGGGCGGTCTATTACCTCATGTGAAACACTGCCTTCCCAATGACGTTCCCTTGCCCTTTATGGGCTCTTATTGGGAACGGAACATAACCTTTGACATAAGACCTGTCAATAGCCAAAGGCATGGTCCTGGACGGAAGGAATGATGCGAACGGATCCGGTCGTGGAAGGCGGGAAGCTTTCGTATTTATCAAACAATAAGGATAAATATTTCTTATATTGCTTTTTAGTCGGAATATTTGTTCCAAGCCTAGACTCAAGGACTGGGGCAGCCCTTCCGGCCCGCCCCTTGGTCCCATGCCGAAGGCGTCTTACCAAGCCGGCTGGATTGCGCCGTGGAAGCGTTCCTCGAGGAATTTGGCAACCTCGGGAGACTGATAAGACTCGACCAGGAGTTTGGTCGTGTCCTTGTCCTTGTCCTGCTCGCGCACGACGATGATGTTGCCATAGGGGTTGTTCTGACGCGGTTCCTGCAGCAGCGCGTCCTTGCCCGGATGCAGCCCGCCATTCAAGGCGTGGTTGGTGTTGATGACGGCGGCATCCAGATCGGGTAGGGAACGCGGCAATTGCGCGGCGTCCAGTTCGACGATGACCAGCTTTTTCGGATTTTCGACGATGTCGAGCAGGGTCGGCTGCAATCCCTTGCCGTCTTTCAGCTTGATCAGGCCATTGGCGGCAAGAAGGTTGAGCGCCCGGCCGCCATTGCTGGGATCGTTGGGGATACCGATCTTGGCCCCGTTCTTCAGATCCCCGACTTTTCCGATCTTCTTGGAATAAAGGCCGATCGGTTCGACGATGGTGTAGCCGACGGGAACGATGCGGTAATTGTGGGACTTGAGCTGGGCGTCGAGATAGGGCTGATGCTGAAAGGCGTTGGCGTAAAGCTCGCCGGCGTCCAAAGCCGCGTTGGGCAGCACATAGTCCGAGAAGATGACGAGCTGGACGTCCAATCCCTTGCCGGCCGCGACTTTCTTCGCGGCTTCGGCGATTTCCTCTTCAGGGCCGCCCATCACGCCCAGCTTGATCGTCTCGGCGGCCAAAGCGCCGGAGGTCAGGAGCGACAAGGTGAGCCCGGCGGCGAGTCCGGCCGATTTCAACCATTTGGTCCGAATCATGCGAGTGTCTCCTCGAAGGATGGAGGCTATTGGGGCGTGCCCCCTGTCCGCGGTCATTAATCACATTAACGTGGTGGTGTAGTTGTAATTACTACATAATCATTTGGCAATATAGACCGGAGCGGCCTGGGCGACAACGGGCAAATGGTGTAAGGGGGAGAGGTGATTACGGATGGTTTTGACCATTGGCGTCGTCGTCCGTAATATCCGCCGCGCATAAAGGCGGACGGAAGGCACGATCAGCGCGGATCGGGGCCGGACGGCGCATTGTCTGATAAAGACCTTTAGGGACGGGGTATGATTGAGATCAAGGGTCTGAGCAAGACCTTTCAGGGCAAAAACGGGGCGACCGAGGTCCTTCGCGGCATCGATCTGTCCGTCCGGAAAGGCGAAATTTACGGCATCATTGGCCGGTCGGGGGCGGGCAAGAGCACCCTGGTTCGTTGCGTCAACCTGCTGGAACGTCCAACAGCGGGCAGCATCCATGTCGCGGGACAGGAGGTCACGGCGCTGGACGGCGCGGCCCTGCGCCAGGCGCGGCGCAGCATTGGCATGGTGTTCCAGCATTTCAATCTGCTGTCTTCGCGCACCGTGTTCGACAATGTCGCTTTTCCGTTGGAACTGGCCGGCTGGGATAAGACGGCGATCCGGGAGCGCGTCTTGCCGCTGCTCGATCTGGTCGGGCTGTCGGATAAACACCACCGCTTCCCGATCGCCTTATCGGGCGGCGAGAAGCAGCGCGTCGGCATCGCCCGGGCCCTGGCGCCCAATCCAAGCGTTTTGCTGTGCGACGAGGCCACCAGTGCGCTCGACCCCGAGACCACCAAATCGATTCTGGCGCTTTTGAAGGACATCAACGCCAAGCTGGGACTGACGATCCTGCTGATCACCCATGAGATGTCGGTAATCAAGGAGATCTGCGACGGCGTCGCTGTCCTGGATCACGGCGATTTCGTCGAAAAAGGCAGCGTGTTCGATGTGTTCACCCAGCCCCGAAGCGAGGTGGCGCGCAGTATCCTGCGCGACGTCGTTGATCGTCAGCTGCCGGCGCACCTTAAAGTACGGCTTAAGGACGGCCCGCCCGGACCCGGCGAGGCGGCGGTGCTGCGCATTATTTTCACCGGTCCTTCGGCCAATCTTCCGGTCGTGGCCGAGATGGTGCGCCGTCACGATGTTCTTTTGAACATCCTGCAGGCCGATGTCGATTACATCCAGGGATTGCCTTACGGCAACATGGTGCTGGAGGCCAGTGGCGCGGACGGCGTGGTCGAGGCCATGATCGCCGACATCCGGAATCACAATTTGCGCGTGGAGGTGCTGGGCCATGTTGTCACAGCCGGTCATTGATCTGCTTCTTGGCGGTTTGTGGGAGACGCTGGCGATGGTCGGCGTGTCGTCCTTACTGGCTGCTCTGATGGGCGTGCCGCTCGGCATCCTGCTGGTGATTACCGACAAGGGCCATATCCTGGAACATCGCCTGCTCAACCGCGTCCTCGGCACGGTGGTCAATATCGGCCGCTCGATTCCGTTCATCATTCTCCTGGTGGCGATCATTCCTTTCACCCGTCTGGTGGTCGGCACCTCGATCGGCACGCCGGCGGCGATGGTGCCGCTGACGGTGGCGGCCGTACCGTTCGTTGCGCGTCTGTCCGAAACGGCGCTGCGCGAAGTCGATCGCGGCCTGATCGAAGCGGCGCTGGCGATGGGGGCGACGCCAGGGCAAATCGTCTTGAAGGTGCTGTTGCCCGAGGCTTTTCCCGGCCTGGTGGCGGGGCTGACCATTACCGTGGTCGCCCTGGTCGGCTATTCGGCCATGGCGGGCGCGGTCGGCGGCGGCGGCCTGGGCGATATCGGCATCCGTTACGGCTATCAGCGTTTTCAGCCCGAAATGATGCTGATCGTGGTGCTGGTGCTGGTGGCGATGGTGCAGGGGTTCCAGTCGCTGGGCGATTATCTGGCCCGCCGGCTGAACAAACGGATCAGCCGCGAGAATCTGGACTGAAAAAACCGGCGGCGCGTGTCCGGCGAAAAAGCTTGGGGGCCGATCCGTTGCCGGATCGGCCCCCTTTGCATGTGACGGTTGGACGGAACGGTCCGGCCGTTACGGCTTGGGTTCAAAGATGCGGATGGTCTTGTAGTCGCCGCCGGTGATTTCCCAATGGGCAAAGGTGCTGCCGGTGTCGCCGTTGGCGTCGAAATGGATCGGGCCCGACGCGCCGACATAGGTGATCTTGCCTCCCTTGGCGAGAATCTCCTTGGCCTTGGCGAATTCGCCGGGGCCGACCTTTTCGCCATCGCCGGTGGTCACGGCGCGGATGGCGACGGCGATCTTGGCCGGATCGTTGGACTTGGCCTGCTCAGCCGCCAGGGCGGCGATATAGGTCGCATCATAATAGGTGTCGATATAAGGCTTGGGCGAGTTTTCACCGTAGAACGCCTTGTAGGCGGCGGTGAAATTGTCGGAGGCCGAATTGCCGGGCAGGGGCGAGGGCGAGGTGCCGGCGGCGCCTTCCAGGAAATCCGCGCCGAGGGTCTCGACGATCTCGGGCGCGCGCATGCCATCGGACAGCAGGAAATGCTTGAACAGACCGCTTTCCAGCGCCTGCTTCAGGATTGGCACGCCATCACCGGTATAGGCGATGACCAGTAGCGCCTCGGGCTTGCCGGCGCCGGCTTTCTGCACTTCGCCGCGGAAGCTCGGCTGTTTGGGCTCGTAGCCGACTGCGCCCGTGACCTTGCCGCCGCGCGCGGCGAAGGATTTCT
>JAYFRE010000034.1:0-71767 GCA_034926235.1 Rhodospirillaceae bacterium
GGCGCAATTCGTCGATCAGTTCCTCGATGCGCGCGGTGGCGATCGGGTCCAGGGCCGAGCAGGGCTCGTCCATCAAGATGACCTCGGGTGCGACCGCGATGGCGCGGGCGATGCACAGACGCTGCTGCTGCCCGCCGGACAGGCCGGTGCCGGGCTCTTTCAGCCGGTCCTTGACCTCGCTCCACAAACCGGCGCGCTCCAGGCTGCCGACGACGATCTCTTCCAGCGCTTCGCCGCCTTCGGCCAGCCCGTGGATGCGCGGGCCATAAGCGACATTGTCGAAGATCGATTTGGGAAATGGATTGGGCTTTTGGAACACCATGCCGACGCGGGCGCGAAGCTGCACCGGGTCCAGTTCGGCGTCATAGATGTCCTGGCCGTCCAGGGTGATGGTTCCGGTCACCCGGCAGCCTTCGATCAGGTCGTTCATGCGGTTGAGACTGCGCAGGAAGGTCGATTTGCCGCAGCCCGACGGACCGATCAGGGCCGTGACTTCGTTGACGCGAATATCAAGGTCGATACCGTCCAGGGCTCGTTTTTCGCCGTAGAAGACGCTGACGTCATGGGCGGCGACTTTAATGGCGGCGCTGTCCGGGTTGGCCGGAGAGAACGCCTGCTCTTGGGTCACTGACATATCGGTTTACCACCTGCGTTCGAATTTCTTGCGGAGATAGATGGCCGCCGCGTTCATGACGATCAGGAACACCAGCAGCACGATGATCGCGGCCGACGCCTTTTCGACGAAGGCCCGTTCCGGACTGGCGTTCCAAAGATAGACCTGAACCGGCAACACCGTGGCCGGGTCCATCGGCGTGGCGGGCACGTCGACGATGAAGGCGACCATGCCGATCATCAGCAGTGGCGCGGATTCGCCCAGCGCGCGAGCCATGCCGATGATGCTGCCGGTCAGGATGCCGGGCATGGCCAGCGGCAGGACGTGGTGGGTCACCATCTGCAGGCGCGACGCGCCCAATCCCAGCGCGGCTTCCCGGATCCAGGGCGGCACCGCCTTCAGCGAGGCGCGCGCGGCGATGATGATGGTCGGCAGCGACACCAGGGTCAGGGTCAGACCGCCGACTAGCGGCGCCGAGCGGGGCAGCCCGAAGACGTTGAGAAAGATCGCCAGCGCCAGAAGGCCGAAGACGATCGACGGCACGGCGGCCAGATTGTTGATGTTGACCTCGATCAGGTCGGTCCAGCGGTTCTTGGGCGCGAATTCCTCAAGATAGACGGCGGTGGCGACGCCCAAGGGAAAGGACAGAACCAGCGTCACCAGCAACGAGAAGAAGGACCCGACGATCGCGCCTCTGAGGCCGGCCAGTTCAGGCTGGCGGGAATCGCCGTTCGAGAACAGCCATTGATTGAACCGCTTTTGCAGCAGCCCCTGGGCGGATAATTGGTCGATCCAGCCCAATTGGCGTTCATTGAACTGCCCGCCTTTGTCTGCCTCGCGCGCCATGTGGCCTTTGATCAACTGGTCGAGCGCGGCCGGAGCCGGCAGCCAGACTTCTTGCGTGGTGCCGATCAGGGCCGGATCGTCCAGCACCATCTTACGCAGGACGACATCGTTGCCCTGGCTTAAGAGCGCCGAAAGCTGGCGGCGCGCGCCACGATCGGGGTCCTGCAGGCCAAGCTGGCCGATCAGCGCCTGGCGGGCGAGCTGGGCGTAGTCGGCCGAGGCCAGGACCGACGGTTCGCGCTGGCCGCTGGGATCGATGATCTCGGGACTGAAATAAATCGGCATCCGGATTTCGGTCTGGACGAAGGCCGGATAGCCCTTGGCGATGATGCTGCCCAGCAGGACGATGAGAAAGCCGATGGCGATGGCGATGGCTCCGAAGCCCGCGGCGCGGAACCGCCGTTCGGCGGCACGGCGACGCGCGAGCTTGGCTTCGACCTTTGCTTCGATCGAAGGAGAGGACGCCATGGCGTTGGTCAGTTCACTCATATTTTTCCCGATATTTGCGTACGACGCCCAGGGCGACGACGTTGAGAACCAGGGTCACGACGAACAGGACCAGTCCAAGCGCGAAGGCCGACAGGGTTTTGGGGCTGTCGAACTCCTGATCGCCGACCAGCAAGGTGACGATCTGAACGGTCACGGTGGTCACCGCTTCCAACGGATTGGCGGTCATCCGCGCCGACAATCCGGCGGCCATGACGACGATCATGGTTTCACCGATGGCGCGCGAGAAGGCGAGCAGGACGCCGCCGATGATGCCGGGCAAGGCGGCGGGGACGACGACTTGGCGGATGGTCTCGGACTGCGTGGCGCCCAGCCCGTAGGCGCCCTGGCGTAGGCTGTCCGGCACGGCGGTGATGACGTCGTCGGACAGGGACGAAATCAGGGGAATGATCATGATGCCCATCACCAATCCGGTGGTGAGCGCGCTTTCCGAGGCGATGGAGACGCCGACGAGGCTTCCCAGGCCGCGCAGGGCGGGCGCGACGGTCAGGACGGCGAAGACGCCATAGACGACGGTGGGAATGCCGGCCAGGACCTCCAGCAGCGGTTTGGCGACCGCGCGGACCTTAGGGTGGGCGTATTCGGCCATATAGATGGCTGACAAAAGCCCGATCGGCACTGCGACCAGCATGGCGATGACGCTGATGATCAGCGTGCCGGTGAACAAAGGCACGGCCCCGAACGCGCCCGACGAGCCGACCTGATCGCTGCGCATGGCCATCTGCGGGCTCCAGCTCGTGCCGAACAGGAAGTCGGTGATGGGGACGAGATGGAAGAAGCGCAGGGATTCGAATAGCAGCGAGACGACGATGCCGATGGTGGTGAAAATGGCCACCGTCGAACTGGCGACCAAGAAAACCGTCACCACCTGCTCGACACGGTTGCGTGCGCGCAGGGCGGGGCGGATGTAGCGCATTCCCAGAGAGCCGCCGATCACGGCGACGGCCAGGACGAGGGCGGCCATGGCGGCGAAACCGGTCCCGGCGATGGAGCGGTAATGCTGGGCCGCTTCCAGGACGGCGGGGCTCGACGCGAATTGAAATTTGCCGGAGTTGCCCAGGGTCTCGACCTCGTTCATGAACAGCCCGAGCTGATCGTGCGGCAGGGTCTGGAGGTCGGGGGGCAACCCGTTGACGACGATCCATTCCAGGATCGAGGGTTCGAAGGCGAGCCAGGCGGTAAGCAGGGCGAGCGCGGGAAGGGCGCTCCACAAGGCGACATAGACGCCGTAATAGGAAGGCAGCGAATGAAACGTGCCGGCGCCTTGGCGGACCATTCCGACGACCCGGCTGCGTCCCATCCGGTAGCCGATCATGGATAAAAGAAACAAGAAAGCGACAAGGATGAGCAAAGTCATGGAAATCGCCGATCGGAACCGTGCAGGGAAAGGGTGCCGGATCGGAGCGGGGACGCCGCCGATCCGGCCGTGGCGAGAATACCCTTAAAGTTTCAGATCGACCAGAGTGCGGCCCTTTTCGCGTTCCATCACGCGCTGGGCGTCGGGGCTGGCGATCAGGCCCTTGTCGGACAGATAGCCTTCGGGGCCGAAAGCCTTGTCCGAGGTGAACTCGGCGATGAATTCCTTGATGCCGGGGATTTTGCCGACATGGTCCTTCTTGACGTAGAAGAACAGGGGCCGGGACAGCGGATACTGGCTGGCGGCGATGTTCTCATAGGTGGCGATCTTGCCGTCGATGGTGGCGCCCTTGATGACGTCGCCGTTCTGGTCGAGATAGCTGAAGGTCAGCACGCCGACCGCATGGGGCTGGGTCTTCAGCTTCTGCAGGGTCAGTGAGTAATCTTCGGACACTTCGACATAAGCGCCGTCTTCACGCAGCGCGCTGCAAGCGACCTTCTTGGCGTCGCCGCTCAAGGCCTTGATCTCGGGGAGCTTCTCACAGGTCGGCTCCATCACCAGTTCGACCAGGGCGTCGCGTGTGCCATGATTCGAGGCCGGCCCGAAGACGGTGATCTGTTCCTTGGGCAGGGAGGGATCGATGTCCGACCAGTTCTTGTAGGGGTTGGGGACCAGCGCGCCATTGACCGGGACGGTCTTGGCGATGGCCTTGAAAAGCTGCTCGCGGGTCAGCGCCAGATTGGGGCCGTTCTTGGCGTTGGCGATGACAATGCCGTCATAGCCGATGACGATTTCGGTGATGCCCGAAACGCCGTTGGCGGCGCACTGATCGACTTCGCTCTTCTTGATGCGGCGCGAAGCGTTGGTGATGTCCGGCGTGTTCTCGTCAACGCCGGCACAGAACAGCTTGAAGCCGCCACCCGAACCGGTGCTTTCGACGACCGGGGTCTTGAAGGCGCTGCTGCGGCCAAACTGCTCGGCGACAGTCGTCGAGAAGGGGTAAACGGTGGACGAACCGACGATGCGAATCTGGTCGCGCGCTTCGGCGCTGGCCGCGAATGCCAGAGTAGCCAGGGCGGCGACAGCAAGAGTTTTTCTAAACATTGATCCTCCGATTCCGCTTTGACGAAAAGCGGACGCATTTCGGAGGCGCCCGCCGGTCGCGCAAACAATAGCGGCCTCGCGCGACAGCCCGATGACAGAAGCGTGAAAGTTTTATGACGCCAGGGGGCGCAGGGCGGCGATATTGGCGGCATAGTCGGCGGTCTTGAAGACAGCGCTTCCCGCCACCAGGACATCGGCTCCGGCGGCGATGACCGCTGGCGCGGTTTCCGGGGTGATTCCGCCATCGACTTCGATCTCGATCGGACGTCTGCCGATCATGGCGCGGACACGCCGGATCTTTTCGATCTGCGAGGCGAGGAACGTCTGGCCGCCGAACCCCGGATTGACCGACATCACAAGAACGAGGTCGATCTTGTCCAGGACATAGGTCAGCACATTTTCCGGTGTCGAGGGGTTGAGCGAGACTCCGGCCTTGCAGCCCAGCGAGCGGATGAGTTGCAAACTGCGGTCCAGATGCGCCCCGGCTTCGGCGTGAATGGTCAGGATGTCGGCCCCGGCCTTGACGAAGGCGTCGATGAAGGGATCGACGGGAGCGATCATCAGGTGGACGTCGAAAACCTTGGCGCTGTGCGGACGCAGCGCCTGGACCACCATCGGTCCGATGGTCAGGTTGGGGACGAAATGGCCGTCCATGACATCGACATGGACATAATCGCAGCCGGCGGCGTCGATGGCCCGGACTTCGTCACCCAGACGGGCGAAATCCGCGGACAGGATGGACGGGGCGATCTTGACGGTCATAGGGCCTGCCTTGCCGGAAGGTGAACGAAACGCCTTGAAAAACCAAGGACCGGCCTCTGATCGGGGCCGGTCCTTCAAAAAGATCGCGTCAGGCCCGCTTGGGATCGAGCGCGCCGTCCTTGTAACGTTTGGCCATGTCGGCCAGCGGAATCGCCTTGATCCCGGACGCGCGCCCGGCGGTGCCGAAGGCTTCGTAACGGCTCTCGCACAAAGCCTGCATCGCCGCCATGGCCGGCTTCAGATAGCTTCTGGGGTCGAATTCGGCTTTCTTTTCCATCAGCACCCTGCGGATTTGGCCGGTCATGGCCATGCGGCAATCGGTGTCGATATTGACCTTGCGCACGCCGTGGCGGATGCCTTCCTGGATTTCCTCGACCGGCACGCCGAAGGTCTGGGGCATCTCGCCGCCATAGCGGTTGATGATGTCCTGCAATTCCTGCGGCACCGACGACGAACCATGCATGACCAGATGCAGGTTGGGCATGCGCCGGTTGATCTCCTTGACCACGTTCATGGCCAGGATGTCGCCGGTCGGCTTGCGGCTGAATTTATAGGCCCCATGCGAGGTGCCCATGGCGATGGCCAGCGCGTCCACCTTGGTTTTGGTGACGAAATCGACCGCTTGATCGGGATCGGTGAGCAGCGCGGAATGATCGAGCGTGCCCTCGAAACCGTGGCCGTCTTCCTTGTCGCCCTTGCCGGTTTCCAGCGATCCCAGCACACCCAGCTCGCCTTCGACCGAGACGCCGACCATATGCGCGACGTCCGTGACTTTGCTGGTCACGCCGACATTGTAGATCCAGTCGCCGGGGGTCTTGGAATCCTCCTTCAAGGAGCCGTCCATCATCACCGAGGAAAAGCCGTTGGTGATTGCCGAGAAGCAGGTGTCAGGCGCGTTGCCGTGATCCTGATGCATGCAGACCGGGATATCGGGGTAAAGTTCGATGGCGGCCTGGATCAGATGCTTCAGCACCACATCGTTGGCGTAGGTGCGCGCGCCCCGGCTGGCCTGAAGGATCACCGGGCTGTCGGTCTTCTTGGCCGCGGCCATGACGGCCAGCATCTGTTCCATGTTGTTGACGTTGAAGGCCGGAAGTCCATAGCCATGCTCGGCGGCGTGGTCGAGGAGCTGGCGCAGCGAAATCAAAGCCATGACGGAAACTCCTTCTTATCCCAAACGATTGAGAACGGCGTCCGCCACGGCTTGGGCGGTGATGCCGAAATGGGTGTAAAGCTCGCCGGCAGGGGCGGATGCGCCGAAGCCCTGCATGCCGATCACGACGCCCTTGTCGCCGACATAGCGTTCCCAGCCGAAGGGGCTGGCGGCTTCGATCGCCACCTTGACGGCGACGTCTCCGCCCAGAACGGTCTGGCGGTAGGAAACCGGCTGGGCGTCGAACAGCTCCCAGCAGGGAACCGACACCACCGCCGCGGCGACGCCCTTTTCCTTAAGCAAGGCTTGGGCGGCCAGCGCCAGTTCGACCTCGGAGCCCGAACTCAACAGCGTCGCCTGACGGGGACCATCGGCTTCGGACAGGATGTAGCCACCCTTGGCGGACAGGTTTTCCGTCCCCGCCTTGCGCAGGGTCGGCAGATTGTGGCGCGACAGCGCCAGAGCCGCGGGCCGGGCCGGGCCGGACAGGGCGATGTCGTAGCATTCCGCCGTTTCGATCGGATCGCAGGGACGGAACATCAGCAATCCCGGCATGGCGCGCAGCGACGCCAGATGCTCGATCGGCTGATGGGTCGGACCATCCTCGCCCAGACCGATGGAATCGTGGGTCAGCACGTAAAGGACCCGCAGCCCCATCAGCGCGGCCATGCGCATCGACGGGCGCATGTAATCCGAAAAGACGAAGAAGGTGCCGCCGAAGGGGATCAGCCCGCCATGCAGCGCCAGCCCGTTCATGATCGCGCCCATGCCGTGCTCGCGCACGCCGTAATGGATGTAGTTGCCCGAGAAATCGTCGCGGCTGACCGAATGGCTGACCTTGGTGTTGGTGAGGTTCGAGCCGGTCAGATCGGCCGAGCCGCCGATCAGTTCCGGGATCAGGGGCTGAAGGATGTTCAACACCTCCTGACTGGCTTTGCGGGTGGCCATGGACGGTTTTTCGGCGGCGATCCGTTCCTTGAAAGCGGCCAGGGCTTGGCCGACGCCCTCGGGCAGGCGGCCTTCCAGGGTGCGGCGGAATTCTGCCGCACGGTCGGCGGGCAGCGCCGCCAGACGGCTTTCCCAAAGCGCGCGGGCTTTCGCCCCTTGCGCCGGCGCGGCGCGCCAGGCATCGAGCAGCGGCGCGGGAATCTCGAAGGCGGGATGGGGCCAGTTCAGGGCCTTGCGCATGCCGGCGATATCGTCGGCCCCCAGGGGCGAGCCATGGGTTTTTTCGCTGCCGGCCTTGGAGGGCGATCCCCAGCCGATGGTGGTGCGGCAGGCGATCAAGCTCGGTTTGTCCGAGGCGCGCGCGGCGGCGATGGCGGCGGCGACGGCCTCCGGGTCATGGCCGTCCACGGCGGCGGTGTTCCAGCCGGCGGCCGCGAAACGGGCGCGCTGGTCTTCGCTGGTGGCGAGCGCGGTGTCGCCGTCGATCGAGATATGGTTGTCGTCCCACAGCAGGATCAGCTTGGACAGCCGCCAATGGCCGGCCAGGGCGATCGCTTCCTGCGAGATGCCCTCCATCAGACAGCCGTCGCCGGCGATGCAGTAGGTGTAGTGATCGACCAGATCGGAACCCCAGCGGGCGGCCATCATCCGTTCGGCCAAGGCGAGGCCGACGGCGTTGGCGATGCCCTGACCCAGCGGGCCGGTGGTGGTGTCGGCGATGGCGATATGGCCATATTCCGGATGCCCGCAGGTCCTGGCGCCGAACTGGCGGAAATTCTTGATCTGGTCCAGATCGCAATCGGCATAGCCGGTCAGATAGGCGAGCGCGTAAAGCAGCATCGAGCCATGACCCGCCGACAGCACGAAGCGGTCGCGGTCGAACCAGGACGGCTGGGCGGGATCGACCTTCATGAACCGGGTGAACAGGACCGTGGCGACGTCCGCCATGCCGAGCGGCATGCCGGGATGGCCGGATTTGGCTTTCTCGACCGCGTCGGCGGCCAGAAAACGGATGGCGTTGGCCATCTCCCGGATGGTGCCGGCGGCGAGGGGCGGGGAAAGCGGGGCAGTCATCGGATCGGGCCTCTTCGGATGGTTCGTGATAAACGGCGAAAGACCTCCGGCGACGGGGCCTGACGCCGGAAGTATAGGATATCTGGAGCTTGTCGTCCTATTTCACGCCGATTTCAAGAAGATCGACCGGATGGCAGCGTTGCCGATGGCGCGGCCGCATGGAAATAGCGCGGGACGCCGTTCCGAACCGTTGAGGAGAGCAGTGCCGGAACGCCGTCAGTGGGACGATCTGTACCGGCCGGAACCGAACCGCTTGGCCAGGGCGTCGTCATCATTGACCGGGCTTTCGGCCGCTACGGGGATGGCGGCGACAGTTTCGGTCTTGATTTCGGGGGCCGCTTTGGGCTCGGTCTTTTTGGCTTCGGTCTTGTGCTTGTCCTTGGCCGGCGCCTCAGCCGGATCCTCATGCTGCAAAACGGGCTGAGGTGCCGAAGGTTTGGCGACGACGGGAATCGGGAGCGCCTGCCGGGATTGGACTACCAGCTTCGCCTGGAGCCGAACAGGAGCCTCGGCATAAATGAAACCGTAGGCGGGATAGACCTTGGTGCCGAAATCCTTGGCGATATGATTCCAGACCTTGACTTGGGTCCAGTCGTTGCGGGGAGACACATCAATCACGGAAACGTCCGTGGCGACGCTGCCGCGTCCGCCGATGCGGCTTGATCCCCAATTGGCATGATCGATACGAATCTCGCGCGAATTGACCTGCGAACGGACCACGGCGACATGGCCATAACGCATCGATCCATGCTGCTTGAAGACGAGAACGGATCCTACGATGGGAGACTGGCCGCGATCATAACGACCGGCGGCGGCAGACCACCAAGTCCAGGCATTGCCGCTTAAGGATATTCCAGAAATATCGCGTGCGTAAGGGACACACTGAAGAGCGGACGCGCTGGCCGCGCTAAAGAACAGGGCGCCTGCGATGCAGGCGGCGATGATTCCTTTATGCACCCCCTGAAACTCCCTCTTCGGTGACGACGCGATTTTTAGGATTCTTGACCGATCCATTTTTCCGATTGTGCTTATTCGATTCGCGTAAGACAACCCCGGAAAGCATTTTGGGGATAAAAAAATGCATTGCCCGCCGGTCCGGGGCGAGGGTGACAGGGACCGCACGGCACGGTATAAGCTTGAAGACATGAGATTTCCACCGTCTTTCGCCCTGATCGCCTTGCTGACGGTTCTTGCTGCCGCCGGTCCGGCTGCGGCGGGATATGATGACGGCGTGGCGGCCTTTCGCGGTGGTGATTATAGGGCTGCGCATCAGATCTGGACCGATTGCGCCGAAGCCGAGCCCCGTTGCCAATATGGAATCGGCTATCTTTATCACTTCGGACTCGGCATGCCGGTGGATACGGCCCAGGCCAAAAGCTGGTACGAAAAGGCGGCGGCCCGGAACGATGCCGACGCGCTTTATGCGCTGGGATTATTGTACGAGAACGCCAATCTGGGACCGCGCGATCTGGCGACGGCCTTGCGCTATTACCGCGAGGCGGCGTCGCACGGGCCTCATGGCGACGCCGAATATGCCATCGGCCGCATGATCCTGCGCGGACGCGGTGTGGCGCGCGACCCTGGGGAAGCGATCGAATGGCTGAAAAAGGCGGCCGGCCATGGCCATCCCGCCGGACAGTACATGCTGGGCGCGGCGTATGAAGCGGGTTGGGGCGTCAAGCCGGACGGGGCCGAAGCGCTTTATTGGTACAGTCTCGCCGCCCGCAACGATCAGGTCGAGCTGATGGACCACGACATGTCCTTTCAACCGGCCATCGCCATCGACGCGCTGAAGAAGCATCTATCGCCCGAAACGGTCAAAGCGGTCGAAGCGCGTCTGGCCAAGACCCCCTGAACGCCGCCGGCCCCTATTTCCGTCAGGGGGCGGCGTCATGCGCGGGCCGGACATGCCAGATATCACGGGCATAATCGCGGATGGTGCGGTCGGACGAGAACTTTCCCATGCGAGCGACGTTCAGGATCGCTTTGCGGTTCCATTCACCGGGGTCGCGGTAAAGCTGATCGACGCGTTCCTGCGTGGCGATATAGGCCGCGTAATCGGCGGTGAGCAGGTAATGGTCGCCGCCGACGGTCAGGCTATCCACGATCGGGCGGAAACGGTCCGGGTCGTCGGGTGAGAAATAGCCCGAGGCGATCATCCGCAACACTTCGGCCAGTTCCGGCTGGGCGTCGATGGCGGCGCGGGCATCCCAACCGGCCCGGCGGGTCCTGGTCACATCCTGGGCCGACAGGCCGAACAGGAACATATTGTCCTCGCCGACCTCTTCGCAGATTTCGACATTGGCGCCATCCCAGGTGCCGATGGTCAGCGCCCCGTTCAAGGCCAGCTTCATGTTGCCCGTGCCCGAAGCCTCGGTGCCGGCGGTGCTGATCTGTTCGGACAGATTGGCGCCGGGGATGATCGTTTCGGCGGCCGAGACATTGTAGTTGGGGAAGAACAACAATGTCAGCCGGCCCGCGACCAGGGGGTCGTTGTTGATGACATCGGCGACGTCGTTGATCAGCTTTACAATCAGCTTGGCCATCTGATAGCCGGGGGCCGCCTTGCCGCCGATGATCACCGTACGCGGCGGCGTGAAGGCGGTCGGGTTGGCGCGGATGCGGTTGTAGCGCGTCACCACATGCAACAGGTTCAAAAGCTGGCGTTTGTATTCGTGCATGCGCTTGACCATGACGTCGAACAGCGAATCGACATCCACCGTAACGCCGAGGCGGGTGTCGATCAGCCGGGCGAGGCGGGTCTTATTGGCCCTTTTGGCCTCGGCGAACCGTTCGCGGAAGGCTGTGTCCTCGGCCAGCGGGACCAGCGCTTCGAGTGCGTCGAGATCGGTGATCCAGGAATCGCCGATGGCATCCGTGATCAGCGCCGCCAGGATGGGGTTGGCGGCCAGCAGCCAGCGGCGGGGCGTGATGCCGTTGGTCACGCAGATGATGTGGCCCGGCGAGAATTGCTCGAAATCCGAGAAGATGGTCGATTTCATCAAATCGGTATGAATCTCGGCGACGCCGTTGGTCGTGTGCGAGCCGACGATGGCCAGATGGGCCATGCGCACGCGCCGTCCTTGATCTTCGTCGATCAGCGACATGCGGCGCAGGATATCGGTATCGCCCGGCCAGCGATGCCGCACCGCGCTCAAGAAGCGCTGATTGATCTCGAAGATGATGTCGAGATGACGCGGCAGCAGACGCTGGAACAGATCGACCGGCCAGGTTTCCAGCGCTTCGGACATCAGCGTGTGGTTGGTGTAGCCGCAGACCCGGACGGTGATCGACCAGGCGCGTTCCCAGGGATAGCGGTAATCGTCGATCAGTAGCCGCATCAGTTCGGCCACCATCATCGCCGGATGAGTGTCGTTCAATTGAATGGCGACGTGATCGGGCATCCGCTCGAAATCGTCGTGGGTCTTGCGGAATCGGGCGACGATGTCCTGAAGCGACGCGCAGACGAAGAAATATTCCTGCCGGAAGCGTAGTTCGCGGCCGTTTTCGGTCGAATCCGAGGGGTAGAGCACCTTGGACAGATTTTCGGAATCGTATTTGGCGCGCACCGCCTCGACATAATTGCCCTGATTGAAATATTTCAGGTCGAACTCGCGGGTGGATTTGGCCGCCCACAGGCGCAGATTATTGACGGTCTTGCCGCCATAGCCCGGCACCGGCACGTCATAGGCCATGGCCAGCACGTCCTCGGTATCGACCCATTGGTGCCGCCAATTGCCCTCATTGTCCTTGAAACGCACCACGCGGCCGCCGAAGCGCACCGGATAGACGATTCCAGGGCGCGGGAATTCCCAAGGATTACCGTAGCGCAGCCAGTTTTCCGGCGTTTCGACCTGCCAGCCTTGCTCGATATGCTGGGTGAACATGCCGAATTCATAGCGGATGCCGTAACCGAAGCCGGGAACGTCCAGCGTCGCCATGCTGTCGATCAGACAGGCCGCGAGCCGTCCCAAACCGCCATTGCCCAGGGCGGGTTCGACCTCCCAGCGGCGCAGCAGATCGAGATCATAGCCCAGATCGGCGACCGCCTCCCGGAACGCATCGTAAAGCCCCAGATTGATCATGCCGTTGGTCAGCGCCCGCCCGATCAGGAACTCCATCGACAGATAGTAGACGCGCTTGGAATCATTGTCGTAATAGCGGCGCATCGATTGCGTCCAGCGCTCGATCAGGCGGTCGCGCACCGAATAGGCGGCGGCGAGATACCAGTCCTGCGATGTCGCCAGCAGAGGGTCCTTGCCGACGGAATAGACCAGATGATCGGTCAAACTTTGACGGATGGCCGGCAGGCCGTCGCCGGAAATACGCCGTCTGGGGTTGGCGCCTTCATCCTTTATCCGTGTCATGGAATCTCCTTGCCGGGGATTTCGGGGGCGTTCGGCGCCACCCTATTCTAGAGACAGAACACTATCAGAGGGTGCGACAAGCTTGCCTTTCGCGCAAGACCGGGTGCTAATCTGGCCCTCTTTCGGAACGAAGGCGAGGGGCGGAACGTCGATGAGCAGGGATGTGGAGGACCGTTTGATAGCGTTGGAAAGCCGGCTTGCCCATTATGAGCGTGTCGCCGACGATCTATCGGACGTCCTGGCCGGGCAGGCGCGGCTGATCGAGCGGCTGCTGGAACGGCTGTCCTGGGCCGACGAAAGGCTGGGAGCGCTGGAGCAGGGCGGCGGCATTCCCCCGAACGAGAAGCCGCCGCACTATTGAAAAACGCGCTTTAGCGCCAGGCCGCCATCGCCTGTTTCAGATTACCATCAAGCGCGTCGAGGAACCGGCCGGTGGTCAGCCAGGGCTGGTTGGGGCCGATCAGCAACGCCAGATCCTTGGTCATCAGACCGGATTCGACGGTTTCCACGCAGACTTTCTCCAGCGTTTCGGCGAAACGGGCGACATCCGGCGTGCGGTCGAAGCGCGCCCGGTAGTAAAGGCCGCGCGTCCAAGCGAAGATCGAAGCGATCGGGTTGGTCGAGGTTTCTCGGCCTTGCTGATGCTCCCGGTAATGGCGGGTCACGGTGCCGTGCGCGGCCTCGGCCTCGACCGTGCGCCCGTCGGGCGACAGCAGCACCGACGTCATCAGCCCCAGCGAGCCGAACCCTTGCGCCACGGTGTCCGATTGCACGTCGCCGTCGTAATTCTTGCAGGCCCAGACGAATCCGCCCGGCCATTTCAGCGCCGAGGCCACCATGTCGTCGATCAGGCGGTGCTCATAGGTGATGCCGGCGGCGTCGAAGCGGGTCTTGAACTCCTGGTCGAACACCTCCTGGAACAGGTCTTTGAAGCGGCCGTCATAGGCTTTCAGGATCGTGTTCTTGGTGGACAGATAGACCGGCCAGCTTTTGGCCAGACCGTAATTCAGGCAGGCGCGCGCGAATCCCCGGATCGAGTCGTCCAGATTGTACATTCCCATGGCGATTCCGGCGCTGGGGAAGGCGAACACTTCGCGCTCGACCGGCTTGCCGCCGTCCGCAGGGGTGAAGGTCAAGGTCAGACGCCCCGGTCCCGGCACGGTGAAATCGGTGGCGCGATATTGATCGCCGAAGGCATGGCGGCCAATGACGATGGGTTTGGTCCAGTTCGGCACCAGGCGCGGCACGTTGGCGCAGATGATCGGTTCGCGGAACACGGTGCCGTCCAGGATGTTGCGGATGGTGCCGTTGGGCGACTTCCACATCGATTTCAGGCCGAATTCGGCGACGCGGGCCTCGTCGGGCGTGATGGTCGCGCATTTGACGCCGACGCCATACTGCTTGATGGCCTGGGCGGCCTCGATTGTGATCCGGTCTTCGGTCCGGTCGCGCGATTCGATGCCGAGATCGTAATATTTCAAATCGATATCGAGATAGGGAAGGATCAGCTTCTCTTTGATGAAGCTCCAGATGATCCGGGTCATTTCGTCGCCGTCCAGCTCGACAATGGGGTTTGCGACCGTGATTTTCGTCATGGCAAGGCACATCCTGTTTATGAGGACCGGGGTCAAGCTGTCCGCTGGGGTGCGCCCCAGACGCCTCGAAGCGGCTTTACCGCCGGAATTCGGTCGGGAAAGCAGGCGACGGACGAGGAATTCTTACATCACCCGGACGTTTGGCACCACCCCGCAATGGGATAAGGAGCGCTCCGCCATGGTTGCGCCCGCTTGTGCGGAGGATTAGGGTACAAAACGGATGAATCCCCGCCTCTATGCATAGAGAAATACCGTGAAACGCCCGAGCCTGATCGTCATCGCCGGCATTGCCATCATCGTCGCCGCCATCGCCGTAAGCTGGTGGAACAAGCACACGGAAGACGCTCCGCCGCCCGTGCCGACCGCCACTGAACGGCCGGCCGCGCCGAACGCCGCTCAGCCGGCTGCCGTTCCGCCCAGCTTCGATATCGTGCGCATCAATCCGCAAGGCGAAGCGGTGGTCGCCGGCCGCGCCGAGCCGCGCGCCGAGGTGGTGATCCTGGATGGCGGCAAGGAAATCGGCCGGGTCATCGCCGATGATCGCGGCGAATGGGTGTTCGTGACCGACGAACCGCTGCCGCCCGGCCCGCGCGAATTGACGCTGAAGGCCCAGAATCCGGACGGCAGCACCGGCGAGACGCAAGCGCCGGTGGTTCTGGTGGTGCCGGAGCGTTCCAAGAATGGCGGTGCATCCCTGGCGGTACGGGTCAATCCCGATGGGTCGATCGACATTCTGCAAGGGCCCCAGGCTCAGACCGGGGCAGGCAGCGTGTCGATTACCGGGCTGCGGTATGACGAATCGGGGCGGTTGTCCGTTGTCGGTCAGGCAACCCCCGGCGCCCAGGTACGGGTCTATCTCGACAACCAGCCTCTGGCCGCAACCAAAGCGGGCGATGATGGGCAATGGCGCGCGCCGCCTCGCCAAGCGCCCAAGCAGGGAACGCACACCGTCCGCGCTGACGAACTGGATGCCAAGGGCAAGGTCGTCGCCCGTGCCGAAATCAGCTTCACCCTGCCCGAGGGCGACAAGCAGGCGGCGAAGCCGGTGGCGGGGGGCGATAAGATTACGGTCGAACCGGGGAACAGCCTGTGGCGGATCGCGCGGCGCACCCTGGGATCAGGCGTCGATTACGTCATGATCTTTCAGGCCAACCGCGAACAGATTCGCAATCCGGACCTGATCTATCCCGGTCAGGTGCTGGTCATTCCGAAAGAAAAGAACTGAACGGATGACATAAGGGCCTTGCCGCTTCCGGCAAGGCCCTTTGTTTTACGAGGCCCGGTCGAAACGGGCCCAGACGCCGTCGGGACCGTCCCAGGCCCCGTGCGTCGCCGCCTTGGAATATTCCGTGGCGCGCTGTTCAAAGAAATTGGCGTGTTCGACGCCGTTCAGGATTTCGACCAGCCAGGGCAGGGGATGCGGCTTGATCTGGCGATAGCCGGACTCGGTTTCCTCGAAATGGCCGTAAAGCGGGGGCAGACGCAGCTGGGTCAGCCGCCAATCGGCGATATAGCGCACATAGTCGCAGATATCCTCGGTCTTCATGCCTTGGACGGGGCCCAGCTCGAAAGCCAGTGCGACGAATTTCTCCTCCAGCCCCACCATGGTGCCGGCGACGTCCAGGATGTCGTCACGGACCGATTTGGTCAGCGCCCCGGTCTCGCGATTCCATTCATGGAACAGGCGGATGATGCCCTCGCAATGCAAGCTTTCGTCGCGCACCGACCAGGTGACGATCTGGCCCATGCCTTTCATCTTGTTATGACGGGGGAAGTTCAGCAGCATGGCGAAGCTGGCGAACAGCGCCATACCTTCGGTAAAGGCCCCGAACATGGCCAGCGTGCGCGAGATGTCGGCGACGGTTTTCACGCCGAAACCGTGCATGTAATCGGCCTTGTCGCGCATGGCGGCATAGTCGCGGAACGCCGCGAACTCGGTCTGCGGCATGCCGAGCGTGGTCAGAAGCAGCGCATAGGCATCGATATGGACCGTCTCCATGTTGGTGAAGGCGGCCATCATCATCTGCACTTCCAGCGGCTGGAAGATCGGCATGTAACGCTTCAGATAATTGTCGCCGACCTCGACGTCGGACTGGGTGAAGAAGCGGAAGATCTGGGTCAGGAGATTGCGTTCCTGGTCCGATACCCGATCAGACGCCCAATCCTTCAAATCCTCGCCCAGCGGCACTTCCTCGCCCATCCAATGAAGCTGCTGCTGTTTCTTCCAGAATTCATAGGCCCAGGGGTAGCGTTCGACATTGTAGGTGCCCGAGCTTTGCAGGAGGCCGACCTTGCCGGTGTTGATCAGCGTCAAGGGATCGAGATGTCCGAGAGTCATCGTTCTTTTCCTTACTGGCAGGCCAGGCATTCGTCGTAATCGGTGGTCCGGCGGGGGGCGTCGGCGACGGTGCTCTTGTCGCTCTCTCCGGCGAAGGCCGCGCGCTGAACCGATTTCGACCGGCAGTAATAAAGGCTTTTCAAGCCTTTCTCCCACGCGGTCCAGTGCAGCATGTGCAGGTCCCATTTATCGATGTCGCCGGGCAGGAACAGATTGATCGACTGGCTCTGGCAAATCAGCGGCGCGCGGTCGGCCGCCATCTCGACGATCCAGCGCTGATCGATCTCGAAGGCGGTGCGGAAGATGGCTTTCTCGTCCTCAGTCAGGCAATCCAGATGCTGGACCGATCCTTCATGCTCGATGATCGATTGCCAGATATCGGAATTGTCCGCCCCTTTTTCGGCCAAAAGGCGGGCAAGCGCGGGGTTGCGCACCGAGAACGAGCCCGACAGCGTCTTGTGCGTATAGACATTGGCCGGGATCGGTTCGATGCAGGCGCTGGCGCCGCCGGCGATGATGCTGATCGAAGCGGTCGGTGCGATGGCCAGCTTATGGCTGAACCGGGCCATCATGCCGCGTTCGGCGGCGTCCGGGCAGGGGCCGCGCTCTTGGGCCAGTTGGACCGAAGCCGCGTCGGCGTCGCGGCGGATCTTTCTGAAGATGTTCAGATTCCACGCCTTGGCCATGGCGCTTTCAAACGGGATTCCCTTCTGCTGCAGGAAGGAGTGGAACCCCATCACGCCCAGACCCACCGACCGCTCGCGCAGGGCGGCATAGATCGCCTTGCCCATGTCGGGCGGCGCGTTGGTGATGAAATGGTCCAGCACATTGTCCAAAAAGCGCAGTACGTCTTCGACGAAACCCGGCTCTGCGTTCCATTCGTCCCAGGTCTCGATATTGAGCGAGGACAGGCAGCAGACGGCGGTGCGGTCGCGCCCCAGATGATCGGTCCCGCTAGGCAGGGTGATTTCGGCGCACAGGTTGGACGAGGCGACCGACAGCCCCAATTCGCGCTGATGCTTCGGCAGGGCGCGGTTGACCGTGTCGATGAACAGAAGATAGGGCTCGCCGGTCTGCATCCGGGTTTCCAGAATCTTCTGCCACAAAGGCCGCGCGGCGACCTGACGCAGGGTTTCACCGGTCTTGGGGCTTTTCAGATCGAAAAGCGCATCCTGGCGCACCGCGTCCATGAAGGCGTCGGTGATGTTGACGGCATGATGCAGGTTCAGGCTTTTGCGGTTGAAATCGCCCGAGCTTTTGCGGATTTCCAGGAATTCCTCGATTTCCGGGTGATGGACGTCGAGATAAACCGCCGCCGAACCACGCCGCAGCGATCCTTGCGAAATGGCCAGGGTCAGGCTGTCCATGACGCGGATGAAGGGGATGATCCCGGAGGTTTCGCCGCAGCCTTTCACCGATTCGCCGATCGAGCGCACGCCGCCCCAATAGGTGCCGATGCCGCCGCCATGGGCGGCCAGGCTGACATTTTCGTTCCAGGCCCCGACGATGCCGTCCAGGCTGTCGGGAACCTCGTTGATGAAGCAGGAGATCGGCAGGCCGCGTTCGGTGCCGCCATTGGACAGGATCGGCGTCGAGGGCATGAACCACAGCCGGGACATCGCATCGTAAAGACGCTGGGCATGGGCGTCGTCGTCGGCGAAAGCGGCGGCGACGCGGGCGAACATGTCCTGGATGCTTTCGCCGGGCAGCAGATAACGGTCTTTGAGGGTGGCCTTGCCGAAGGCGGTCAACAGGGCGTCGCGCTCGGGTGCTTGGCGGATGGCGTCAGGACGGGGAGGATCGGAACGGCGCGGTTTCTGCTGCATCGGTTCGGGTGCCTGGGCAATAGGATCGTAAGCGAGCGCAGTCATCAGCGGTCATCCCCTTTGGGTTTTCCGGGATGGCGCTGGATGGCGGACGGTGGATTGCTTCCCCGTGCGCCAGCGTTCATCCCGTGATTGTTCCACGGAATCATGGCGGAATTTCCGGCACCGCAGAGGACAGGCATCCGCCGGCTTTCTTCGGCACCGTCTCCGGGAGGGCGGGCAAAGAAGAAAGCCGGGTCGCCGCGTGCGGCTACGGACACCAACCGGCTCCTGCCGGCCTCCGTCAATTCAAGATATTGTGTTCGTTCCGAACCATGACGCTAAATATCGTATTCTAAGATTTAGAATCGATCAAGAAGGAACGGCAGGGAATAGGGCCTAAGGCGGTTGCTATACGACCGGATAGGGCTATGACGCGTCCGGTTGTGGGGCCAGCAGCGGGGCCGGAGCGATCCACCAGCGATGGTGGATTTCCTGCATGGCCAGGGCGGCCCGATGGGCCGAATCCTGGTCGGCGAACAGACCGAAACAGGTGGCGCCGCTGCCCGACATGCGCGCCAGCAGGCACCCCCGCAACGCGGCCAGATCATCGAGAACCCGCTCGATCACCGGCATGAGCCCGATGGCGGCCTCGGTCAAATCGTTGCCCCCTTGAGCCAGCAAGGCGGCCAGATCGGCGGTGTCGGAGGGCGTGCGGTCCAAAAGGGTTCGGGGTGCGGAAAACGGTCCTTGGCGGGCCTTGAACACCGCCGGGGTGGCCAGGGCGCGTCCGGGATTTACCAGCAGTAGCCAAGCCGGCGGCAGGCCGACGGACAGGGGCTGGACGAGATCGCCGACACCCTGCATGCGCGCCGGATGTCCGGCCAGGCAGACCGGCACGTCCGCGCCTAGCTCCAAAGCGATTGCATCGAGCCCGATCGCTTCCGGATCAAGCTGCCACAGACGGCACAGGGCCTTCAAGGTCGCGGCGGCGTCGGCGGAGCCGCCGCCGATGCCCGCCGCCACCGGCAGTCGTTTCTTCAGATGGATGGCTGCCCCTTGATCGCACCCGGTCCGCTCGGCCAGCAAGCGTGCGGCTTTGAGGACGATATTGTCGGGCTGGCGCGCCAAAGCGCCGGCCTTGGGACCGCCGACCGACAGGGACAGGACCGGTGCGGGCCGGACGGACAGGGTGTCGCCGACGCCGGCAAAGGCCACCAGACTGTCCAGATCGTGGTATCCGTCGTTGCGGAGTCCCACGACCGACAGGGCAAGATTGATCTTGGCCGGGGCGAAGATCCGGATGGGCCGTGCTGGTGTGGTCATTGTGGTGCGGGGATGCTTTCTGCCTCGGGGGCGGCTGTCGCCTCAGGGGCGGTTTCAGCCACGGGGGCGGGTGGAGTTCTTTCCGCGATCTTTTTGCGGATTTCTTCAGCAACGTCGGAATCGGGCTTGAAGGTCAGTGCTCTTTGCCACTGGAAGAACGCCTCGTTTCTCCGTCCGACATTCCACAGGGCGTCGCCCAGATGGTCATTGATGGTGGGCTCCTCGGGGCGCAGCTCGACGGCGCGCTCCAGGATATCGACCGCTTTGACGTAATCGCCGGTACGGTAATAGGCCCAGCCCAGGCTATCGACGATATAGCCATCGGTGGGACGCAGTTCGACGGCGCGTTCGATCATCTTGCGGGCGCGGTCGATATCTTCTCCCTGCTCGATCCAGGAATAGCCGAGATAATTCAATACATGCGGCTCGTCCGGGCGCAATTCCAACGCCTTCAGAAGATCGCGTTCGGCTTCCGGCCAGCGTTTCGAGCGTTCGAGCGCAATGCCGCGCGAATAATAAAGCCCCCACAGATCGGGGCTGTCCTGCGGGCTCATCGCCAGAGCGCGGTCATAGGCCGCTGCGGCGTCAAGCCAGCGTTCATGGCGGCGATAGATGTCGCCCAGCGTCACCAGGCTTTCAGGCCGGCCCGGATCGCGGGCGGCCAGGGCTTCCAGCGTGCGCACGGCCCCGTCGAAATCGCCCGTCTGATCCATGTTCGCGGCGATGCGCAATTGCGCGTTCCAATAGACCGGCGAATCGGGACCGATCTCGGCAAAGGCCCGGTCGGCCTCTTCCGGCCGGTCCAGGCTTTGCAGGGTTTCGCCGACCGACAGCCAGGCCAGCGAGAAATCGGGTTTGAGGCTGAGCGCCATGCGCGCGAAAACCAGCGACAATTCAGGCAGATTGCCTTGCCGCCAGGAACTGGCGGTGCTCAAGAAAGCCTCGGCCAGGCCGTCCGTCGCGGTTTTCACCGGCGGACCGCCGTCCTTTTCCTCGAACGGATCGCTACGATGCAGATAGTAGCGGGCGGTGATCTCGTCCGCGGTTTTCGTCTGGCCGATACGCCGGTAGAACGCCGTCGCCGCCTGAATCGAGCGCAGGGTCTGCCCCGAATCGCCCGCCAGCATGCTGCGGTAATAGCCATCAGCCAGCTTGCGGCGGTCGGCCATATCGGCGATCAGCGCCGCATGGAAGTCGTGCAAGATCGCGAAGCTGCTGGTCTGGGACAAAGGCGCCAGCGCCTCGATGGCCGCGCCGGTATTGCCCTGGCCCGCGCGCGTCCAAGCGATGATGACCGGCACCATGAAGGCGTTGATGCCGCGGCGGGGCAGGCGCGCGACCCGTTTTTCGGCCATCTCCCAACGGCCTTGCCGGGCGTCCTGGCTGGCCAGAAGCATCGCCGCCAATGCGGCGTCGGCATCGAAAGAAAGGAGACGCCGCGCGATATCGGCGGCGTCGTCCATGCGTCCCTCCGCCGCCAGGGCGAGCAGGGAACGCTGCAACAGTTCGGTATTTTCGGGGTCCCGGTCCAGGGCCTTCAGCAGAAAGTCCGAAGCGGCGCCCAAGTCGTGCTGGTCGAGGGCGAACCGGCCGGCCAGATAATTTCCGGCCCCCGATTCGCCGATTTCGACCACCGAGACTTTGTATCCCTCTCCGAACACGCCATCCCGATGTCCGCCCAGACCTTCGGAACAGGCCGGAAGGAACGCCATGGCGGCAAGGGCGATCAGACTTTTTACTACCGGACCCGGCGATGCCGCCGATCCTCGTCTTGCCATCTTCAACACCCTGTTTGGCGCTCCTGTCCGACCAACCATCCCTTTACATATTGGGATAGTTCGGCCCGCCTGCACCCTCGGGCACCACCCAATTGATGTTTTGGGTCGGATCCTTGATGTCGCAGGTCTTGCAATGCACGCAATTGGCCGGGTTGAGCTGTAGCCGCTTTTTCCCGTCGGCGTCGGTCACGACCTCGTAAACGAAGGCCGGACAATAGCGCTGCTCGGGAGCGTCGTACAGAGCCAGATTGACCTTTTCCCAGACCTCGGGGTCTTTCAGCTGCAAATGGCAGGGCTGATTTTCCTCGTGCATCACACCCGATATATAGACGGACGATATGCGGTCGAAGGTGATCACGTTATCCGGCTTCGGATAATTGATCGGCTGGCATTCGGATGCTTTGCGCAACTGGTCGTAATCGGCATGGACCTTGATCGTCCAGGGCGCGCGGCCACGGAAGATGTAAAGGTCGAGCCCGACATAGGCAGCACCCAGCAGACGGCCCCAATGGAAAGCGGGGCGGAAGTTGCGGGCCAGATACAGCTCTTCCCACACCCAGGATTTCTTGAGCTGCTCGGGGTAGCCCGTCGCTTCGACCGGACCGGCGGCTTCGCCGGCCAGAGCCTCGAAGATCGCGTCGGCAGCCACCATGCCCGACTTCATGCAGGTATGGATGCCCTTGATCTTGGGCACGTTCAGGAAGCCGGCGGTATCGCCGATCAGGACGCCGCCCGGGAAGGTCAGCTTGGGGATCGACTGGAAGCCGCCCTCGGCCAGGGCGCGCGCGCCATAGGACACACGCTGCCCGCCTTCGAGAACCTTGCGCACCGAAGGATGCGACTTGAAGCGGTTGAATTCCTCGAACGGGGACATGTAGGGATTGTGGTAGTCGAGCGCGACCACATAGCCGATATAAATCTGGTTGTTTTCGGCATGGTACATGAACGACCCACCATAGGTGCTGTTGTCCATGGGATAGCCGAAGCTGTGAACCACGGTGCCGGCCTTGTGCTTGGCCGGGTCGATTTCCCAGATTTCCTTGATGCCGACGCCGTAGCTCTGCGGATCGCAGTTCTTTTCGAGGTCGAACTTCGCCAGGACTTCCTTGGTCAGCGAACCGCGCACGCCTTCGGCGAAAATGGTCTGGCGGGCCAGCAATTCGACGCCGGGGGTATAGTTGGCGGTCGGCTGACCGTCCTTGCCCACGCCCATGTCGCCCGTGGCCACGCCCCGGACCGCGCCGGATTCGTCATAGAGAACCTCGGCGGCGGCAAAGCCGGGGAAAATTTCGACGCCGAGTTCCTCGGCCTGCGTTCCCAGCCAGCGCACCACATTGCCCAGACTGACGATGTAGTTGCCGTGATTGACCATCGGAGGCGGCGTCACCGGCAGCTTGAGAGCCATCTTCTCGGTCAGGTAATAGATATTGTCGTCGCCGCAAGGGACGTTGAGGGGCGCGCCCTTTTCCTTCCAATCGGGGATCAGCTCGTTGAGAGCCCGAGGCTCCATCACCGCGCCCGAAAGGATGTGCGCCCCAAGTTCGGATCCCTTCTCGATAAGACAGACGGACAGTTCGCGTCCGCTTTCGATGGCGAGCTGGCGCAGGCGTATCGCCGCCGCCAGGCCCGATGGCCCGCCGCCGACGATGACGACGTCGAACTCCATGCTTTCGCGTTCCATTGGCTTAAGCCCTCTCTAAATTTTGCTCTCGTGGGAATGCCACCTGAAAAACGGTTCTATATCACAGGCGGAAGGATGTATCGACAGCCATCCTCATGTTAGGCTGAAGGTCATGAACGCATCCCTCACGCCCGAAGAGATTCTACGCTGGCATATCGCGGCCGGCGCGGACGAAGCGATCGGCGAGACCGCGATCGACCGTTATGCCGCGACGCCGAAACAACCCGTTGTTTTCCGGGAAGATAGGCCATCTTTGCCGATTGTTCCGGCGTCGCCCGCTCTGGATGGCGCGCATCCCGCCTTGGCCTGCCGGACGCTGGCGGAGCTGAAGGACGCGCTCTTCGCATATGAGGGTTGCGCCTTGAAGAAGACATGTCGGCAAACAGTTTTCGCTGATGGAAACCCGGAATCGGGGGTCATGTTGGTGGGCGAAGCGCCGGGCGCGGACGAAGACCGCATCGGGCTGCCTTTCGTCGGCGCCAGCGGCCGGCTGCTGGACCGCATGCTGGCTTCGATCGGGCTTGACCGGAACGCGTGCTACATCACCAATCTGGTGCCTTGGCGTCCGCCGGGGAACCGCAAGCCCGAACAGACCGAAATCGAGCTTTGCCTGCCGTTCCTGATCCGTCATATCGAACTGGTCGCACCGCGTTTTCTGCTGCTTTTGGGCGGTGCGCCGACGCAGGCCTTGCTCGGCCGGCACGACGCCATCAGCCGGTTGCGCGGGCATTGGCATGACTGCGTCCTGCCGCCGGAAGAAAAAATCGTCCCCGCTTTGCCGACTTTTCATCCGGCCTATCTCTTGCGGACTCCGGTCCACAAGCGTTTGGCGTGGGCTGATTTTCTTGCTTTGCGCAAACGGCTCGACGGGGCGGCCTGACGAAAAAGCGGCGTTCGGGCCAGGGAGAAGGTGAACGCAAACTGTTGCGTTCGGCCCGGTTGGCGATTTATAAATTTGAAGACAACCATCGAATTCGTTGATTTTTGAAGCGGCCCTTAGTCGAAGGAAGGTCGGTGCTGAAGAACACCCTTCTCCCGATTCTTTTGTCTTTTTCTGTGCTTCTGGCGCTGCCCGCCCGCGCCGACGACCCCGTGTCGCCGGACGGCGAAAACCAGATCGCGGCGATCGATTGGGCGGCGGCCCGGCAGGGACGGCTGGCCGGGATGCCATCGGTATTGTCCCAGGCCGACGCGGATCTTTATCGCGCCATCGCCGCCGCCCAGGACAAGGGCGACTGGGCCGGCGCGGACCGGCTGATCCGCCGGCTGGACGACACCTCGCTGGTTGGCGATTTCCTGGCGCGGCGCTACCTTTCCGAAGATTACCGCCCCAGCGCCGCCGAGCTTAAAGCCTGGCTGGCCGCCTATGACGGTTCGGCGCTTGCGCCTGACATCCGCGCTTTGGCCGGACAAAAGGCCGGACGGCCGGCGAGATCGAACGCAGCGGCTCTCCAGCTTGACGAAAGCGCTGTGTGGGAGGATTTCTCGGCCCCCGTCAATACCGCCTTGCCGGCGGCGGAACAGCGCAAGGTATCGGCGTTCAAGGCGCGTTTCCGCGCCAGCTTGCGCCAAAAGGATTTCGAGCGCGCTTCGGCCCTGATCAAGGAAAGTGGCGGTCTGTCCCGCCTGTTCAGGCCGGTCGATATCGACGAGCTGAAAACCGCGTTCGCGGCGTCCCTGTTCGGAGACGGGCGCGATTCCGAGGTTTTGCAATGGGCGGAGGCTGCGGCCGAGCGGTCGGGCGACGTTCTGCCCGAAGCGCATTGGGTTGCAGGGTTGTCCTTGTGGCGGATGGATAAGCACGCCGCCGCCGCGCGTCATTTCGAGGCCGTCGCCAATGCGCCGTCCGCCTCGCACTGGCTGTCCTCGGCCGGGGCCTATTGGGCGGCCAGGGCCAATCTGGCTGCCGGCCGGCCGGAAGTGGTCAATCACTGGCTGCATCTCGCCTCGGCCAACAGCAGCTCTTTCTACGGGTTGCTGGCGCGGCGCACGCTGGGCCAAGACATTCATTATTCCTGGGACGCGCGACCCTTTACCGATCTCGACGGGGAAATCCTGATGCGCGTGCCTGCGGCGCGGCGCGGGCTCGCCTTGCTGCAAATCGGCGATATGGAAGGGGCCGAAGACGAACTGGCGTCCTTGGCCGACAGGGCGACCCCGTCTTTGGCCCCGTCGCTGCTGGCGCTTGCCCATGCCGCAGCCTTGCCCCGGTTGGCGCTGCGGTTGAGCGACCGGGAGGGCTATCTTTATGACGGCGCAGGGTTCCCGGTGCCCGATTGGCGTCCGCTGAACGGTTGGGCGGTGGACAAGGCCTTGATTCTGGCGATTGCGCGCCAGGAATCGGGCTTCAATCCCCGGGCCAAAAGCCCCGCCGGCGCGTTGGGACTGATGCAGTTGATGCCGGCCACCGCGCGGACGCTGGGGGTGCGGGGCAAACTGACGGATCCTGCCGTCAGCCTTGAATATGGACAGCGTTACGTCAAAAGGCTGCTGGACGATGACGGTATCCGGGGCAATCTTCTGTTCCTGGTCGCGTCCTATAATTCCGGTCCAGGCAATGTGGCGCGCTGGCTGAAGACCATCCGCCATGAAGGCGATGCGCTTTTGTTCATGGAAAGCATCCCCGCAAGGGAGACGCGCGCTTTCGTCGCCCGGGTGATGGCCAATTACTGGGTCTATCGCAGCTTGCTGGGACAGTCCTCGCCGTCCCTGGCGTCGCTTGCCTCCGGCGAATGGCCGGTCTATGACGGGGCAGCCTCGCGTCTTTCTTCCCTGGCGCCTTCCCGCGGCGCGTACTGATTTCAATTCCGTTCCGAAAAGCTGGCGGGGCGCGTCTGGTGGGGCGCTCCGGGCGGGCGGCTTTGCGCGCCGCCCGGATAGGGGTTTCCTTTTGTCAGCGGCTCAGCATCTCGCGCAAGGCATCGGCGTTGGGATTGGAAACCTGACCGTCCAGGACGATGGCCTTGGCGGCGACGTTCTGGCCGTAATAAACGGCATTCCAGGATTCGCGGGGCGCTACGCTGGTGCCTTCGAGCGACACCCCGCCGTAAAGCCCTACCCCGCTTAAGGCGAAGGCGAGGATGTCTGCTCCCATGGCCGAGGTGCTCGATCCGCCGATGCCTGCGCCGACGACGAAGAAGGTCACGCCGGCATCGGCCCCGAATTTGAACTGGTCGTTCATCATCGCCTGGAGCCCCTTGTCGGTCATGATGATGAACAGGATGGAACTGCCCGCCGCGCCGATCTGAAGCCCCAGGCTGCCGCCCGACATGGTGTAGAAGGCCGGATAGCTCCACGACCCGTCCGCGCGGCGGACGAGCAGGACGCCGTTGCCATATTGGCCGCCCAGAATGAACCCGGCCTTGAACAGGGTGGGAACGATCAAGGCGCCTTTGGCGGCGTTGAGGCGCGGCTGGAAGTCTTTCTGGAAGTTTTTGTCCTTTTTCATGCGTTCCAATGTCGTCAGTGCGGTGTTGACCACCTGCTGCTGGTCCTGCTGCGCGCGGGCGGGCAGGGAGGAGACGCCCAGGCCGGACAGGATCAGAAGAAAGAGGACGAGGGCTTTTTTCATCGGCTGGTTCCTTGAAGATGCTTGGCGCTAAGGCGCGCGCCGGTGTCGGGACGCGGCGTTTTTATGATGAACGGAAAAATAAGGCGTCAGGAAGGCCGGAACGGCGAAGCCGGATCGTGGGCGTTGTGGTTGGATTCGCGGCGGTCATTGGGTCTTCCTCACGCAATCCCCCTACCTTGAGCCCAAGATTAATGACCGGTTCGATTTCAGGCAACCCGCCCTCATGGCGGGGGTGATTCCGGCCCGGTCCGTTTTTCCCCGTTTTTTTGCCGAAAAACATTTGACATCAGAAGCGGCTATCAGTATCCCTTGCCGCCTCGGGACGCCCTGATTTCGGGTGTGCCGCTGCCCCTAAGCCCAGGTGGCGGAATTGGTAGACGCGCTAGATTCAGGTTCTAGTGGCTGCAAGGTCGTGGAAGTTCGAGTCTTCTCCTGGGCACCAACGTCTCATCCTCCTGGCGGATGAGGGATCGAAAAATCCCTCGGGCTCCGCCGGAGGAGGACGGCGGCGGCAACCGGAACGGGACGCCGCTTCTGACCCGCCTGGCGCGAAAGATACCCCATGACGACGTTCTATCATCGCGGTGATTTACCGGCTGGTCTCGATTTCGGGACGTCCGTCGCTATCGATACCGAAACCATGGGGTTGGACCTCAACCGGGACCGGTTGTGCGTGGTCCAGCTTTCGGCCGGAGACGGGACGGCCCATCTGGTTCATTTCCCCGACCGCAATTATGCCGCGCCCAATCTGCGCCGCCTGCTGGCCGACGAATCGGTCGCCAAGCTGTTCCATTTCGGACGGTTCGATCTGGCGATGATCCTGCGTCATTTCGGCATTAGCTGCCGGCCGGTCTATTGCACCAAGATCGCCAGCCGCCTGGTCCGCACCAATACCGACAGCCACAGCCTGAGGGAGCTTTGCGCGACCATGCTGGGCGTGGATCTGTCGAAAAAGCAGCAGACCTCGGATTGGGGGGCCGATGAACTGACCCCGGAGCAGATCTCTTATGCCGCTTCGGACGTGCTTTATCTGCACGCGCTGAAGAAAAAGCTGGATGCGCTTCTCGTGCGCGAGGGGCGGATGGATCTTGCCCAGGCCTGTTTTTCCTTTCTGCCGGTGCGCGCCGCCCTCGATCTGGCCGGCTGGCCGGATCAGGACATTTTCTCCCACTAAAGCCGGGGTCGTTTCCGGCTTCGTCCGTTATGGTGCCGACATGTTCCCAGCCGACAAGGCGGGCGTTCAGTCCTTTTCCTTTTCGTCTGCCCGCGATGCGCGGGCGGCGGCGGGGAAAGGCCGGCGCACCGTTCCGTCCGCGGGGATGGCGATGAGGCAACCATGATCGCCGCCGCCGCCCTCTGCGCCTTACTGTTGCTGGGGCTGGCCGCGATCCCGCTGGGGCGGAGCGAACGGGGACAGCGCATCGTCTATGCCGCCACGGCTGCGGCGGCGTTGGCCTTGATCATCGATGGCATGCACCATCTCTCCTGGCCGGGACAAGAGGCTCCGTCCATCGTCCTGCCGCTGTTCGGCCTGCCCTGGATGGGTTTGCATTTCCGCATCGACGCGCTGTCGGCCTTTTTCCTGGTGGCGATCAATGTGCCGTCCTTCCTGGCGTCGATCTATGGGATCGGCTATGGCGGCCATGCCCCGGAACCGCGCCGGATCCTGCCTTTCTTTCCCTTGTTCCTGTTCGGCATGAACGGGGTGCTCGTCGCCGACGACGCCTTCGCCTTCCTGGTGTCGTGGGAATTCATGTCGCTGTCTTCCTGGCTGCTGGTTCTGTCCAATCACCGCGATCCGGAATGCCGCCGTGCCGGGACCGTCTATCTGATCATGGCGATGTTCGGGACCTTCTGCCTTTTGCCGGCATTCGGTCTGATGGCGGGCTCCGCCGGGGCCTATGATTTCGCGTCGATGCGCGCCGCGTCCCTGTCCGGTTCGGTCACCGCCATGGTGGTGGCGCTGACTCTGCTGGGGGCCGGGTCCAAGGCCGGCATAGCGCCGTTGCACGCCTGGCTGCCCATCGCCCATCCGGCGGCGCCGTCCCATGTGTCGGCCCTGATGTCGGGGGTGATGACCAAGGTCGCCATCTACGGAATCATCCGGGTGCTGTTCGATCTTTCGGGCGAAATCGGCTGGGCCTGGGGGTTCGTGATGATGGTGGTCGGCGCGCTGACGGCGGTGCTGGGCATCCTGTACGCGCTGATGCAGACGGACCTTAAAAAGCTTCTGGCCTATTCGACGGTCGAGAATGTCGGCGTGATCACCATCGCCCTCGGCCTTGCCGCCGCGTTCCGGGGGCATGGGGCCCTGTCGCTGTCGGCGTTGGCCCTGGTCGCGGCCCTTTACCATGTTGTCAGCCATTCTTTGTTCAAGTCGCTTTTATTTCTGGGCGCTGGCGCGGTCCAGATGGCGACCGGCGAACGCGAGCTCGATCGGTTGGGCGGGTTGCTGAAGGTAATGCCGGCGACGGGGTTCTGTTTCCTGATCGGGGCTGCGGCCATTTCTTCGCTGCCGCCCTTGAACGGGTTCGTCTCGGAATGGCTGGTGCTGCAAACCCTGTTCAAGGGACCGACCGTGCCTCATTGGGCGATGCGCTTCGGCGTGCCGGTGGTCGGGGTGGCGATCGCCTTGTCGGCGGCCTTGTCCGCCGTGTGCTTCGTGCGCGTTTTTGGCGTCGCTTTTCTGGGTCGGCCGCGGAGCGACGCCGCCCGCAACGCCGCCGAAGTGGGGCTGCCGATGCGCGCCGCCATGGCGATCCCGGCTTTCCTGTGCCTGTGCCTGGGCGTGGTGCCGGTGATGGTGACGACCGGAATCGCCACCGTGGTCGAGCCTTTGGCCCAAGTCGAGGTATCCACGGCGGCTCTGGGCTGGCCGTGGCTTAGTCCGATCAGCGCCACCGCCGGTTCCTATTCGGCCACCATGGTGTTGATCACCGGTGCGGTGCTGTTCATGGTCGCCGTGTTCGTCGTACACCGGTTCGGCACCAGACGGACCCGTATCGCGCCGATCTGGGATTGCGGCCATGCCGAGGACAACGCGCAGGCGCAATATTCGGCGGAAAGCGTATCCCAGCCTTTGCGCCGCGTTTTCGGCAGCCTGGCCTTCGCCGCCCGCGAACAGGTGGAAATGCCGCCGCCCGGTTCGACCGCGCCGGCGCGTTTCTCGCTGTCGATGATCGATCCGATCTGGGACGGGCTTTACCGCCGGGTCGTCCAGGTCACGCTGCGCATCGCGGATTTCTTCAGCCGCACGCAATTCCTGACCATCCGCCAATATCTTCTGATGATGTTCGCGACCTTGGTGATTCTGTTGTTGGTCGTTGCGGTGAGGCAGCAATGGTCCTGACGCCGTTTCTGTGGGGCATCCTGCACACGATCCTGGTCGTCGCCATGGCGCCGCTGATCACCGGCATCACGCGGCTGACCAAGGCGCGGCTTCAGGGGCGGCCGGGCGCATCCGTCTTTCAGCCCTATCGCGACCTTTTGCGCCTGCTGCGCAAAGAGGCGCTGGTGCCCGAATCGGCATCGCCCTTGTTCCGGTACGCGCCCTATCTGGTCTTTGTTTCGGTCTGGCTGGCCGCGACCATCATGCCGACCTTCACCACCGACATGGTGCTGACCCCTGCCGCCGACTTGATCGCGCTGGTGGCTCTTTTGGGTGTGGCCCGGTTCATGACGGCGCTGGCCGGTATGGATGCCGGCACGGCTTTCGGCGGACTGGGCGCGTCGCGTGAGATGTTCATCGCCTCGCTGGGTGAACCGGCGATGCTGATGGTTACCTTCACCATGTCGCTTCTGGCCCATACCACGGCCCCGGCCAACATGGCCGAATTCGTGATGTCGGGTCATGCCGGGCTATCGGTTTCGATCGGTTTGTCGCTGGGGGCGATGGTGATGGTGGCGATCGCCGAATCGGGGCGGATTCCGATCGACAATCCCGCGACTCATCTGGAATTGACCATGGTGCATGAGGCGATGGTGCTGGAATATTCCGGCCGTCATCTGGCGCTGATGGACGCGGCGGCGATGGTGCGGCTTTTGCTGTTCATGTCGATCATCGCCTGCCTATTCCTGCCGTGGGGCCTGGCGGGTCCGAACAGCGGGCCCGGAGCCGTGCTGCTGAGCTTTGCGGCCTGGGCGGCCAAGGTCTGCATTATGGCGGTGATCCTGGGCGTTTTCGAGACGACGATCGCCAAGATGCGCCTGTTCCGGGTGTCCGATTTTCTGGGCGGCGCGTTGCTGCTGGCTTTGCTCGGCACCATTTTCCTCTATGTGTCCGAGGCGGTGTGACGGCGATGGAAAATAACGCGCCTCTCGCCTACGACATCGCGCATCTGATCGGTGCGATCGTGCTGATGATGGGATTCGGGCTGCTTTATCAGCGCCGCCTGTTCGCTGTGATCCGCATCTATTCGATCCAGGCGATGGCGCTGGCCGCCGCCGCCGCATGGCAGGCCCATATCCAGGATGCGCCGCACCTTTACCTCACTGCCGGCGTGGCCCTGGTGTTCAAGGGAATGATCGTGCCGTTCGCGCTGACCTGGCTGGTCCGGCGGCTGGGGATTCACAGGACGGTCGAAACCGCGCTTGGCATCGGTCCTACCATGGTGGCAGGGGTGGGGCTGGTGGCGCTGTCGATTCTGCTGGTCCTGCCGGTGACGGAAACGGCGACGGCGTTGACGCGCGAGATTCTGGCCCTGGCCATGTCGGTGGTGCTGCTGGGGCTGCTGATGATGATCACCCGCAGCAATGCGGTCAGCCAGGTGATCGGTTTCATGGCGTTGGAAAACGGCTTGATCCTGGCTGCCGTCAGCGCCAAGGGCATGCCGTTGGTGGTCGAGATTTCGGTGGCGTTTTCGGTCCTGGTGGCGATGGTGCTGTTCGGCATCTTCTTTTTCCGCATCCGCGAACGGTTCGACACCCTGGATCTGGCTTATCTCGAAACCTTCCGGGGAGAGCGGCAATGACAGACCTTCTGACGGGTCTCGATTCCGCAGATACCCTGTTCCTGGTTCTGGGGCTGCCGCTGGCGGGCGCATTTTTCCTGGCGCTTGTGCCCAGCTGGCGGGTTGCCGCCTGGATCAACAGCGCGATTTCGGCCGGATCCTTTGCGGCCTCGCTGCGGTTGTTCAGCGTGCGCCCCACCGCCGGGCCGATTCTGTTCATCGACGATTTCAACATCTATCTGGTGGTGTTGACCGCCTTCGTTGGGTTCACCGCATCGCTGTTTTCGACCGCCTATATCGGCCGCGAAATCCGGGTGCGCCATATGGCGATGTCCCAGCTTCGCTTCTATCACGCCATGTATCAGGGCTTCATGTTCACCATGCTGCTGGCCCTGTCCGCCAATAATATCGGCGTGCTGTGGGTGGCGGTCGAAGCGGCGACTTTGACCACGGTGCTGATGGTTAGCCTTTATCGCAGCCGCCCGGCGATCGAGGCGGCCTGGAAATATTTCATTTTGTGCAGTGTCGGCATCGGGCTGGCCCTGTTCGGAACGGTGCTGGTCTATCTGGCGGCGCAACCGGCGATGGGCGAGGGCGAAGCGGCGATGCGCTGGACGCTGATGATCGGTCGGGCGTCCGAATTCCAGCCCGAACTGGTCAGTCTGGCCTTTGTCTTCCTGCTGGTCGGCTACGGCACCAAGGTTGGCTTGGCGCCGCTGCATGCGTGGCTGCCGGACGCTCACGCAGAAGGGCCGACGCCGATTTCGGCGATCCTGTCGGGGCTGCTGCTCAATGTCGCCCTTTATGCGGTCTTGCGCTTCAAGATGCTGCTGTCGGCAAACGAACAGGCGTTGCAGCCGGGTCCGCTGATGATCGGCATGGGCTGTTCGTCGGTGCTGCTGGCCTCCTTCATGCTGTACCGCCGCGGCGACATCAAACGCCTGTTCGCCTATAGCTCGATCGAGCATATGGGCATCATGACCTTTGCCTTCGGCATCGGCGGGCCGCTCGCCAATTTTGCCGGGCTGATGCATATGACCATGCACAGCCTGGTCAAATCGGCGATCTTTTTCGCCGTGGGCTTCATCACTCAGGCTGCCGGCACGCAAAGGATGCGCGACATCAGGGGGCTGACCGCCAGCGCGCCGGTCCTGGGTTGGAGCTTCGTCGTGGCGGTGGTGGCCATTGCCGGGCTGCCGCCGATGGGCGTGTTCATGAGCGAATTCCTGGTCATCAGTTCGACCTTTGCCGTGGCTCCTTTGCTGGCGATCCCGGTGCTGGTCGGTCTGCTGGTCGCCTTCGGCGCGTTGGTGATGCGGCTGCAAGGGCTGGCTTTCGGCGAACCGTCGCGCTTGACCGGATGGGACGTGCATAAACGGCCCGGCTGGCTCGCCTTGACGCTGGGTTACGGCCCGCTGATGGCTCATCTCCTGCTGGCGCTGATTGCGGGTCTCTATTTGCCGCCGCCGCTGGTCGCCTGGTTCCAATCGGTGGCGAGGCTGCTGGGATGACGGCGATGGACGGAAAATCCCTGACGGATTGCCTCAAAGGGGCGCGGCTGATCGCCCATCACCGTCCCTGGCCGCGCTATCAGCTCGACGAAGCCGGCTGGCGGGCGATGATCGACCGGCTGGCGGTGTCGTCGGACTGGCGGCTTTTGGGTTTGTGGGCGGACGGGGTCGAGGTCCATTGCGCGCTGCATGACGATGTGAACGCTTCGATCGCGGTGCTGTCGATGACCCCGACCGACCGGCGTTTTCCATCCCTGTCGGCGGTGCGGCCATCGGCGATCCGTCTGGAACGCGCGCTGGCCGATCTTTACGGGTTCGAGGCCGAAGGATTGAAGGATAAGCGGCCTTGGCTCGATCATGGCCGCTGGTCCGCAACCCGTCCCTTGTCCTTGTCGCCGGGCAAGCCGGCGGATGCGCCTTTCGCCTATCCCTTCTTAGCGGTGGAAGGCGAAGGGCTGCATCAGATTCCGGTCGGGCCGGTGCATGCCGGCATCATCGAACCGGGCCATTTCCGTTTTACCTGTACCGGTGAGACGATCGTCCGGCTGGAAGAAAGGCTGGGCTATACCCATAAGGGCGTCGAAGGCGCGATGGCGGGTCGGACCGTGATGGAGGCAGCCCGTCTGGCGGGCCGCATTTCGGGTGATTCCACCGTCGCCTACGCCATTGCCTTTGCCCGCGCCGTCGAGGCGGCCGCCGATACCCAGGCTCCGCCCCGCGCCGACTGGATTCGCGCCCTTTTGGCCGAGCTGGAACGGCTGTCCAACCATCTGATGGATTTTGGCGCAGTCTGCAACGACGCCGCCTTTCCCTATCTGCTGGCCGAAGGGATGGTTCTGCGCGAACGAGTCTTGTCGGCCAACCAGGAATGTTTCGGCCATCGCCTGCTGATGGATTGCGTGATTCCGGGCGGGGTTGCGGTGGATGTGACGCGCGAGACGACGGCACACTTACGCGCGCTGGTGGACGGCCTGCGGATTCCGTTCAAAAAGCTGGTCAATATCTATGACGATCTGGCCAGCCTTCAGGACCGCACCGTCAGCACCGGCGTGGTGTCGCCGGCCCTGGCGCATCGTTTCGGCGCGGGCGGCTATGTCGGGCGCGCGTCTTCGCACGGGAACGACGCGCGCAAGGAACCGGGTTATGCGCCCTATGACGAGCTTGATTTTGCCGTGCCGGTGCGGCCCGAGGGCGACGTCAACGCCCGTTTGTGGGTGCGGATCGGCGAGGTGCGCGCCAGCCTGTCGCTGATCGGGGCGATCTTGGATGCGATGCCGGGCGGCGCCTTGTCCCGGCCGATCCCGACGCGCGGCGGCGAAGGCATGGCATTGGTCGAAAGCTTCCGGGGCGAAATCCTGATGTGGGTGCGCCTGTCCGAAACCGGCCGGGTGGCGCGCTGCCACCCGCGCGATCCGTCCTGGTTCCAGTGGCCGCTGCTGGAAGCCGCGATCGAGAACAACATCGTCGCCGATTTCCCGCTGATCAACAAATCCTTCAATTGTTCCTATTCCGGGAGCGACCTCTGACATGTCGCTGTTCCGCCAACTCTTTCGCCAATTGTTGCATGGTCCCCGCGCCGTTCCTTCTCCTGGCCCGGATAGCGGCGCATTGGCCCATCTGGCCGAACGGCTCGACCAGCAGGCCCGCGTCAAGCTGGGGCGCAGCCTGTCCATCCGCGCCGTCGATGCCGGGTCCTGCAATGCCTGCGAGCTGGAAATCCATGCCGTCTGCGGTCCGACCTACGATCTCGAACGGTTCGGCATCCATTTCGTCGCCAGCCCGCGGCATGCCGATATTCTGCTGGTGACCGGGCCTTTGTGCGCGAACATGAGCGAAGCCCTGCGCCGCACCTATAACGCCACGCCGGACCCGAAATGGGTGGTGGCGATGGGCGATTGCGCCGCCGATGGCGGCCTGTTCGCGGGCGGCTATGCCGTCCAGGGCGGAATCGGGGAGGCCGTGCCGGTCGATCTGGTCATTCCGGGCTGCCCGCCTACGCCCGAAGCCCTGTTGTCGGGGTTGCTCGCCCTGCTGGAAACGGCCGGGGGGGCCGCTGCCGGCAAGGCGAGCCGTTCCTGATCAAGACGAGCGTACGCTTTCGACGAAAAGCTTTACCTATTCGTCCAGCGTCTTGAAACGGTCGAGCAGGGTATTGGCGGCGTCTTGAACGGCGCTCGCCTGCTGGCTGGCTTCGATCACGATGGTCCGGACACCGCGGATATTCACGACCACGGCCTGGGTCCCCTGGCTGACGCGGTTTACGTTCTGGGATATTTCGCGCGTCGCTGCGTCCTGCTGTTCGGCGGCCGAGGCGATTGCGGTGGCCAGTTCCCGGGATTGTTCTGCCACCTGGGCGATGCCGCGGATTTCTTCCACGGCTTTCTGTGTGGCGTCCTGGATGACCTGGATCTGGGCGGCGATTTCTCCGGTCGCCTTGGCGGTCTGGCTGGCGAGAACCTTGACCTCGCCCGCGACCACGGCGAATCCCTTCCCGGCGTCTCCCGCTCTGGCCGCTTCGATCGTGGCGTTTAAGGCCAGCAGATTGGTCTGGCTGGCGATGTCGTTGATCAGTTTGACGATGTCGCCGACGCTTTCGCTTTGCCGGGCAAGCTCTTCGATGGTTTGCCGCGCGTTTTCGGCGCCCAAGGCGGCACGGGTGGCGATGTCCGAGCTTTCGGCGATGCGTTTGGCGATGTCCTCAACCGAAACCGACATTTCCTCGGTCGAAGCCGCCACGTTCTGGACATTGGCCGACGTCTCGTCGGTGGCATGCGCGATCGTGTCGCTGCCATCGCGGGCGTTTTTCATGCTTGCGCCGAGTTGCGTCATCATGCCGCCCATTTCCTGAGCGGCGGCGAACATGTCCTGGATCAGGGAGGAAACCTTGGTTTCGAACGACTGGGCCAGCTGTTCCATCAGGGCATGCCGCTGCTCTTCGGCTTTGAGGCGAGTGGTTTCCTGTTCCCTCTGCAGGCGGGTGACCTCCTGGGCGTTGTTCCTGAACACGGCCAAGGTAGAGGCCATGGCCCCCAGTTCGTCGCGCCGTTCGAGCCCGGGGATCGAGACGTCCAGTTGGTTCCGGCTCAAGGCGGTCATCGCTTCGGTCAAACGGACGAGCGGGCGGGAGACCAGACGCACGATCAGGCCAGCCAGCAGCAGAAGAACCAGAATCATGGATGACAGAACGGACAGGATCAGGATGTTGGAGAGGTGACGCAGCGGTGCGTAGGCCTTGGCGCGGTCTATGGAAACGCCGGCATACCATTTCGCCGCCGTCAGTCCGGCGATGGGATAGAAGCGGATTACCGAATCATCGGTGTCCACCCGAAGCCGGGTCGGATCGAATCCCGACGGCGTCAGAACCTTGCGGGCATCCGGGTGGACCAGAATCTTGCCGGTCCCGTCGACCAGGAAGACGAATCCCTGGCCGCCCAGATTGAGCCCGTTCAGGAAATCTTGTAGCGCGTTGATGGGCATATCGGCCCCGACCACGCCTTTCAGACCGGCCTTGTCCGTGATCGGTTGCGCAACGGCGATGACCAGTTTTTTGGTTGTGACATCCTCGTAAGGGTCGCTCAAGGTAAGCGCGCCGGCCTTGACGGCGGTTTCGTACCAGGGGCGCTTGCGGGGGTCGAATCCGGCGGGTAAGGGGGCCCGACTGTTGGTGTCGAAGGCGCCATCATTTTCATGGCCGAAATAGATTTCGGAAAAAACCGATTTCAAAAAGGTGCGGTCGACCAACCGTCTTACGGCGGCGGAATCGGCATCGACTGCTGCGATATCTTCGGCCTGGGCTTGGACCAGCATCAAACGTCCGTCCAGCCATTTTTGGACGCCGTCCACGGCGGCATCGCCGATAGCTGTTGCGGTGGCGTCGATCTCCCGCCGTAATGCGTCGCCAGAGACCTGATAGACCCACAGGCCCAATCCTCCGAACGCTAGGGCGATCAACAGAGCCGCGGGAAGAATGATCGCGACGACGAACCGGCGGTCCTGTCTGGCTTGTTCCATCGGCATTGTCTTTTCCCCCGATATCCCAGGCATGTTGATTTTGGAATCGTAACGCATGGGATATTTTTTTCAGCTACTATTATGGCATATAAAAAACAGTGAAGTTTCAACGCCCACTTTAAAAACAATGATACCTTTGAACGCGGCAATTGTTATTGCCGAGTGTTTTAACACAGGGTTGATTTCCATTTGTTTCAGCGGGTGGAGTGGAATAGCGGGCTTGGCGTCATATTCTGGGATGGGCCTAATGGTTCGATTTTTCATGTTAACGACCGGATGTTTCCAGTCTGCTCGATGAAAATATTGGAGAGAATCTCGGCATGATCATGAACAACCCCGCCCGATCCTCGGTCTGGGTCTGTTTTCTATCCGGCAATTCGGAGGCTGTGTTTATGTTGTGGTTCCCTCTTGTTGTTGCCGGCCAAATGGATGTCTTCGCTAGAATAAGCTGAGTTGTTCACCCCGCCGAGGCGGCAGCGCGAACAGGGATGTGTCCAAAGGGGCCATGGTTTGTGAGAAACCCAATCGGCGGCAGGCCAGTGCGGCGCGCTGGGCCAGGATTTGGGCTTCTGGCCCCTCGCCGGTGAAACGTCGTCCGAAAGCGGGATCGTCGAGCGCGCCGTCCCGCATGGCGCGGATTCGGGACAGCACATGGCCGGCGCTGTCCGGCGCATGCATCTGGAGCCAGGCGGTGAAGATGTCCTGCACCTCGCGCGGCAGGCGCAGTAGCGCGTAATGCGCCGTTTGGGCCCCGGCTTCGCGCGCGGCCGCCATGATGTGTTCCAGTTCGGGTTCGGTCAGCACCGGGATCACAGGGGCCACCATCACGCCCACGGGGATGCCGGCAAGAGCCAGGGCGCGGATCGCGGCCAGTCTTTTGGCCGGCGGCGGCGCGCGTGGTTCAAGCTTTTTGGCCAGAACGGGGTCGAGTGTGGTGATGCTGAGATGGACGGTGGCCAATCCCTGGGCGGCCATCGGCGCCAGCAGATCGATATCGCGGGTGACGAGGGCGCCTTTGGTGGTGATCGCCACCGGCTGGTGGAAATCGGCCATGACCTCCAGACAGGCCCGCATGACGCGGCAATGGGCCTCGGCCGGCTGATAGGGATCGGTGTTGCTGCCTGCCGCCAGGGGGCGGACGCGATAGCCGGGGCGGCGCAACTCCCGCTCCAGCAGTGCCGGAGCATTGGATTTGACCGCGATCTTTGTTTCGAAATCAAGCCCGGGCGATAGCCCCAGCCAGGCATGGGACGGCCTGGCGAAGCAATAGGCGCAGCCATGCTCGCAGCCGCGATAAGGGTTGATGGATTGACCGAAGGGAATATCGGGCGAGTCGTTGGCGGAAATAATGCTTTTGGCCGGCGAGGGGATTACCCTGGTCAGGCCGGATCTCTGCGCCTTTCGTGCCGTTCCCGGCCAGCCGTCGTCGACGGGCTCGGTCCGCAATCGGTCATAACGGCATTGGGGGTTGGTGACGGCGCCCCTGGCGGCGCTCGGGCAATCCTTTCTCATGGCGGAAGCATAAGGCCAGAATGAGAACATTAGTAGAACATTTTGGTGCCGCCGATCCGTGGAAAGCCGACATCGGATCGGAGAAGGTTGCGCCGCAAAATCGCCATGAAATGGGTCGAGATATCGCTGCCGTACCGGTTCGAGGGACCTGATCCCGATGCCTCAGATTTCCGATGTCACCGCCGTCGCCATCGTCACCCTGGCCGCTTTGGCTTGCGGGCTCCTGTTCGCCCGCCTGCGCCAGCCGGCGATCATCGGTTATATCGCCGCCGGCGTCGTTCTGGGACCGGCGGGCTTAAAGCTGATCAATAACCGCGAAGTGGTGTCGACCCTGGCCGAATTCGGCGTCCTGATGCTCTTGTTCCTGATCGGGATGCAGCTTGACCTGCGCCGTTTCGTCAGCGGCTGGCGCACGGCCATCGGGACGGCGGTGATCCAGATCGCGGGCAGCGTCGGCGTTGCGCTGCTGCTGGCGCCGCTTTTGGACTGGAAGATCGGGCTTGCGGTTCTGCTGGGATTCTCCGTCTCGGTGTCGAGCACGGCGGTCGGCATCAAGCTGATCGAAAGCTCGGAAGGCGTATCCAGTCATGTCGGGCGCACCGCCATCGGGGTTCTGATCGCCCAGGACATGGCTGTGGTGCCGATGATGCTGGTGCTGGGCGCGTTGGCGAAAAAGGGCCTTTCGGTCCAGGATTTCACCAAGATCGGTCTGTCGGTGCTGTTCCTGGTGGCGTTGTTCTGGCTGTTGCTGCGCCGGCCGGTGCGGCTGCCTTTCGCCGGGACGATCGCGGGGCATCACGATCTGTCGCCGCTGACCGGGCTGGCCTGGTGCTTCGGTGCGGCCACGGTGGCGGAGTTGGTGGGGCTGTCGGCGGCCTATGGCGCATTCCTGGCCGGGGTGGTGATCGGCAATTCATCGGAACGCCAAACCATGCTGGCCAGCAGCCAGCCGATTGAAAGCGTGCTGATGGTGGCCTTTTTCCTGTCGGTGGGGCTGCTGTTGGACCCGGCTTTCATCTGGGCCAATCTGGGGACGGTGTTCTTGCTGCTGGCGATGGTCACCTTGTTCAAGACGGCGCTCAACATCCTTGCTTTGCGGCTTCTGGGCGAAGCTTGGCCCCATGCGTTCCTGACCGGGGTCATTCTGGCCCAGATCGGCGAGTTTTCATTCCTGCTCGCCAATTTGGGCAAGACTCAGAAACTGATCGGCGCGAGCGATGCCCGTCTGGTGGTGGCGGTCACCGTGCTGAGCCTCATGCTCAGTCCTTTGTGGCTGATGGCGGCGCGCCGTATCCGTCATCTGGCGGCTGATGGCGCGGTGTCGCCGCTGCAGATTCTGGCCGCTTTCGGCCTGTTCCGGCTTGCCGATCCGTTCCGGCGGCAACCAATGGAGCCGGTGGTGATGCCGGCGGAAACGTCGTTTTCTGTCGCTGATCCGGCGGAACATCACCCGTCGTCCCCTCTTGCCAAGATGGAGCCGTGATGCCGCCCGATCGTCTGCTGGAACGAGAAATCGGTGGGTTGGTCTGCGGCATCGACGAGGTGGGGCGCGGCCCCCTGGCCGGCCCGGTGCTGGCGGCGGCGGTAATCCTGCCACCGGATCTGCCTTTGTCCCTGCTGCACGGACTGGATGATTCCAAGAAACTGTCGGCGGCCCGGCGCGAGACGCTGTACGAAATCGTCCTGGCCCACGCCGCGGTCGGCGTCGGCCAGAGCGAGGTGTGGGAGAGCGACCGGATCAATATCCTGGAAGCGACGATGCAAGCCATGCGGCGCGCCTATCTGGCCCTGGGCATCGATGCGGCCTGCGCGCTGGTTGACGGCAACCGCGCCCCCCCTTTGGCCTGCCCGGTGCGGTGCGTGGTCCGGGGCGATTCGTCCTGCCTGTCCATCGCCGCCGCATCGGTGGTGGCCAAGGTCACGCGCGACCGGATGATGGCCGAACTAGCCTCCGATTATCCCGGTTATGGCTGGGAACGGAACGCCGGATACGGCACGGCGGCGCATCTGGACGCCTTGCGCCGGCTGGGAGCGACGGTGCATCACCGCCGCAGTTTCGCCCCCGTCGCCGCCATTCTCGCCGCTGGGGTCTGACCCGGTTCAGCGGCGATTAGGTCCTTGATCTTCTTCGTATGTTGACGCACAGGTCCCGCTTGATCGATAAGGGGAGCCATGGGCGTGATCGAAACCGATGTCATTCATGAAGGCGACTGCGTGGCGGTGATGAACGCCATGCCCGCCGCGTCGGTCGATCTGATTTTCGCCGATCCCCCCTATAATCTGCAATTGGGCGGCCAATTGCTTCGCCCCGACAACAGCCCCGTCGATGGCGTGAGCGAGGATTGGGACCGATTCGGCGACGATATCGGCGATCCGGCCAGTTCCTTTTCCGCCTATGATCGCTTCACGCGGGACTGGCTGACGGCGGCGCGCCGGGTGCTGAAGGACGATGGTACGCTGTGGGTGATCGGCAGCTATCACAACATCTATCGTGTCGGCGCGATCCTTCAGGATCTGGGATTCTGGATTTTGAACGATGTGGTCTGGGTCAAGACGAACCCGATGCCCAATTTCCGCGGCACCCGCTTCACCAACGCCCATGAAACGATGATCTGGTGCTCGAAAAGCCCCCAAGCCCGCTATCGCTTCAATTACGACGCGATGAAATCCTTCAATGACGGGGTGCAGATGCGCAGCGACTGGCTTTTGCCGCTCTGCACCGGGCCGGAACGGTTGAAGGAGGAAGGGCGCAAGACGCATCCGACGCAGAAGCCCGAGGCATTGCTGTACCGCGTGGTGCTGTCGTCCTCCCTGCCGGGGGATGTGGTGCTGGATCCTTTTTTCGGCACCGGCACCACCGGCGTGGCGGCGAAAAAACTGGGGCGGCATTTCATCGGCATCGAACGCGATCCGTCTTATGCTGCTGCTGCAGCGCGGCGGCTCGAATCGGTCAGCGCGATCGACGGCGCGGCCTTGACGGGGACGCGCAACCGGCGCGCCGAACCCCGGATTCCGTTCGGCATGGTGATCGAACGCGGCCTGTTGTCGCCCGGCGATACCCTGTGGGGCGGCAAGAAACGGCAATGGAGCGCGTCCGTTCAGGCCGATGCCAGCCTGAGCGCTTCGGGCCAGCAGGGATCGATCCATCGGTTAGGCGCGCTGCTTCAGGAAGCGGAAAGCTGCAATGGCTGGCTCTTCTGGCATTTTCGGGATGACAAAGGGCGCTACCATCCCATCGACGTTCTGCGCCAGAAACTGAAAAACCAGGATTGCTGACCCGTTACCGCGTCTTCGGACAGGGATGACGGGCGGGATTGCGAGAATCGCACAGAACCACGCGGTTCATGAAGGTCAGCCACTGCTTTGTGGTTTCCGCCGGCAGCGGCATCTGGTCTTTTTCGAAAGCCGGTCCGCGCCAGGCGCGGATAATCAGATAGCTCCGTTCCTTGCCGTTCATCGCTTTGATCAGGCTGATTTCGCCCTTGCCCAGCGTTTTGGTGCGGGGGCAGGCGATGGCGCGCATGGCGGTATCATAGCCGTTCTCCTGGGCGATGCCGACCGGTCCGGCTCCGACCGAATCGCAGGCGGCTTCGATCTCGGTCAGCTTGTCCTTTAGGACGTCCTGAGGGGCTTTTTTCGGCGCGCCCTGAGTGACGGCCACCGCCAGCATGTCGCTCCAATTCTCGGCGGTTTGGCCTTGCGGGGACAATCCGGTGGTTTCGACCCCATCTTCGTTGGCGCTATGGACGATGGTCCAGCCCGAGGGCGGCGGCACGAACAACTGTTCGCCGGTGGTCTGGGCCAGAGCCGGGCCGGACAAAAGCAGCAGAGCGGCCAGGATGCGTGAAACCGGCGACAGGACGGAGAAGCGCATCGGGAACTTTCATGGAAGCGGGGTGCCGGATGACTGATCCATTATGACTCGGACTGGGCGTGGTGCGCCAGCTTGCGCATGATCGTAGGCAGCGCTTGATCTCCCAGCCGTTCGACCGGACACCATGTCCCCAGGCCGGGGTCCGCGTCGGAAACCCGGCTCCGCAGCACGGTCATTTCCAGACGGAAATGGGTGAAGACATGGATCACGGAACCGGGCAGCGCGGTCCAGCGCGTCGGCGACGGCGCGAAAGCCAGCGCTTCGTCCAGACTCCAACGTGTTTCGCGCCAGGGCGTCGAGGGGATTTCCATCATGCCGCCCAAAAGGCCTTTTTCAGGCCGCCGGCGCAGCAGCACCACGCCATCCGGCCCAATTGTCCAGAAGGCCACGCCATGGCGGGTCGGGCGGGCGGCTTTGGCGGTCTTGGCCGGCAGATCGGCGGCGATGCCCCGGCGGCGTGCCAGACAGGGATTCTGCCAGGGGCACAAGGCGCAGGCTGGTGCGCGCGGGGTGCAGATCGTAGCGCCCAGATCCATCACCGCCTGGGCGTAGTCGCCCGGACGTTCATCCGGGGTCAGTTCCGCCGCGCGTTCCTTCAGCCGGGGTTTGACGCCGGGCAAGGGGTCGGTGATGGCGAACAAGCGCGCCATGACCCGTTCGACATTGCCGTCGACCACGGTCGCCTTGCGGCCAAAGGCGATGGCGGCGATGGCGGCCGCCGTATAAGCGCCGATTCCGGGCAGGGCGCGCAAGGAATCCTCGTCGTCCGGAAAGAGGCCGCCTTGTTCCGCCACGGCCCTGGCGCAGCGGTGCAGGTTGCGCGCGCGGGCATAATAGCCAAGTCCCGCCCAACGGGTCAGGACATCGTCCAGATCGGCCGCCGCCAGCGCCTGGATGGTCGGCCATCGGTCCAGAAAAGTGAGGAAATAGGGAACGACCGTCTGTACGGTGGTCTGCTGCAACATGATTTCGGACAGCCATACCCGATAGGGATCGCCCAGCCGACCGGGCGGGGCGCGCCAGGGCAGGGTGCGGTGATGGCGGTCATACCAGTCGAGCAAACGGCGGGGATCGGGGAAAACTTGCGGCATTGGCGGCAGACTAGCATAAGATCGGGTACGGACGTGACAGCGGAGAGATCGATGACCGCGCCGCCGCGGGACAAAAACGATGATGTGCGCCGTTCGGGGATGGGACCGCGCGCGATCGCCGAAATCAGCGCCCGGCTGACGCGCAGAGCCTTCGGGCGGCATGGTTTCGCCGAAGCGAGCCTGATCGCCGACTGGCCGCTGATCACGGGCTCGCTCATCGGGTCCTGGACCATGCCGGTGCGGATCGTTTTTCCGCGCGGCGAACGCAGCGGCGGCGTGCTGCATATCAAGGCCGCTTCCGGGTCGGTGGCGCTGGTGATTCAGCATCAGGAACGGCTGATCAAGGAGCGGGTCAACAGCTATTTCGGCTATGGCGCGGTCGCGCGAATCACCCTGATCCAGGGGCCTATCCCTAAACGCGCGGTTGCGTCCCGCCCCGCCCCGCCTCCCCTTTCCGAGGATCGGGCAAAGCATCTGGGCGGTCTGCTCGCCCCCGTTCCCGACGCCGATCTTCAGGCGGCGCTGGACAGACTCGGGCGGCGGCTTGCGGCGGACTGGTGAAGAATCCTATATATCGTCGCTCGAAGTAGAGTGTGGAGGTCATCTTGAAAGCATGGGCGTGTGTGGTGGCTTTGATGCTGGGGCTGTTCGCCGCCGGCGCCGAAGCGCAGACCGTGGATAAATCCTGGGCCATCGACCATGTGTTGGGACGGGCGGATGCGCCGATCACCATCATCGAATATTCCTCGCTGACCTGTTCTTATTGCGCCCGCTTCTATGAAGAGGTCCATCCCCGCCTCAAGGAGGAATGGATCGACACCGGCAAGGCCAAGCTGATCTTCCGCGATTTTCCCCTGGATTCCGGTGCGCTGGCGGCGGCTCTGATCGCGCAAAGCTCGGGCGACCGCTACTTCGCCTTCCTCGGCGCTTATTTCAAGGCGCAGCACCAGTGGACCCAAGCCAAGGACCCGCTGGCGGCGATCAAGAATATCGGGCGGCTGGGCGGACTGGATGCGGCGACCATCGATGCGGCCCTGACCAATCGCGGCCTGATCCAGGAGCTCAAGAACCGCAAGCAGGACGGTGTCGATCGCTATCATATCGAGGCGACTCCGTCCTTCATCATCAACGGCAAGCTCCATACCGGCGGGATGTCTTACGACGAATTCGTCAAGCTATTGAAGTAACGGCGGCTTTTGAAAGCAGCTTGATGTGATCCGATTCACCCGCCTGCGTCTTTCCGGGTTCAAGTCCTTCGTCGAGCCGACCGAAATGGCGATCGAGGAAGGCTTGACCGGGGTCGTTGGGCCCAATGGCTGCGGCAAGTCCAACCTGGTCGAGGCGCTGCGCTGGGTCATGGGCGAATCCTCGGCGCGGCAGATGCGCGGGTCCGAAATGGACGACGTGATCTTTGCCGGTTCGGCTGTCCGTCCGCGCCGGGACGTGGCCGAGGTGACGGTGACGTTGGCCAACCGGGACGGGCGGGTGCTGCCCGGCGCGTTCGATCCGGGAGCCGAGATCGAGGTGACCCGGCGCATTGCGCGGGGTTCGGGATCGAGCTACCGCGTCAATGGCAAGGAAACCCGCGCGCGCGACGTCCAAACCCTGTTCGCCGATCTGGCCAGCGGCGCGCGTTCGACCGCCATTGTCGGCCAGGGGCATATCGGCGCGATCATCAATGCCCGTCCGGGCGAGCGGCGCGGATTGCTGGAAGAGGCGGCGGGCATCGCCGGCCTGCATGCGCGCCGCTACGAAGCGGAGCAAAAGCTGCGCGCCGCCGAAACCAATCTGGAACGGTTGGAGGATGTCCTCGCCACCCTGGAAACGCAATGGCAGGGCTTGCGCAAGCAGAGTCGTCACGCTACGCGCTACAAATCCCTGTCGCAGCGAATCCGCGAAACCGAAGCAGCGCTTTTGAACAGCGAATGGCGTCGTTGCTCCGCTGTTTGTGACCGGGCGCGGGCCGCTTTCACCGAGATCGAGGCCGGGGTCGAAACGCTGACCGCTTTGGCCGTTCAGGCCGGGGTTCGGCAGGCCGAGGCGGCGGCGGCGCTGCCCGGATTGCGCGGCATGGATGCGGACGCTTCGGCTCGTCTTCAGCGCCTGCGCCAGACGGCCAATTATCTGAACGCCGAGGAAAGACGGGCCGAAGCGCGGCGTCAGGATGTCGCCCGCCGGCGGGCGGAGGCCATCGATGATGCCGGCCGCGAAGCGGCGCGCGCGGGCGATGCCGCTTCGGCCCTGGCGCGGCTTGGCGAGGAAAGAGAAGCGCTGGAAGCGCTTGTTGCCGGAGAAGGCGACCGTGTGGCCGCCGCCGATGCGCGTCTTGCCGCCGCCACGGAGGCGGCCAATCTGGCGGATGCCGAGGCGACGCGTCGGCTGGAAATCCTGGCCGCCGCCGAGGCCGCCCGAACGGCTGCCCGCACCCGTCTGGCCGAATGCGAGGAACGGGTTGCAAGGCTGACGCGCCGCCGGACCGAACTGGATGCCGAGCATGCGCGGGCCGAAAGTGAACGTCTCGATCCGGCGCGACTGACCGGGGCCGAGATGGATAAGGAAGAGGCCGAGGAATATCTGGAACGATGCCGCGCGCAGCTTGAACAGGCCGAATCGGCGCGCCGCGCGGCCCGGGAAAGGGTGGATAGGGCGCGGGACGCCGTGCGGAGGCTGGCCGCCGCTCAGGCGGCGTTGCGTGCCGAGGCGGACGGGTTGCGCGCGGTCCTGGTCCAGGCGAAGGATGCCGCCGGCGCACCGGTGATCGATTCGCTGACCGTCGCGGCGGGATGCGAGGCGGCGTTGGGTGCGGCGCTGGGCGAGGATCTGTCCGCGCCGGCCGAAGGCGGCGATGCGGCCCGGTTCTGGCGCAAGCTGCCGGATCGGGATGCCGGACCGGCCCTGCCCGAAAATGTGCCGACCTTGGCGGCTTTCGTCGAGTCCCCGCCGGCTCTGTCCGCCCGCCTTGCCCAGATCGGGTTGGTCGAGGAAGAAGGGCAAGGGGTGCTGCTTCAAGAAAAGCTGGCGGTCGGTCAAAGGCTGGTGTCGCGCGATGGCGCGTTATGGCGGTGGGACGGTTTCACCCAGGCCGCCGGAACGCCGTCCTCGGCGGCGGCGCGGCTGCGCCAGCAGGCGCGGTTGCGTATCCTTGATGCCGCTCTTGCCCAGGGCGTAGAGCCCTTGCGCGCCGCCGAAACCGAGGCCGGGGCCGCCGCGAAGGGGGAAGAGGCGGCCAACACCGCCGAAGCGGCCGCGCGATCGGCGCTGAAAGCGGCGGAGATGGATAGCCGCAAGCGGGCGGAAGCCTATTTCGTCCTGGCGCAGAAAGCGGCGCGGATCGCCGAGAAACGGGAGGCTTTGGATCGCCGGCGCGCTGAAACGGACGCCGAGGCCGTCGAGGCGGCGTCGACCCAGAAACGCGCCGCCGAGGCTTTGGCGGGGCTGCCCGATGATACGGACGCGCGCAGCCAGTTGGCCCAATCGCGTGTGCTGGCGGCGGAGGCGCGCACCCGTCTGGTCGAAGCCCGCGCCGCGCTTGATGGCTTGAGGGGCGAAGCCCTGCAACGCAGCCGCCGGCTCGAAGCGTTGGCGGTGGACGAGGCATCATGGCGGGAACGTGCGGAATTGGCGGATTCCCGGCGCAAGGCGTTCGAGGAACGACAGCGCGAGACGGATGAGGAGTTGGCTCATCTGGCCCGGCTGCCGGATGAGATCGGCGAGAAACGCCGCGTTCTTCTGTCCGAAATCGCGGAAGCGGAGCGCGCCGCGCGGCACGCCGCCGACGCCCTGGTGCTGGGCGAACAGACGGCGGCGGCGGCGGACAAGACCGCGCGCGAGGCGGAAAACGCCCTGGCAGGCGCGCGCGAAGAGCGCGTCCGGCGCGAGGCGGCGCTTCAGGCGGCTGACCGGGATGTGGCGGCGGTCGCGGCCAGGATCGCGGAAACCATGGGCGCGTTGCCCGATCTGGCGGGGAAGGAAAGCAGCGGGGAAAGCGAGGCTGCGCTGCGCCAGACATTGGACCGGTTGCTGCGCGAGCGCGACGCCATGGGCGCGGTCAATCTGATGGCCGAGACGGAAGCGGGAGAATTGCGTCAGCGCATCGATACGCTGATCGCTGACCGCGAGGATTTGCTGGGCGCGATCGCCAAGCTGCGCCGGGGCGTGGCCGAGATCAACCGCGAGGGGCGCGAACGGCTCCTGGCGGCGTTCGAGATCGTGGACCGGCATTTCCGCGATCTGTTCGTTCGGCTGTTCGGCGGCGGTAGGGCGCATTTGTCCCTGACCGATTTGTCCGATCCTTTGCAAGCGGGTCTGGAAATCATGGCCAGCCCGCCCGGCAAGCGGCTTCAGGTGCTTTCATTGTTGTCGGGGGGCGAACAGGCGCTGACGGCGCTTGCCCTGCTGTTTGCGGTGTTCCGCTCCAACCCCGCGCCGATCTGCGTGCTTGACGAGGTCGATGCGCCGCTCGACGATGCCAATGTCGACCGGTTCTGCGCCTTGGTTTCGGAGATGACGGCGGCCTTGGGAACCCGGTTCCTGGTGGTGACGCATCACCGCATGACCATGGCGCGCATGGACCGTTTGTTTGGTGTGACCATGGCCGAGCGGGGCGTTTCCACCCTGGTTTCGGTCAATCTGCAAAAGGCCGAGTCCTTGAGCGAGACGGCTATTCGCGGCGGGTCAACGCCTTGAATCAGTTGCCGCAACGCGGTATGAGCGGCCTTGACAGGGAGGGTTCCATGACCGTAAGGTTCGAGCGCGCTTGGAAGCGCCGCCATCGGGGGAACGACCTGGGGACTGTCCTGTAATGGCCGATGAATCGCCCGATTCGTCGCCTCTCGACAGACTAGGGGCAAGGCTCGAAGCCGCCCGCGCCCGTGAACGGAACGGGGGGCAGGACGAGAGGGAAGCATCTGGAGCTTCCCGGTCCGCGTTGGCGCTCGGATTTCGAGTCGTCACCGAAGTGGTGGCGGCGGTTGGTGTGGGTGCGTTGATCGGCTATGGGTTGGACCATTGGCTTGGAAGCACGCCGTGGCTTATGGTCCTGTTCCTGTTTCTGGGAAGCGCGTCCGGGGTCCTGAACGCTTACCGTGCCGCGCGCCACCACGAAGTGCGCCGCGCCCGGGATGGCCGGAAGGACGGCTAGACAGGAAAGTGCGGCAGCAGTGGCAAGCCCGGTCGAGCAATTCAAGATCAAGCCCCTGATTCCACTGGAAGTGGGCGGGGTGGATGTCTCTTTCACCAACTCCGCCTTGATGATGGTCATCTCGGCGGGATTGATCATCGCTTTCCTGACCCTTTCGGTGCGCGGCCGGGCGTTGGTTCCGGGCCGCTGGCAGTCGATGGCCGAGGTTTGTTACGAATATGTCGCCGGCATGCTGCGCGAGAATGTCGGGCCGGAGGGGCGGCGCTACTTCCCCTTCATCTTCACCCTGTTCATGTTCGTGCTGTTCGGCAATCTTTTGGGGATGATCCCCTACAGCTTCACCTATACCAGCCACGTCATCGTCACCTTCGGTCTGGCGGCGGTGGTGTTCATCGGCGTCACCATCATCGGTTTCATCCATCACGGGATCGGCTATCTGCGCCTGTTCATGCCGCATGGCGCGCCGGCTGTCGCTGCCGTCGTGCTGGTGCCGATCGAGCTGGTTTCCTATTTGTCACGGCCTTTCAGCCTGGCCGTGCGTCTGTTCACCAATATGACCGTGGGGCATATCCTGCTCAAGGTCATGGCCGGGTTCGTGGTGTCCTTGGGAAGCATCTTCTTCCTGTTCGGCGCCGTGCCCCTGGCGTTCGACGCGGCCGTCATGGTCCTCGAATTGGGTATCGCCGTTCTGCAAGCCTATGTCTTCACGGTTCTCTCTTGCATCTATTTGCATGATGCGATCCATATGCACTAAAGCGAGGCGGAACCAGAGCGTCTTCGGTTTTTGTTTCTGGAAAGGTAAGGTACATGGATCCTGAATCTGCAAAACTGATCGGTGCTGGTCTCGCCACCATTGGCGTCATCGGGGCTGGCGTGGGCGTCGGCAATGTCTGGGCAGCCTTGATTTCGGCCGTGGGCCGTAATCCGGCCGCCAAGAGCAGCGTCGAGCTTTATGGCTGGATCGGCTTTGCCGTGACCGAAGCCATTGCGCTTTACGCTCTGGTCATTGCTCTGATCCTGCTGTTCGCTTAAGGGGCCGGGGTCCTTAAGACCCCGATCGTTTCTAGGGATGAGCCGGCGGTTGTTTCAAACAGGCCGCCGGCCCCGCTCCCTCCCTTGATCAGGACCGTTCCTTGACCGGACGGCCCGAACCTGGATTTCCGCGATGCCCCAATTCGATCCATCCAGCTATTCGGAGCAGCTTTTCTGGCTGGCCATCCTGTTCGTCGCCCTTTATGTGGTGATGGCGCGGTTGGTTCTGCCCAGGATCGGCGCCGTGCTCGATGAGCGCCAGCGCCGTATCGACGACAATCTCGACAGGGCCGGCCGGCTTAAGCTTGAGGCCGAGGAGGTCGCCGTTCTTTATGAACAGGCCCTGACCAAGGCCCGCACCGAAGCGGGGCAGGCGCTCAAAGAAACTCATGAGCGGCTCGAACAGGAAACCGCCCGCCGGCAGAAGGAATTGGGCGAGCGGCTGGAGGAGAGGATCAAGGCGGGTGAGGCCCGTATCGCCGAGGCCAAAAGCCAGGCCTTGACCGAGGTCCGGGATGTCGCCGTCGAAACCGCGCGTCTTGCCAGCTCCCGCCTGACCGGTCTGTCTTTCGACAATGCCGGGATCGCGGCCGCAGTCGAAGCCGTTATCGAGGAGCGCGCCTGATGTTCCCGATCTCTGTCGCCCATGCCGCCGACGCCGCTTCCGCGGCTCATGGCGGCGGCTTTTTCTCCCACGCCGAAAATTGGGTCGCCATCATCTTCTTGCTGGTGGTCGGAGCCCTGGCCCGTCCGGTATACCGCGCCATCACCGGCGCGCTCGATCTGCGCCGCGAACGGATTCGCATCCGGATCGAGGATGCGGAAAGGCTGCGCGCGGACGCTCAGGCGCTGCTGGACGAGTATCAAAAGAAACGGCACGAGGCGTTTAGGGAGGTCGAGGAAATCGTCGCCCGCGCCCGCGCCGATGCCGCCCGTATCGCCGAGGACGGCGCAAAAGCGCTGGAAGCCCAGCTCAAGCAACGCGAGGAACAGGCCGGGGAACGTCTTGCCCAGGCCGAGATCGAGGCGTTGCGCGAAGTCCGGGAACGGGCGGTGGAGGTCGCTATCGCCGCGACCGCCCGGCTGATGGCCGAAAGGATTGGCCCGGCGGAAGCCAAGGGGCTGATCGACAACGCAATTCAGGATCTGCCCAACCGGCTGCACTGATCCTGGCGCTCTGATCGCTGGGGGCTTCTCATTCACCCTCCGGAACGGACATGAAAAATGTCCGATCCGGAGGGTGAATTGCTTTTATGCCCCCCTTTTCCCCCTCCTCGCCGTAACCGATTCGCGCATTCAGCCATTCCGGGGAGGCATGCATCCCGGCCTGCGGCTGGAGGATTCCGGCAGCCGAGCGGCCTGATTTTCCAGGGATTGACCAGGGAAGGGAGCAGCAGAACGGAAAAAATAAAGATAAAATTCTATATTATTGCAATCAAACACAAAATAGTATGTAGGCTGCCATCGTGATAATAAGAATTATAGAGAGATACTTTTATATTTTGTAAATTTTTTATGTAAAAAATTTTTAGTCACACAAGTTAAATATTTGTTATCTTCCTTCCTCGCTTTTGCGGGTGTCCTAGCCTACCGGATATGCGCCTGAAGAGTTAAAAGGTTTGGAAAGAAGGGGCAATGTTTGTGATCTCAAGACTTAAAATCGGTCACCGCCTGACGCTTCTGGTCCTGGCGTTCGTGCTGGCCCTGGCGGCGACGTTCATGGTCATGCTGAAGATGACAAGCGACCAGATGTATGCGGATCGCGTGGCGAGCTTGCGCAATATGGTAGAGATGGGCGTGGGCCAGGCCCAGATGATCCGCAAAAGGGAGGAGGCGGGGGAGATCACGCGCGAGCAGGCCCTGGCCCAGTTCCGGGAGGCCTTAAATAATCTGTGGTACGACAACCACAAGAACTACGTCTTTTCCTACGATATGCAGGGGATCAACGTAGCCCTGCCGGCGGATCCGTCTTTTGTCGGCCAGAACAAGATCGATGTGGTCGATGTGAACGGCATCCCCATCGTGCGCGGCTATATTGAGCTTGCGCGCAACCCCGACGGGGGAACGCTGACCTATCATTGGATGCGCCCCGGCGAAAGCGAGGCGGTGCCGAAGCTGGCCTATGTCCGCCCGTTCGCGCCTTGGAATCTGTTCGTCGTCACCGGGGTCTATATCGACGATATCGATGAAGCCTATAACCGTTTCTTGCTTTCTGCGGGCAGTGTTGGCCTGGGGCTGGTGCTGCTGGCCGGGCTGGCGGCTTGGCTGATCGCCCGAGGCATCATCAATCCCTTGTCCCGGTTGCGCGGCGTGATGACGACGATGGCCCAGGGGAAGATCGACATCACGGTCCCGGACACCGACCGGCAGGACGAATTGGGCGAAATGGCGCGCACTATCGACGTCTTCAAGGAGAATGCGGCGGAGGTTCAGCATTTGCGCCTCGATCAGGAGCGCGAAAGGGAACGGTCCGCTTTGGATCGGAAAAAGACGATGCACGATCTTGCCGATCGTTTCGAAGCCACGGTCATGGGTGTGATCCGCTCGGTTCTCGACGCCTCGACAGGATTGCAGACAACGGCGCAAATCCTGTCCACGGCCCCTGCCCAATCGATGTCTCAGGCCAGCTCGGTCGCGGCGGCGTCGGAACAGGCGACCGCCAATGTCCAGACCGTGGCGGCGGCGACCGAGGAATTGTCGGCGGCCATCGGCGAGATCAGCCGACGGGTGGACGATTCGGCGAGAATATCGGCCTCGGCCTCGGAATCGGCCAACCAGACGACGCAGATGGTGCAGGAATTGTCGGCCTCCACCGATCGCATCGGCGAAGTCGTCCAACTGATCACCGATGTCGCCAGCCAAACCAATCTGTTGGCTTTGAACGCCACCATCGAGGCGGCGCGGGCCGGCGATGCCGGCAAGGGCTTCGCCGTTGTTGCCGGCGAGGTCAAGAATCTGGCCAACCAGACCGCGCGCGCCACCGACGAAATCAGTCACCAGATCGCGTCGGTGCAAGAGGAAACCCGCAAGACGGTCGAAGCGATTTCCACCATCGACGGGGTGATCGACCAGGTGCGGCAGATTTCGGCCAGCATCGCCACGGCGGTCGAGGAGCAGGGCGCGGCCACACGAGAGATCGCGCGCAATGTCCAGGAAGCGGCGCAAGGGACGCAAGAGGTGTCGTCCAGCATCGCCGGGGTTTCGGAAAGCGCTTCCCGCACAGGGGCGGCGGCCAAGGATCTGCTGGAGGCATCCGGCGATCTGACCCGCTATTCGGAATCCCTGCGCAACGAGGTCACGGGGTTCCTGGAAGAGGTCCGCTCGGCCTGACGGTTGAGTGGGTCCGTCGTTTTAAAAAACCGGGCGGGATTTTTCCCGCCCGGTTTTTTGTTTCCGATGCCGTGATGCTCTATCCGGCGATCATGCGCCACAGGGCGGCAAGCGCGCCGGTATTCCACAGGACGAAGAGCAGGATCGCGGCCGCCGTCAGGGTCAGGACCGACCGCCAGGGCGTCCGGCGCTGGGCATAGGGGTCGTGAAGCGCGCGTTCGGCTCCCTTGGGCAGTTTGGCCATCTGGGTCAGCGCGGAACCGAAGGGAATGTTGATCCGCGCCCGTGTGTTCACCGCCCAACCATTCGCATCGAGAATCGGTCCCAGATTGCGCTGATGCAGTTGGAAGGAGGCAATCAGCATCGAAGGGGCCGAGATCAGCAGCAAAAGCCCGATCGGCGCGAGCGGAATTTGCCACCAGGGCAGGGACAAAAGCCCGGTCACGACCGAGGCAAGGGCGGTGCCGATGGCCCCGATAGCCAGACCGATGGCGGCGAAGATGCCGGCGAAGCGGGCGACGTCGAAGGGCGGCGGCGCGGCGGCGGTCGGTGCAGCCGTGACGGTGGCGGCAAGCTTGGCCTGGGACGCGGCAGCCTTGGCGGCGGCGAATTTCTCCACCTGATCGCTGATGAAGCGGCCTAATTTTTTGTAGGGCGACCAAAAGGATTGGCGGATGCTGATCGGGTGTTCGACAATACGGACGACATGGGCGTCCCAATCCTGGCCCTGGCGGTCGTAGAACACGCCGTTGCGTCCGACCTTCAACTGATCCGAATCGCCGGCGGTGACGGCGGCGGCGATATGGATCTTTTCCGGGCTGGACCCGTCGCGGCGGGTGCATTCGCAATAGACCAGATAGATCCGGCTCAAGGCCGCCAGGGGCGCATGCGCCGCCGGGTCGCCGATTTTGATGCACAGATCGCAGGATCGTCCATCCAGATACAAGGTTCCGGCCTGGAACACGGCCTTATGGGAATGGGTGTAGAAATCCCGGAAGGCGACGAAATTGTTCAAAAGAGCATCCAGGTCGCGGCAGAAGCGCAGCAATTGATTGACCGATGCGATGGCGGCGGCTTCGTCCGCTTGGGCCAGATCCTTGCCGATCAACGCCAGGATGGCGTTCTTGACGTCCGAATGCAGAATGGCGGTTATCCGCACAGCGCCCAGCGTGGCCACCGGGCTGTCCGGGGCTTCGGCGCGCCAGGCGGCGCGGGCCGCGAAACGGGCCTTGATCGCGACCCAATCCTCGGTGCTGAGCGAGTTGCGCTCGCCCAGAATCGGGGTGACCACCCGTTCCCGGAACGCGGTCAATGCCGGGGCCCAGGCCGGATTGCTGCCCAGCCCGAGCGGCAGGGAGGCATCGGCGGCGACCTTGGCCAGAGGGAACGCGGACAAGCCCTCTTGGCCGGGAGAAAGAAGCTGCGACGCCAGGGCGGCCCAATCCTCGATCGGGCGGTTCAAGGCGTCTGCGGCGCGGGGATCGAAGGCGGCCAGGGCGGAGCGGGTGAACCAGTCATCCAGTTTGGCTTCGACGGCCTGAAGCGCTTTTTCCGCTGCAAGGCTGTCCGCACCCAGGGGGGCCAAAGCCGGATCGGCCTCTTCCCGCGCGGCCCAGGCGGCATAGGTTTCGGCGGCGGCGAAAAAGGCGTTTACCGTTTTTTCGGACACGCCGTCCGCGCCGCTGCGGTCCGGTACGCCACCCATGGTGGCGACGATGTCGGTGATGGCCGAACGGACCTCCTCATCCTCGGCGATGCCGGGCGGCACGACGCCATCGCCGTTGAAGCTTTTGGCCGAAAAGCTTTCCTCGACCGCCAGCACCTCGGCCAGGGTGATGCTGTCCGCACCGGCCTTGCCGCACTTGGCCAGGACCTGACGCGCCGCGGCCAGGATGCCTCGTCCCGCATCGTGGCTGTCTTCGATCGCGTCCAGGGGCAGGACGTCCGATCGCTTGAACAGGATCGACGGATCCTTGAGGCGGGCCGTCGCCCATTCCACCATGGCGATGATTTCGTAGGCGCGGATGCGGCCATCCTTGTCCTGGTCGATCAAATCCAGGGTTTTGGGGTCCATCTCGATGCCCCGGGTCGGGCAACTTAAGACCGCCCATAATTTTTGATCGAGTTCTTTGAGCGAAACCAGCGCCGTCTTGTCGTCAAGGCGGACTTGATCGAAGCCGCCGGCGCGGAAAAACCGCCAACGGACCGCCGGTTCATTCGGTGCTGCGCTTGTGTCTCGCGTCATGCGTGCCTGCTCCTTCAAAAAATGGCGTTCCGTTCGGACGGTCAAAAGACGTCTTTGCGTTTGCGGATTTCGGCGAAGATGCGAGCCGGATCGGCGTCCGGCAGACCGATAGCGACCTTTAAGGCCGGCTCATCGGCGCGCAGGAAGGGATTGGCGGCGCGGTCTATATCAAGTCGGAACGGCACCGTCGGGCGTCCTTCGGCGCGCAAATGTTCGATTTCGGCGGCGCGGCGGGCCAGGGCGTCGTTGCCGGGATCGATGACGCGGGCGAAAGCTGCATTCGACAGGCTGTATTCATGCGCGCAATAGACATCCGCCTCGCCGGGCAGAGCGCGCAGTTTCTTGAGCGATTCCCACATTTGTTCGGGGCTGCCCTCGAACAATCGTCCGCAGCCTAAGGAAAACAGGGTATCGCCCGGGAACAGGACCGCTGCTTCGGGCAGCCAATAGGCGATATGGCCCAGCGTGTGGCCGGGCGTGTCGATGACCGAGATTGTCCATTCGCCCAGTCGAATGGTGGCGCCTTCGCCCACTTTCTCGTCGAGGGGGGGGAGTCTGGCCGCTTCCCGCGCCGATCCAATCACGCGGCAGCCGGTCCGAGTCCGCAAATCGGCGACGCCGCCGGTATGGTCGTCATGGTGATGGGTGATCAGGATATGAGACAGCGTCCATCCCCGCGAAGCCAGTTTTTCCAGCACCGGCTCGGCCTGGGCCGGGTCGATCGCCGCCGTCGCGCCCGAGACGGAATCATGCGCGAGGTGGATGTAATTGTCGCGCAGGACGGGAATCGATTCGATCTCCAGCGTGGTCATGGCGGCGCGGGTCCTTCTCGTAGCGCGGGTATTACTCTCCACAGCTTAACCGGCATAGGCCGCGCCGGCACGAGGATTTCGCTTGCCCTGACGCAACCGGCTTCGTTTCATGATCCGATGTGGAACGATATCGTCGATCTTCAGGATTTCTATGGCGACCGTCTGGGTCAGACGGCGCGCCGGATGATCCGCGCCCATCTGCGCGCCCTGTGGCCCAACCTGTCCGGCATGCGTCTTCTGGGGCTTGGTTACGCCACGCCCTATCTGGGGGTTTTCCGGAGGGAAGCCGAGCGCGTGCTGGCGGTCATGCCCGCGCCGATGGGGGTCAGTCCATGGCCCGTTCATGGCGATCGTCTGGTCGTGCTGGCCGATGAAACCGAACTGCCCTTCGCCGATAGTTCCATCGACCGTATTTTGTTGGTTCATGCGCTGGAATCGACCGAACATGTCCGCGCGATGATGCGCGAAATCTGGCGCGTGCTGGCCGGCGGCGGACGGTTGCTGGTGGTGGTGCCCAATCGGCGCGGCATCTGGGCTAGGCTGGACCGGACGCCGATGGGGATGGGGCGGCCCTACAGTTCGGGACAATTGGTGCGGCTGCTGCGGGAATCCCTGTTTCTTCCGGTCCGGGAATCCTCGGCCCTTTATCTGCCGCCGCTGCAAAGCCGGACGCTGCGGCGTTCCGCGCCCTTGTTGGAAAACGCCGGCAGGCGCTGGTTTCCCACCTTTGGCGGCGTGGTGATTCTGGAGGCGGTCAAGCAGATCTACGCCGCGCCGCCTGCTGGCGAAAGACGCCGCGCCTCGCGCGTTTATGTGCCGCTGCCCCAGGGATTCCGGCGCGGCTGATGGGTTGATTTTTCGCGCCTCTCTAGGTTCGGCGCAGCAGAAAGACCGCCTGTTCACCCAGCAGGTTGGACAGACGCCGTCCGCCATCGAAGCGTGCGGTTCCCCGGGAATCGAGCGAGATCGCTTTTTCGATGGCGATGCCTTCCTCGCGGCACAGCAAGGTGAAATCGCGGATGGTGCATAGATGGATGTTGGGAGTGTCGTACCATTGATAGGTCAGGGTCTTGGTAACCGGCATCCGTCCGGTCAGCAGCAGCGCCAGCCGCACGCGCCAATAGCCGAAATTGGGAAAAGAGACGATGGCGCGCCGTCCGATGCGCAACATGTGGCAGAGCAAGGTCTTGGGGTCGCGGGTGGCCTGAAGCGTGTGGCTTAGGATCACATAGTCGAACGCGCCCGGAGGATAGGTCTGAAGGTCGGTGTCGGCGTCGCCCTGGATCACCGACAGGCCGCAGGCGACGGCGGCGCGCACGCCGGCCATGGACAATTCGATGCCGCGCCCGTCCACTTGCTTGAACCGGCCCAGATAATCGAGCAGCAGCCCTTCGCCGCAGCCGATATCGAGCACGCGCGACCCCGGTTCGACCATGTCGGCGACCAACTGCAGATCGACGCGGATGGCGGCGGCGTTGACCGGCGTGGGGTCATTCATCGGAAAAACCTCCGTCCCAATCCGCGATGTTCCGCCGCGCTGTCGATGAATCCCGACAAGGTGGCGTGGAAATCGGGCTCGTCGAGCAAAAAGGCGTCGTGGCCCTTGTCGGATTCGATCTCGACGAAGCTGACATTCGCTGCGACCGCGTTCAGGGCATGGACCAAAGCCCGGCTTTCCCGGGTTGGAAACAGCCAGTCGCTGGTGAAGGAAATGACGCAGAAACGGACCGGCGTCCGGGCAAAGGCGTTGGCGAGCACGCCGTCCGATTCAGCCGCCAGGTCGAAATAATCCATCGCCCGGGTGATGAACAGATAGGAATTGGCGTCGAAGCGTTCGACAAAGGTGCTGCCTTGGTGGCGCAGATAGCTTTCCACCTGGAAATCGGCGTCGAAGCCATAGGTGAAATGGTCGCGTCCGGCCAGATTGCGACCGAATTTGCGGTGGAGCGCTGTTTCCGACAGATAGGTGATGTGCGCGGCCATGCGCGCCACCGCCAGCCCCCGGCTGGGCTTGACGCCATGCAGGGGATAATCGCCGCCCAGGAAATTGGGATCGGCCAGGATCGCCTGGCGGCTGACTTCGTTGAAGGCGATGTTCTGCGCGGAGTGGCGCGCGGCGGTGGCGATGGGAATGGCCGAAAAGACCCGTTGGGGATGGTGCGCGGCCCATTCCAGCACCTGCATGCCGCCCATGGACCCGCCGATGACGCAAAAAAGCTGGTCGATGCCGAGATGATCGATCAGCCGCGCCTGGGCGCGGACCATGTCGGCGATGGTGATGCCGGGAAATTTCAGACACCAGGGACGTCCGCTGGCGGGGTCGATTGACAGCGGCCCGGTCGATCCCATGCAACCGCCCAGCACGTTCGAGCAGATCAGGAAATAGCGGTCGGTATCCAGGATGCGTCCCGGCCCCACCATCGGCTGCCACCAGCCGGGCTTGCCGGTGATCGGATGGGTGTTGGCGACATGATGGTCGCCGGTCAGCGCGTGGCAGATCAGGATGGCGTTGGATTTGTCGGCGTTGAGCCGGCCATAGGTCCGATAGGCGATGGTGACGGGGGCAAGATCGATGCCGCAATCCAGGCGCAAAGGATCGTCGGCTCCGATCTCGAAACGCAGATCGGAAGAAAGGTCCGCTATGCCGCCGCTGCTGTCTTGAACCGTCATCTTGTTCCGTCCGCAGTGGGTCCGCCAAGGCGTCGCCGTTCCGGATTGCTAGGGAGCAGACCGGTTTCTGTCAATATTTTGTTGTAAGAGCGTCCCTGCTCGTTCGTGCGGCTCTTCCAGATCGCGGTCCCAGGGGGGAATGGGGGACAGGCATTCGGCCAGATAATCGATCATGGCGCGGACCTTGGCCGGCGGATGCCGGCCATGCGGATGCAGGGCGAAAATGCCGGGCAGATCGGCTCCGGGCAGGGACAAAGGCAGGGCGGTCAACTGTCCGGCGCGGATGGCGTCGGCCAGAAGAAAACTGGGCTGATGGATGATGCCTAATCCGGCGATGGCGGCGGCGAGCAACGCGTCGCCATTATTGGCGCTCAACGGACCGCGGATCGTCACCACATCCTCGCGCCCCGGGCCGAATCGCCACTGATCGGCGCGGCCCGAACGGGACAGGGTATAGCCCAGGCAATCATGTTGGGTGAGATCGGCCGCATTTCGGGGTACGCCGCGGCGTTCAAGATAGGCGGGTGACGCGGCGAACAGGATGCGGCAGGGAGCAAGACGGCGCACGGTCAGGCGGTTGTCGGCCAGAGGTGCGATGCGCAGGACCAGATTCCAGCCCTCGTCGAGCGGATCGACGACACGGTCATTCAGGCCCAGCTCGATCGTCACGCCCGGATGGCGGGCCAGAAAACCGCCGAGGAGGGGAACGATCTGGCGTGTGCCGAACGAAACCGGCAGATTGATGCGCAACAATCCCTCGATTGCCGTCTGACCGGCGGTCAGGGCGGACTCGGCCTCCTCGATCTCGGGCAGGATGCGGGCGCAGGAATCGAGGAAAGAACGCCCGGCTTCGGTCAGATTCAGGCGGCGCGTGGTGCGAAACAGCAGCCTGACGCCCAAACGCCGTTCCAGCGCATCGACATGTTTGGCAGCCATTGCCGACGACATGCCCAGGGTTCGCGCCGCCGCCGAAAAGCTGCCCAGGGACGCCACCTTAAGGAAGACATCCCAGCCGGTAATACGGTCCAGCATCGCTATTCCTCACCAATGGTAGGAAGTGAACGAACTAAATCCGATATTATCGTCCCATAGGAAAAAATCTATATGAGCGGGTACGGTTTTTTGCATTGAAACGAGGCTTCCGCCATGACTGATTCCCGCACCGCTCCCTGGGGTGCTCTGATTCTCCGGGTTAGCTTGGGCGTTCTGTTCCTGGCCCATGCCGGGCTTAAATATTTCGTTTTCACCCCCGCCGGAGTGGCCTCTTTCTTCGCCTCCCTGGGATTGCCGCCCTGGTTGGCCTATGTCGTGTTGGCGGTCGAAACCTTGGGCGGCGTCGCCCTTATCCTGGGGGTGTGGACTAGGGCGGTGGCGGTGGCGTTGACGCCGCTGATCCTGGGCACCATCGTCACCGTGCATGGCGCGGCCGGCTTTTTCTTCACCAATACCGGCGGTGGCTGGGAATATCCGGCTCTGTGGGCGGTGGCGTTGATCGTTCAGGCCCTGATTGGCGACGGCGCTTATGCCCTGGCGCGCACGCCCTGCCCGGTCAAGCGGTGAGGATGACGCCATGAGCAACCCCCTACCGGTCTATTTCATTCCCCATGGGGCGGGGCCCTGCTTTTTCATGGATTGGGAGCCCAAGGATGCCTGGGCGGCGACCGCCGATTGGCTGTCCTCGATCGGGCGCGAGCCGGACGTGAAGGCGATCCTGGTGGTTTCCGGTCATTGGGAAGCGCCGGATTTCACCGTCACATCCGCGCCCAACCCGGCCCTGATCTATGATTATTACGGCTTTCCCGATCACACCTACCATCTGTCCTATCCGGCGGCGGGATCGCCCTTATTGGCGGAACGAATCGTCTCGCTGCTGGGCGGGCAGGGGCTGGCGGCGAAAAAGGACGAAGCGCGCGGTTTCGATCACGGCGTTTTCATCCCGCTGATGCTGGTCCGGGCGGAAGCCGATCTGCCGGTGGTGCAGCTTTCCCTGAAGGCGGGGCTGGACCCATCCCTGCATCTGGCGCTGGGCCGCGCGTTGGCCCCTTTGCGCAAGGAGGGCGTGCTGATCCTGGGCAGCGGCATGAGTTTTCACAATATGCGCGGCTATGGCGATCCGGCCTTTACCCCCATCGCCGAACGGTTCGATCGCTGGCTGGGTGAAACCGTGGCCGCTGAACCTGCCATCCGTGCGCAGCGTCTCGCGGCTTGGAGCGAAGCCCCCGCCGCCCGCCTGTCCCACCCGCGCGAGGAACATCTTTTGCCGCTGATGGTCGCGGCTGGGGCGGCGGGCGATGATCCCGGCCGGACTGTCTTTTCCGACCGGGTGATGGAGGTGCCGATTTCGGGCGTGCGGTTCGGGTGACCGCACTTCGTAGGGATCAGTCCGCCAAATCTTCGCCGGCGATGGCACGCTCGACCAGGGCGATGGTCTCGGCCACGCCGTAAAGGGCGATGAAAGACCCCAGTCTCGGTCCCTGTTCCTGTCCCAGCAGGATCGTATAGCAGGCATGGAACCAGGATTTGAGATCGGGGAACACCGGGTGGCGCTTGCCGATCTCATAGACCACCGTCTGGATGTCCTCGGGCGTCGCACCTTTGGGGAGGCGCTTCAACTCGGCGGTCAGATCGGCCAGCGCCGCCACTTCCTCCGGCGTTGCCTTGCGGTAGCACTTCGCCGGTTTGACGAAATCCTTGTAGTAAACGATGGCGTGATCGACCAGCCGGTTCAGGATCGGCATCGTCTCGGGCGAGGCTTCCGGCAGGTAGCGGCTGATGAATTGCCACAAGACGGTGCGGTCCTCGGCATTGATCACCGAAGCGAGGTTAAGGAGGATCGAGAAGCTCAAGCCCGATTCCGGCTTTGGCGGGTGGCCGTTATGAATGTGCCAGACCGGATTGTTGAGCCGCTGGGCATCCTCTTCCGTGTCGTATTTCTGCAGGAAGGTCAGGTAGTCATCGACCGTGCGCGGGATGACGTCGAAATAAAGCCGCTTCGCTGCCTTGGGCTTTTGATACATGAACAAGGACAGGCTTTCGGGCGGGGCGTAGCGCAGCCATTCCTCGACCGCCAAGCCGTTGCCCTTTGATTTCGAGATCTTCTGGCCCTTATCATCCAGGAACAATTCATAGGACAGATTGACCGGCGGCGTGCCGCCCAGGATGCGGCAGATCTTGCTGGAAAGCTGATAGGTGGGGATCAGATCCTTGCCCGACATCTCGTAATCGACGCCCAGCACATACCAGCGCATCGCCCAGTCGGCCTTCCATTGCAACTTGACGCGTCCGCCGGTGACCTTGGTTTCGGTCAGGCTGCCATCCTCGTTCCGATAGACGATGCTGCCCGATGCGGGGTCGCGTTCGACCACCGGCACCTGCAAAACCTGACCGGTTTTTGGGCAAACGGGCAAAAGCGGGCTGTAGCTCTTCTGACGTTCTTCGCCCAGGGTCGGCAGCATCAGATCCATGATGGCGTCGTAATGCTCCAGCACCTTCATGACGCCCTGATCGAAACGTCCCGACAGATACCAGTCGGTGGCGGATTGGAACTCGTATTCGAAGCCGAAGGAATCGAGGAAGCCGCGCAGCATGGCGTTGTTGTGGTGGCCGAAGCTTTCGTGCGTGCCGAACGGATCGGGGATATCGGTCAAGGGCTTGCCCAGATGTTCTTGCACCATCTCCTTGTTGGGGATGTTGTCGGGGACCTTGCGCAACCCGTCGCGGTCGTCGGAAAAAGCGAACAATCGGGTCGGAATTTCCGGCGCCAGAAGATGGAAGGCGCGGCGCACCATGGTGGTGCGCGCCACTTCGCCGAAGGTGCCGATATGGGGCAGGCCCGACGGGCCGTAGCCGGTCTCGAACAGGGCGTAGCCCTTGGCCGGTTTCGCGCCTTTCAGCCGGTCGTCGAGCAGGGCGCGGGCTTCCTGGAACGGCCAGGCGTTGGCGGTGCGGGCGAGGGCGCGAAGATCATCGGACATGGCGGTCTTTCCGGATTTTACGTGAAGCGGCGAAGACTAGCCGTTTGCGCGCATAGCCGTCAACGCCGCCGGAATCCTGGCTTGCCGGGCGGTCCGGAACGGTGGTTGGTCAAAAGCGCACCAGTATGATTATTATTTATGCAAACATGAGAGGGACGAACAATTTCGCACATAAAAAGTGCATTTTTCTTGTGAGGGTCTTTGATCTTCGTCTATCGTTCAACCGCTGGAAATGGGGAAGGGCTGATCCGAAAATCAGCCGGCGGTGGAGGTCTGGATGCTGGGCGGCGATGTCCTCGTACAGTTTTCGATGGTCCAGAAGACCTATGACGGCGAGATCCTGGTTATCAAGAACCTGGATTTGGACATCCACCGCGGCGAGTTCCTGACCCTGCTGGGACCGTCGGGATCGGGCAAGACCACCACCTTGATGATGCTGGCCGGGTTCGAGATTCCGACGCATGGATCGATCACCCTTTCGGGGCGCGCCATCAACACATTGCCGCCGCATAAGCGCAATATCGGCATGGTGTTCCAGAACTACGCCCTGTTCCCGCACATGACGGTCGAACAGAATGTCGCCTTTCCGCTAGAGGTGCGCAAAACCCCCAAGAACGAGATCGGCGACAAGGTCGCCCGCGCCCTGGAGATGGTTCAATTGGGTGCGTTCGGCAAACGCCGTCCGGCTCAATTGTCGGGTGGCCAGCAGCAGCGGGTCGCCCTGGCCCGCGCCCTGGTGTTCGATCCCGAACTGGTGCTGATGGACGAGCCTTTGGGCGCGTTGGACAAGCAGTTGCGCGAACATATGCAGATCGAGATCAAGCATCTGCACGAGCAGCTCGGCATCACCGTGGTTTATGTCACCCACGACCAGTCCGAGGCCCTGACCATGTCGGACCGCGTCGCGGTCTTCAATGACGGCATCATCCAGCAGATCGCGCCGCCGGACGAGCTTTACGAGCGGCCCCGCAATTTTTTCGTCGCCAATTTCATCGGCGAAAACAACAATTTCGACGGCGAGATCGAGCAGATCGAGGGCGATCGCTGCGTCGCCCGTCTGGCCGACGGCACGGCGATCACCGCCACCCGGGTCAATGTCTATGGCCTGGGGATGGCGACCAGTCTGTCGGTGCGGCCCGAACGAATGGGGCTGGGCCCGGCCCCGGATGATGCAGAAAACCGTCTGAGCGGCATCGTGCGCGAGACGATCTATCTGGGCGACCATGTGCGCGTCGTCGTCGAGGCCGGCGGCCGTTCGGACGTCATGGTCAAACTGCCGTCCGGATCGGACCGGCGCGTGCCTGCGCCGGGCGAGACCGTCGATCTGTTCTTCCGCGCCCAGGACTGCCGGGCCTTTGGCGCGCCCGGCCGGTCGGCCCCGGTCAAGCTCCGGCAATTGGACTCCATCCTATCCACCACAGGGGACTTTTCCGATGAATAGACATCTAGCCGTCATCGCCGTCCTTTCGGGGGCGGCTCTTTTTACCCTGGCCGGACCGGCCAGCGCGCGTGACCTGACCGTGGTTTCCTGGGGCGGCAGCTATCAGGACGGCCAGAAGATCGCCATCTTCGACCCTTTTAAGGCCAAATTCGGCATCAAGATGATCGACGAGCCCTGGGATGGCGGCGTCGGCGTGTTGCGCGCCAAGGTCCAGGGCGGCAATGCCGATTGGGACGTGGTGCAGGTCGAATCCGAGGAATTGGCGATCGGCTGCGAGGAAGGTCTGTTCGAGAAGCTTGATTATGCAAAGATCGGCGGCAAGGACGCCTATATGCCCGCCGCCGTCAATCCCTGCGGCGTCGGCGCCATCGTCTGGAGCTTCGTGCTGAGCTATGACGGCGACAAGCTCAAGGCTGGTCCGAAAGGCTGGGCCGATTTCTTTGACACCAAGAAATTCCCCGGCAAGCGTGCGCTGCGCCAGGGGCCCAAGGGCAATCTGGAATTCGCGCTGATCGCCGACGGCGTGGCCCCCGCCGACGTCTATAAGGTGCTGGCCACCGACGAGGGCGTGGAGCGGGCCTTCAAGAAATTGGACGGCATCAAGAACGATCTGATCTTCTGGAAAGCCGGCGCGCAGCCGCCGCAGCTTTTGGCGTCGGGCGAGGTGGTGATGACATCGGCCTATAACGCGCGGATCACCGCCGCCAATGAAAAGGACAAGAAGAACTTCCAGATCGTCTGGAACGGTTCGCTCAACACCATCGATAGCTGGGTGATTCTGAAGGGCAGCCCCAACCTTGCCCAAGCCTATGAATTCCTGAATTTCGCGGGTCAGGCCTCGGTGCAGAAGGACATGACCAAATATGTCTCCTACGGCTTCACCAACAAGAAGGCGATGGAAGGGGTGCCGCCCGCGCGGCTGGCCGTTTTGCCCACCGCGCCTGAAAATATGGTCAACACCCAGGTCATCGACGATGAATTCTGGCTCGAAAATCTGGACCGGCTGAACGAACGCTTCAACAAATGGGCGGCGCGTTGATGAGCGGCGGGGGCGACGCCCGATCCTTGGAGCCAGGCGTCGCGCCGGAGGGCGTGGTGCCGCTCAAGGTCCGTCTCAGGCGGGCCGAGCGGATGCGCCGGGTCAAGGCGTTCGGTCTGGTCGCCCCCTTACTGATCTTCGTGCTGGTCACGTTCGCTTTGCCGATCATCACCATGTTGTGGCGCAGCGTGGAGGACGGGGAGGTTTCCGCCGCGCTGCCCCGCACCCTGGTCGCGTTGAAGGAATGGGACCGAAAGGCCCTGCCGGGGGACGAGGCGTTCCGCGCTTTGTCCCTCGATCTGGCCGAGGCTCGCGCTGAAGGCACGCTCAGCGCCGCCGCCCGGCGTCTCAATTACGACGTCAATGGCATGCGCAGCCTGATCATGAATTCCGCCCGGCGTCCGCCCGACGCCGCTGCTGCGGATATAAGGGAAGCCTTCATCGCCCTGGACGGGCGTTGGGGCGGAATCGAAAGCTGGGCCGCGATCGCCTCTGCCGGCGGGCCTTTGACCGATTTCTATCTGTTGGGCGCTTTGGATCTGAAACGCGGTGTCGATGGATCCATCGCCCGGACATCGCCCGATCACGCCATCTATCTCGACGTGCTGGGCCGCACCTTCCGCATCAGCTTGTCGGTCACGGTTCTGTGTCTGGTGATGGCCTTTCCGCTCGCCTTCCTGATGGCGACACAGCCCGCCCATATCGCCAATCTTTTGACGATTATGGTGCTGCTGCCCTTTTGGACCTCGCTTCTGGTGCGTACCACCGCCTGGGTGGTGGTGTTGCAGAATGAAGGGCTGGTCAACAATCTGCTCCAGGGGCTGGGGATCATCGATGAGCCGGCGCGGCTGATTTACAACAGTTTCGGCGTCCATGTCGCCATGACCCATGTGCTGCTGCCCTTCATGATCCTGCCGCTCTATTCGACCATGAAGACGATCAAGCCGCATTACATGCGCGCGGCGACCAGCCTGGGCGCGCCGCCCTGGCTCGCTTTCATGCGCGTCTATCTGCCGCAATGCCTGCCCGGCATCGCCGCCGGTTGTCTGCTCGTCTTCATTCTGGCGATCGGCTATTACATCACCCCCGCTCTGGTCGGCGGCGCGGCCGATCAGATGCTCAGCTACTTCATCGCCTTCTACACCACCGACAGCGTCAATTGGGGCATGGCCTCGGCGTTGGGCGTCGTGCTGCTGACGGCGACGCTGATCCTTTACGGCGTCTATAGCCGGCTTGTCGGCGGCGGCGCGATAAAGATGGGATGAGACGCCATGGCCCTGCCCAGCCCGCCCCGGACCACCTCGCAGAAGACCGGCCTGATCCTGACCTGGATCGCCAGTATCCTGGTGCTGGTTTTCCTGATTGCTCCGATCCTGGCGATCATCCCCTTATCCCTCAGCTCCGGCAGTTTCCTGACCTATCCGCTGCCGGGCTTCTCGCTGCACTGGTATGAGGAAATTCTGGATTCAGGCAAATGGGTGCCGGCCTTGCGCAACAGCCTGATCGTGGGGTCGGTCTCGACCCTGTTGGCGACCGTGCTCGGCACATTGGCAGCGATCGGTCTTAACCGGGCCAATTTTCTCCTGAAGCCGGCGGTGATGGGGCTGTTGCTTTCGCCGATGATCGTGCCGGTGGTCATCACCGCGGTCGGCGTCTATTTCTTTTATGCGCCGCTGGGGCTGACCGGTTCCTATGCCGGATTGATTCTGGCCCATACGGCGCTGGGCGCGCCGTTCGTGGTCATCACCGTGTCGGCGACGCTGGCCAGCTTCGACATGGCGATGCCGCGCGCCGCCGCGATTTCGGGCGCGCCGCCCTTGGTGGCCTTCTTCCGCGTCACCCTGCCCCTGATCGCGCCCGGCGTCGCCTCGGGCGGGCTGTTCGCCTTTGCCACCTCGTTCGACGAGGTGGTGGTGGCGCTGATGATCGCGGGGCCCAGCCAGCGCACGCTGCCGCGTGAAATGTTCAGCGGCATCCGCGAAAGCATCAGCCCCACTATCACGGCGGTGGCGACGGTTCTGGTGGCGACATCGGTTGTCCTGTTGGTGTGCCTGGAGCTGCTGCGCCGCCGTTCGGAGCGTTTGACCAAGGGACATTGACGCCGGTTTGGCGCTATTCTTAGCTCCGCGCGGGCCCCGGGCTCGTTCTCCGGAATATTCACGGATAAGAGGAACGACATGAACGCCTTTTCCTTCAACACGGTGCCTTCCCTGATCTGCGAATGGGGCGGTGCGCCGTCGCTGGGCCGTCTGCTGGCGTCCCGTTTCGCCGCGCGGCGCGCGCTGATCGTCACCTTCGCCTCGTTCGTGCGCCGGGGACGGCTGGCTCCGGTCCTGGCCGGGTTGGAGAAGGAAGGTTTCTCGGTCGCCGTCTATGACAAGGTCGTCGCCGATCCACCCGAACAACTGGTGCAAGACTGCGTTCGCCTGGCCCGCGAATCGGGAACCGATATCGTGATCGGCCTGGGTGGCGGTTCTTCGCTGGATGTCGCCAAGCTGGTGGCGGTTCTGGCCCGGAACGACCAGCCCTTGAGCGCGATCTATGGCGTCGATCAGGTCGCGGGCGACCGTCTGCCTTTGGTGCAGGTGCCGACCACGGCAGGAACCGGGTCCGAGGTGACGCCGATTTCCATCGTTACCACCGGGGCGACCACCAAGATGGGCGTGGTTGCACCCCAGCTTTACGCCGATCTGGCCTTGCTGGACGCCGAGCTGACCGTCGATTTGCCGCCGCTGCACACGGCGGCATCGGGCATCGACGCCATGGTTCACGCTATCGAGGCCTACACCACCCGGCTGAAGAAGAATCCGGTGTCGGATGCGCTGGCGCGCGACGCCCTGCGGATTCTGGCCGCGAATTTGGTTGCGGCCTGCCGCGACGGTTCCAACCGGGCGGCGCGCGAGGCGATGCTGATCGGCTCTACCTTGGCCGGGCAGGCTTTCGCCAACGCGCCCTGCGCCGCCGTTCATGCGCTGGCCTATCCCTTGGGCGGGCATTTCCATATTTCGCACGGTCTGTCCAACGCCCTGATGCTGGGGCCGGTGATGCGCTTCAACCGACCGGCGGCTGAGCGCGCCTATGCCGAGCTGGGCGCGGTGCTGGGTATGGGCGGCGGGGCCGAGGGCTTCATCCTGGGGCTCGACGCGCTGATGAGCCAGAGCGGCGCGCCCCGGCGGCTGCGGGACGCCGGCGTGACCGCCCTGATGCTGCCGGTCCTGGCGGCGGACGCGATGAAGCAGACCAGGCTGTTGCAGAACAATCCGGTGGAGGTGACCGAGGCCGACGCCTTGCGTCTGTACGAGGAGGCCTTCTGAAAAGACGGTCCGGCCGATAAAGGCGGGTGCAGGTCTTTGGGGGCGCTGGCGCGGACGCCCGCCCCCGCCCTATACTGCCGGCCATGACGCCCATCCCGCCCGGCCGCATCCTGACGCCGACCGCTCCTTCGCTGACCGTCCACCCCAAGGGGGCCTTCTGGCTCAGCGCGGATGGCGAGTGGGAAAATCTGACGCTGGCCGAGACCGCGCGGCGCGTCCGCGCAACGCCGCCTTTGCTCTGTCATGCCCCCGCAGTGGCGGCGCGGCTGCGGCTTTCCGCCTTTCCCTGTCTTGATATCCTGGAACTGTTCGCCTTCGCGCGTCCGGCCTGTTTCGCTGTGCCGACGGTCGCGGGCGTTGCCGGGGCTTTGGGCCTCGATTTGCCGGCTTCGGACGAGGACGAGCCGGAAGCGATGCTGGACATCGTCCGTGTCCTGCTTGAAGGACTGGCCGGAGAGGAAACCCGGCTGCCGAGAAAGCTGTTGGCCGACCGGCAAGGGATCGCCGCCGTCATGGCGCAAGGCGGCTGGGCCTGGGGTCCGGCGGTCCGCGCGGCTTATGGCGGCGTGGACGGGCGGGGGCGGGCCGCCTTCCGGGTCTGGGAACGGTTGGAGGAATGGCAGGATGGCGCACCGCCGCCGCCGCCCGGCGACCGTCCGGTCGAACCGTCCGCCGCCCGCGCCCGTTTGGCCCAATTGCTGGGGCCCGATGCCGAGGAGCGGCCCGGCCAGTCGGACTATGCTTCGGCGGCCAGCTTGGCCTTCATCCCGCGCGAGATGCGGGGCGCGCCCAATCTGGTGCTGGCCGAGGCGGGAACGGGCATCGGCAAGACCCTGGGCTATATTGCGCCGGCCAGCCTGTGGGCGGAGGCCAATGGCGCGCCGGTCTGGATCAGCACCTATACCCGCACCCTTCAGCGCCAGCTCGACGGCGAGTTGGAGCGGCTTTACCCCGATGCGGCCTTGCGCGCGGACAAGGTGGTGGTGCGCAAGGGGCGCGAAAACTATCTGTGCCTGCTTAATCTGGACGAGGCAGCGTCGCGGATCGCCTCGGGCGCGCCCGGCGCGGTCTCCGGGGGGGCTGTGTTGCTGGGGCTGGTGGCGGCCTGGACCTTGGCTACCCGCGACGGCGATATGACCGGCGGCGATCTGCCCGGCTGGCTGGCCGATCTGCTGGGCAAGGGGCCGTTGCTGGCGCTGGCTGACCGGCGCGGGGAATGCGTCTATTCCGCCTGTCCCCATTTTCGCACCTGTTTCGTCGAAAAGACCGTCCGCCGCGCGCGCCGCGCCGATATCGTCGTCGCCAATCACGCGCTGGTGATGATGCAGGCGGCGTTCGGCGGGCTGGATGACGGCTATCTGCCGACCCGTTATGTGTTCGACGAGGGGCATCATCTGTTCGATGCCGCCGACGGCGCTTTCTCCGCGGCCTTGTCGGGGATGGAGGCAACCGAACTGCGCCGCTGGCTTCTGGGCGCGGAAAGCGGCGGGCGGCCCAGCCGCGCCCGGGGGCTCAAGCGCCGGGCCGAGGATCTGATCGCCGATGAGGATGGCGCGCGGGCGCTGGACGATATCCTGGCGGCGGCGCGCGCCTTGCCGGGGCCGGGGTGGCGTCAGCGTCTGACCGACAGTCAGCCGGGCGGGGCGGCCGAAAGCTTTTTAGCGCTGGTGCGCGAACAGGTCCGGGCGCGGGCATCGGGATTGGACGGCCCCTATAGCCTGGAATGCGATCCCCGTCCGCTCAATCCCGGTTTGGCCGAAGCGGCTCAGCGGCTGAAGACGGCTTTCGAACGGCTGTCGGCTCCACTGACGCTGATGGTGCGGCTGCTGGAAGGGCGGCTGGACGCCGAGGCCGAGACGCTGGACAGTGCGCAACGTATCCGGATCGAGGCGCTGGCGCGTGGGATCGAACGCCGGGCGCTGGCGCCGCTGTCGGCCTGGACCGCGATGCTGGGCGAGTTGGACGCCGAAGCCAATGCCGATTTCGTCGATTGGTTCTTCATCGAGCGCAGCGAAGGACATGACGTCGATGCGGGGTTCGCCCGTCATTGGGTCGATCCGATGCTCCCCTACGCCCAGGCGGTGGCCGCGCCGGCGCATGGGCTGGTGGTGACATCGGCGACACTGCGCGACGGTTCGGGCGACATCGAAGCCGATTGGCGATCCGCCGAACAGCGGACCGGGGCGGCCTATCTGCCCCGTCCGGCGGTGCGCGCGGCCCTGTCCTCGCCATTCGATTATCCGGCCCAGACCCGCGTCCTGATTGTGACGGATGTGCGCAAAGACGATCTGGCGCAGGTGGCGGCGGCCTACCGGGAATTGTTCAAGGCGGCTGGCGGAGGCGGGCTTGGCTTGTTCACCGCCATCGCCCGGCTGAAAGCGGTTCAGGCGCGCATCGCCGGGCCGCTCGACGAGGCGGGTATTCCCTTGCTGGCCCAGCATGTCGGCGGCATGGACACGCCCACCGTGGTCGATATCTTCCGTGCGGTGGAAAACGCCTGTCTGCTGGGAACCGACGCGCTGCGCGACGGTGTCGATGTGCCGGGCCGTTCCCTGCGGCTGATCGTGTTCGACCGGGTGCCCTGGCCGCGCCCGGATATTCTGCACCGGGCGCGGCGCGCCCGGTTCGGCGGGCGCAGCTATGACGACCGGATTGCCCGGCTGCGTTTGAAACAGGCCTTCGGCCGGCTGGTGCGCCGTTCGGGCGACAGTGGTGTCTTTGTGCTGCTGGACCCGATGATGCCGTCCCGATTGTTCGGCGCTTTTCCCGAAGGGGTGGTTCCGGCCCGTGTCGGTTTGGCCGAGGCGATCGCCGAGATCAGGGCTTTCCTGGTGCATCCCCAGCCCGACGGAACGGCCTAGGTCCTGTTGACAAAGGCCGGTAGCCAGAGCTTGGCGGCGGCAAGATGCAGGAAACCGAGGAAGGATTTGGCGGTCTTGTCGTAGCGGGTGGCGATGCGTCGGAACTGCTTGAGCCTATTAAACATGCGCTCGATGC
>JAYFRE010000166.1:0-4866 GCA_034926235.1 Rhodospirillaceae bacterium
GACGGGCGCATTCTCGCCATGGGCGGGTACCGGCTGGAGCGGGCGAGCGCGGTCGATCAGTTTCCGTGGTCGGCCCATCTCGAAGCGGTGGCGGTGTTCCGCCGCTGACCGCGCGTTTATTTTCCGGCCAGCGACAGCAGCGCCGCGACGGTCAGATCGGCGTCGTCGGCGATGTCCGTCAGATCCGCTTCCAGCATATAGCAGGGGCTGGTGACCAGCTTTTGCGCCCGGTCGATCACCACCTCGCGGTGACCGGCCTTGCGGTGATGGCCGCCCATGGCTTCGATGGCCCCGGCGGTTCCGGGGTCGTCGCCGATGGTCAGCTCCCCCTTGCCCAGCGCGCGGGCGACGACCACGGGTGCTATGCACAAGGCCCCGATCGGCTTGCCGGCCGTATGCATGGCGCGGATCGCCGCCTGGACGGCCGGCTGGACCTGGCAGTCCGCGCCGTCGGCGGCAAAGCTCGACAAGTTGGTGGCCGCGCCGAATCCGCCCGGCAGGATCAAGGCGTCGCAATCCTTGACGTCGAATTCGGCCAGATCCTGAATCTTGCCCCGGGCGATGCGCGCCGATTCGACCAGCACATTACGGGTTTCGGCCATGGGCTCGCCGGTTCGATGGTTGACGACCGCGGCCTGGAGCATGTCGGGCGCAAAGCAGCGTGCCTCGGCCCCGTGACGGTCGATGGCCAGCAAGGTCATGACGGCTTCGTGGATTTCGCTGCCATCCCTGACGCCGCATCCTGATAAAATCACTGCGACGATTGGTTTTCTGCTCATGGCTTCCATATCCTCATACGAAAAAGGAAGGATGGGCCGGCGGGTCTTCGTCCCGCCGTTTTGACGAACATGATAAGGCGAGCCTACGGTGCCGGACCATCGCTTTCCAGCCTTAAAGGAGAAGAAGTTATGAGCGTTCATCCCATCTATGACCGGCTTGCCGAGCGATTTGCGCGCCGCGCTGTGCTGGATGACGCCCAGGCGATGCTGCATTGGGACATGGCGGCGGTCATGCCCGAAGGCGGGGCAAAAGCCCGTGCGCGCCAGCTCGCTTTGCTGAAATCGCTGTCCCATGCGCTGGTCGCCGACCCTGAAATCAAAAGGATGCTGGACGCCGCCGATTCCGAATCCTTGGATGATTGGCAGCGCGCCAATCTGGCCGAGATGCGGCGCGAATGGATTCATGCGGCGGCGGTGCCCGGTCCGCTGGTCGATGCGTTGTCACGGGCCGCTTCGGCCTGCGACATGGTGTGGCGCAAGGCGCGGGCGGCGTCGGATTTTGCCCTGGTGGCGCCTTATCTGGCCGAAGTGGTGCGCCTGACGCGCGAGGTCGCGGCGGCAAAAAGCCAGGCCTTGGCCGTTTCGCCCTATGACGCGCTGCTCGATCAGTTCGAGCCGGGCGGACGTTCGGCGGCGATCGATGTCCTGTTCGCCGATCTCGAAGCCTTTCTGCCCGGTTTCCTGCGCGATGTCCTGGACCGCCGCCCGGCCTTGCCGCCGGCTCTGGTGGGGCCGTTCCCGGTGGATAAGCAAAAAGCGCTGGGTCTGCGCGTGATGGGCGCGATGGGATTTGAATTCGACCATGGCCGGCTGGATGTCAGCGAACATCCCTTCTGCGGCGGCATCCCCGATGATGTGCGCATCACCACCCGCTATGTCGAAGGCGATTTCCTGAAAAGCCTGTTCGGCGTCATCCACGAAACCGGTCATGCCCTTTACGAACGCGGGCTGCCCAGCGACTGGCGGGATCAGCCGGTCGGGCGCGCCCGGTCGATGAGCCTGCATGAAAGCCAAAGCCTGATGATGGAAATGCAGCTTTGCCGCAGCCCGGATTTCATCGCCTTCGCCCAGCCGCTGATGGCCGAGGCGTTCGGTGGTTCCGGTCCGGCCTGGACGGTCGAAGCGCTCTCAGCCCAGGTCGGCCGGGTCGAGCCGGGCTTCATCCGCGTCGATGCCGACGAGGTCACCTATCCCGCCCATGTCATTCTGCGCTACCGGCTGGAAAAGGCGCTGGTCGCGGGCGAGATCGACGTCCAGGACATCCCGGCGGCCTGGAACGAGGCCTCCGAAAGGCTTCTGGGGCTGACGCCTCCCGACGACCGGCTGGGCTGCCTGCAGGACATTCACTGGTATGGCGGCGATATCGGCTATTTCCCGACCTACAGCCTGGGCGCGATGACGGCGGCGCAACTGGCCGAGGCGGCGCGGCGGGAGAACCCTGATGTCCAGACGAGCCTGAGGCAGGGCGATTTCTCACCGATGCTGTCCTGGCTGCGCCGCCATGTTCACAGCCTGGGATCGTCGCTTTCGACCGAGGAAATCCTGGTGCGGGCGACGGGTAAGCCCCTGGATACAGCGGCGTTCAAGGCGCATCTGACCCAGCGCTACCAGGCCTGAGCGAGACTGTGCGGCGAGCAGGGCATTCTGGGCCCGTTGATCGTCAATGGTTCGGTCAAGCGCATCAAGAATCGGGATCCGCACGGATCCCGAAACGGACCCGGGGCGGTCCTAATCCGCCCCGGGATTATCGTCCCCGGACGAGGAGCCTCGTCCTTTGAATCCCATCGCCACGACATAGGTTTCGGCCGATTCGGCGCGGCTGGCCGGAGGCTTGGCATGCCGGACGGTGGCGAAATGGCGTTTCAGGAGGGCGAGAAGCTCGGATTCGGTGCCGCCCTTGAACACCTTGGCGACGAAAACGCCGCCGGGAGCAAGCACGTCGAGCGCGAAATCGAGCGCGATTTCGCACATATGGATGATACGCAGATGATCGGTGGGGGGATGACCGGTGGTCGGCGCAGCCATGTCCGACAGCACGACATCGGCATTGCCGCCCAGGGCTTCCTTTAAGATCGCGGGCGCGGCGTCATCCAGGAAATCGTGGGTCAGCACGGTGGCGCCCGGAACCGGCGACCAGTCCAGGATGTCGATCCCTACAACCTTGCCGCCCCGGGGATCCTGCGCGCGCACCCGTTCGACCGCGATCTGGGTCCATCCGCCCGGAGCCGCGCCGAGATCGACGACGCGTTTGCCGGGTTTCAGGAAATGAAAACGGTCGTCCAGTTCCAGAATCTTGAAGGCGGCGCGCGAACGATAACCCAGCCGCCGGGCTTCGGTGACATAGGGATCGTTCAATTGGCGTTCCAGCCAACGCGTCGAAGAGACGCTGCGCCGGCGCGCCGTCTTGACCCGTTCATGCAGCATGTGTCCGCCGCTGCGGTCGTCGCTTGTTTTTTTCCGGCTCATAGCCGATCCATCCTTGCTTGATCCAACATCGTCAGCAGCATTCCTTCGCGCAGTCCCCGGTCGGCGACGCGCAGGACGCCGGTCGGCCAGGCCTGGCAGATCGCCTCCAGGATGGCGCAACCCGCCACGACCAGGTCGGCGCGGTCGCGGCCGACGCAGGGGTAAAGCGCGCGCCGCGCGTTGCCGCTTTGCACCAGTTGGTGCGTCATCCGGGTGATGTCGGGAAAATCCAGAACCAGCCCGTCGACCCGGCTGCGGTCGTAGCGGGATAGTCCCAGATGCATGCCCGCCAGGATGGTGACTGTGCCCGATGTGCCCAGCATCTGCAACCCGCCGCCAAGGGCCAGATCGCGCAGCGCGCCGTCCGAATCGAACGGGGCCAGCAATGAAGCGATCTCGGCTACGGCGGCGGCGAAACCCACACCGGAAGACAATGTCGGCTGACGTTCGGTCAGGCTGACGACACCGACCGGAATCGAATGGAGCTTGACGATCGTCAAAGGGCTGCCGGGCGCACCCTGGCGCACATGGGCGAATTCGGTGCTGCCGCCGCCGATGTCGAACACCAGGGCGTGATGCCGGTCCGGATCGAACAGGGCCCGGCAGCCGGTGGCCGCCAGCCGGGCTTCTTCCTCCGGTTCGATGACGTTCATGACAATGCCGGTTTCCGCGCGAACGCGCGCGATGAACAGATCGCTGTTGGCGGCCTTGCGGCAGGCCTCGGTCGCGACGGCGCGCAAATGCACGCTGTGATGACGCTTCAACCGCTTGGCGCAGCAGGTCAGCGCGTCCAATGTGCGGGTGATGGCTGCGTCCGACAGACGCCCGCTGCCGTTCAGTCCCTCGCCCAGCCGGGTAGGGCGGGAAAAACTGTCGATGACGGAAAACCCGCCGGGTGCGGGTCTGGCGACCAGAAGCCGGCAATTGTTCGTGCCAAGATCGAGTGCGGCATAAACGGGATGCCGTGATGGGGCGTGTGCGCCTTGCGGCTCCGCCGGACCGCGAACCATGACCTCGGCCAACGGCGTTCCTCCACAGGACAGGGATTTCGGATGGCGGACCGTGCCGCCCCACTCAACGGGCGGGGATTGTAGAAGAGAATGCCCCCGATTCGGAAGCGGGAATCCAAACGCGGGGTTGGCAAATGCCATCGGTGTGTGCTAGAAAGCGCGCCTTACCACGACGAGAGGCCAAAAACGCCTTTTCGTCCGGCCCGGTTGGGGGATCGTCTAGTGGTAGGACAGCGGACTCTGACTCCGCCAGCCTAGGTTCGAATCCTAGTCCCCCAGCCAATTTTCCCAGTGCTCTGCAGTAATCCACCTTCGTGCTGACGTCGGGAAACGTCACCGGCACCTCCATGACGATCCCGTTGCTGGGAAGGTTTGAGGCGCCAAAAGCCTGCTCACAGGCAAGGTATGTGATGCCGATAGACTCCTGCCTAATATCGGCGCGGAGATGGATGGCGCGTGCGGAAATCCGCCTCGGAATGGATAGGAAAAGGCAATTGATGGGAAGCGGCGCGTTTGGGGGGCAAACATTCTATGCGCTGTCAATGTGCGTATGAGCGCATTCTGTTGCACAGCCATAGAGGATGTGACCCAGTATTATAAAAACTATATAT
>JAYFRE010000085.1:0-34223 GCA_034926235.1 Rhodospirillaceae bacterium
GAAGACCCTGGCCCTGCGCAAGGCCAAGGTCAACGCGGTCGGGGTCATCGGCCTGGTCGAGAACATGCCGTCCGGCTCCGCGCAGCGGCCCGGCGACGTGGTGACTTCGGCTTCGGGCCAGACCATCGAGATCGTCAACACCGACGCCGAAGGCCGGCTGGTCCTGGCCGACGCGTTGTGGTACGTCCAGGACCGCTTCAAGCCGCACACCATCATCGATCTGGCCACCCTGACCGGGGCCATCATCGTCGCGTTGGGCGAATCCTATGCCGGCATGTTCTGCAATGACGACGTGCTGGCCGCGCGGCTGACGGCGGCGGGCGCCGCTACCGGCGAGGAAGTGTGGCGCATGCCGTTGGGCGATCCCTATGACGAGATGATCAAATCCGACATCGCCGACATGAAGAATTCGGGCGGCCGCGAGGGCGGCAGTTCGTCGGCGGCGATGTTCCTGAAGCGCTTCGTCGGCGACGCCGCCTGGGCTCATCTCGACATCGCCGGCGTCACCTGGGCGAAGAAGAGCACGCCCTTGACGCCCAAGGGCGCCACCGCCTTCGGCGTGCGGCTGCTCGACCGGCTGGTGGCCGTTCATTACGAAGACAAGTAACTTAACCAGGTCCGGAACGGGCCAGCCTCGCCCGAGGCTGGCCCGCCGTTCCGTCCTGGGGTAGTCTTGCCGCCATGTCCACGAAGGTCGGCTTTTATCATCTGGTGCTTTGGCCGCTGGAAAAGGCGTTGCCGACGCTTGTTGGCAAGGCTTACGCCTCGGGCCTCAAGGTCGTGATCATGGCCGGATCGGCGGAACGGGTCGCGCATCTGGACACGCTGCTCTGGACCTTCGAAGCCGATTCCTGGCTGCCCCACGGCACGATGCGGGATCTGGACGCCGACCGTCAGCCGGTCTATCTGACCGATGGCGAGGAAAACCCCAACGCCGCTCCGGTCCTGGTGCTGACCGACGGCGTCGCGCCGTCGGAGCTGGACGCCTATGAACGCTGCCTGGTCCTGTTCGACGGCAAGGACGACGCGGCGCTCGCCCAGGCGCGCCGGCAATGGTCGGCGTGGCGGCGGCAAGGTCATGAGCTGATCTATTACCAGCAGACCGAACAGGGTGGCTGGCAGGAAAAAACCCGGACGGGGCCGCCCCCCGACGGGATCATCGCAACGGACTAAAGGCCGCCCGATTGAAAGGCGGCGTCTCGAGGGGACAAAACATGCTGAACGGCAAGGTTCTGGTCGCGCAAGGCGGCGGCCCGACGGCGGTGATCAACCAGTCAATGGTGGGCGCCGTCCTCGAATCGCGCAAATTCCGCAATGTCGATCTGGTTTACGGCGCGCTGCACGGCGTGCGCGGCATCGTCAACGAGGAATTCCTCGATCTGACCCAGGAGACCACCCACAATCTGGAGCTGGTGGCCGAAACCCCGGCTTCGGCGCTGGGATCGACCCGCGACAAACCCGATCTCAAATATTGCCAGGAAATCTTCAAGGTTCTGCGCGCTCATCAGGTCGCCTATTTCTTCTATATCGGCGGCAATGACAGCTCGGACACGGTGCGCATCGTCAATGACGAGGCCGGCAAGGCAGGCTATCCCTTGCGCTGCATCCACATCCCGAAAACCATCGACAACGACCTGGTCGAAAACGACCATACGCCGGGCTACCCCTCGGCCGCGCGCTTCGTCGCCCAGGCCTTCATGGGCGTCAATCTGGATAACCGGGCCCTGGCCGGGGTCTATCTCGCGGTGGTGATGGGCCGCCATGCCGGCTTCCTGACCGCCGCCTCGGCGCTGGGCAAGAAATTCCCCGACGACGGCCCGCACCTGATTTATGTGCCCGAGCGGGTGTTCGAAATCGACCGCTTCCTAGCCGACGTCAAGGCGACCCATGAAAAATTCGGTCGTTGCGTCATCGCGGTTTCGGAAGGCATCCACGATGCCGCCGGCGTGCCGATCGTGACCAAACTGGCCAGCAAGGTCGAGCATGACGCCCATGGCAATGTGCAATTGTCCGGCACCGGCGCGCTGGCCGACCTGTTGTGCGAGGAAATCAAGACCAAGCTGGGGCTGAAGCGGGTGCGCGGCGACACGCTGGGCTATCTGCAGCGCAGCTTTGTCGGCTGCGTTTCGGACGTCGATCAGCGCGAAGCGCGCGAAGTCGGCGAAAAAGCGGTGCAATATTCCATGTGGGGCGACCGCGACGGGTCGGTGACGATCGAACGCACCGGCTTTTATTCGGTGGATTACAATCTGCTGCCGCTAAACGCGGTGGCCGGTAAGACCCGGCACATGCCCGACGAGTTCATTTCTGAATCGGGCACCGACGTCACGGACGCGTTCCGGATGTATCTGCGCCCACTGCTGGGCTCGCGCATGCCCGACGCCTATCGGCTGCGCACCCACAGCACCAGGGTCGAAAAGATCCTGAACCGCTACTAGACGGCGGGCGGCGGAGGGTCAGTCTTCCGCCGCCGCCTCTTCATAGGCTTCCTGAGCTGCAAGCCAGGCTTCCTCGGCCTCGGCCAACGCCTTTCTCGTCTCGCCCAGATCGCGCACCACGGCGGCGGCCTTCGTTCCGTCACCCGCATAAAGGGCCGGATCGGCCAGTTTCTCCTCGAGCTCGCGCACCGTGTCACCCAACCGCGCGACCTTGGATTCAGCTTTCTCGGCCGCTTTCTTCAGCGGCGCCAGCTGGCCGCGCTTTTGCGCCGCCGCGCGGCGTTCGTCCCGGCGGCTAGCCGAGCCCCGGTCTCCCTGATCTTCGCGCCGGGCGGCGCGCGCGCTGTCCAGCAGATGCTGGCGGTACTGGGCGAGATCGCCGTCGAACGGAGCCGCTTTGCCACCTTCGACCAGCCACAGCCGGTCGGCGACCAGCTCGACCAGATGCGAATCATGGCTGATCAGGATCACCGCTCCCTGATAGGCGTTCAAAGCCTCGATCAAGGCGTCGCGGGCATCGATGTCCAGATGGTTGGTCGGTTCGTCCAGGATCATCAGATGCGGCGAATCCCTGCTCATCAGCGCGAACAGCAGCCGGGATTTCTCGCCGCCCGACAATTGGCCGACCGTGACCAGCGCGCGGTCCTGGGTGAAGCCGAAACGGCCCAGATGGGCACGGATCTTGGCCGGCGGCGCATCCTTGAGCACCGCCGCCATATGATCATAGGGTGTGGCGGAAAGATTGAGCTCGTCGGTCTGGTGCTGGGCGAAATAGCCGACGCGCAGGCGCGGGCTGCGCGCCATTGTCCCGTCCAAGAGGGCAAGCCGCCCGGCCAGAATCTTGGCCAGGGTCGATTTGCCGTTGCCATTAGCCCCCAGAAGGGCGATGCGGTCGTCCATGTCGATGCGCAAAGACAAACCCGACAGCACCGGCTTGTCCGGCGCATAGCCGGCCCGGCCTTTGTCGATCGCCAGGATCGGCGGAGACAGCGATTCAGGATCGGGAAAATCAAAGGACATTCCCTGATCCTCGATCACCGCGATCGGCGGCCCCAGTTTCTCCAGCATCTTGACGCGGCTCTGCGCCTGCTTGGCCTTGGTCGCCTTGGCGCGGAAACGGTCGATGAAAGCCTGCAACCGGGCGCGCTGATCGGCCTGGCGTGCGGCCATCTTGCCCGCCAATTCCAGTTTTTCCCGGCGCACCTGGACGAAACGGTCGTAATTGCCGCCATAGGCAATGATCTTCGCAGCCTCGATATGGGCGATGCGGCCGGGAACAGCGTTCAAAAGCTCGCGGTCATGGCTGATGATCAGCAAGGTGCCGGGATAGACCGCCAGATGCCCCTGAAGCCAAAGCGTCGCTTCCAGGTCAAGGTGGTTGGTCGGTTCGTCCAGCAGCAACAGATCGGGTTCGGCGAACAACGCCCCGGCCAGGGCGGCGCGCATGCGCCAACCGCCGGAAAAACTGTTCAAGGGCCGGGCCTGGGCCGCTTCGTCGAAGCCCAGACCGGCCAGGATCGACGCGGCCCGGGCCGGCGCGGAATGCGCGCCGATCGCCGACAGCCGTTCCTGCAGCCAGGCCTGACGCGGTCCGTCGTCGGTCGTTTCCGCCTCGGCCAGCAGTGCAGCCCGCTCCAGATCGTGCGACAGGGTGAAATCCAGCAGCGCGACCGTACTATCGGGGATTTCCTGGGCCACCACGCCCAGTCTGGCGCCGGGGCGCAACCGGACGGCGCCGTCATCGGGCTGCAACGCGCCTTCGATCAGACGAAACAGGGTGGTTTTGCCCGCGCCATTGCGGCCGACGAGGCCGACACGCTGGCCGGCGGCGATATGCAGCGACGCACCCTCAAGCAGGGTTCGGCCACCAATACGAAAGGTCAGGGAATCGATATGCAGCATCGGCCAAGGCTGATAGCATGCTCGCAGGCGGGGGCCAAGAGCGGATATCTCAGTCGGAGGAGATTGTCCGGTCTCTCCCTTGCCAGCCGCTCGGGCACGGGCTATAACCCCGCGCTCTTTGCAAAATTGTCCAGGATCGCAAGGTTTCGCATGGCCATCGAACGCACTCTGTCCATCATCAAGCCCGACGCCACGCGCCGCAACCTGACCGGCAAGATCAATGCCCGGTTCGAGGAAGCGGGCTTGAGGATCGTCGCGCAAAAGCGCCTGCGCCTGACTCCGACCCAAGCAGCGGCGTTCTACGCCGTCCATGCCGAACGCTCCTTCTTTCCCGATCTGTGCGCCTTCATGACGTCGGGCCCCATCGTGGTCCAGGTCCTGGAGGGCGAGGACGCCATCGCCCGCAACCGCGCCTTGATGGGAGGCACCAATCCCGCCAACGCCGCGCCCGGCACCATCCGCGCCGATTTCGCCGAATCGATCGAAGCCAATTCCGTGCATGGATCGGACGCGCCCGAAACCGCCGCGTCCGAGATCGCCTACTTCTTTTCCGGCCTAGAGATCATCGGCTAGGTCGCCCTTCCCGGCTGGCGTTGGGCAGCGAAAGACGGCATAGTCGGACGCCATGACGTTCCCGGCCATCATCGTCGAAAAACTCGTCAAGCGTTTCGATGCGGTTACCGCCGTCGATTCACTCGATTTCGAGATTCCGCGCGGAGCCACGGCAGCGCTTCTGGGCGGCAACGGCGCCGGCAAGACCACCACCTTATCCATGCTGCTGGGCATCCTTATACCCAGTTCGGGACGCATCGAGATCCTGGGCCGCGATTTGCGGACGCACCGCGCCCAGCTTCTGCCCCGGATGAATTTTTCCTCGCCTTATGTCGATCTGCCGCACCGGCTGACCGTGGCCGAAAATCTGCGCGTCTACGGCCATCTGTACGGCGTCCGGAATCTCAGCCGGCGGCTGGACGAGGTCGCAAGCATGGTCGATATCGCCCATCTGATGGACCGCCCCGCCGGCAAATTGTCCGCCGGCCAGAAAACGCGCGTCGCCCTGGCCAAAGCCTTTTTGAACGAACCCGAATTGCTGCTGCTGGACGAGCCGACCGCCTCGCTCGACCCGGACACTGCCGATTGGGTGCGATCCTTGTTCTCCGATTACCAGAAACGCACCGGGGCAACCATCCTGCTGGCCTCGCACAACATGACCGAGGTCGAACGTCTGTGTGATTCCGTGCTGATCATGAAAGCGGGCCGGCTGGTGGATCAGGGCGCGCCCCGGGATTTGATCGAACGCTATGGCCGCCAAACCATGGAGGAGGTGTTCCTGGACATCGCCCGCGAACGGCGCGCTCCGTCAGCGAAAGCCAGCCCATGAGCGCGCGCCACCCCGTTTTTTCCTTCCGGCGCGTCTATGCCATGATGCTGCGCCATTTCTATCTGATGCGCGGTTCCTGGGCGCGGATGGTCGAAATGGCCTATTGGCCGATCATCAATGTCATGATGTGGGGCTTCATGTCCCAGTTCCTGGCCGGCAATTCAAACTGGGTCGCCCAGGCCGGCGGCGTGCTGATCGGGGCCGTGATCCTGTGGGATGTGCTGTTCCGCAGCAATCTGGGGGTGGCCCTGTCCTTTCTGGAAGAAATGTGGTCGCGCAATCTGGGCCATCTGTCCGTCAGCCCGCTGACCGCGCTGGAACTGGTCACGGCGATGATCGCGATGAGCGTGGTGCGCACCGTGATCGGCGTTCTACCCGCAGTGCTGATCGCCATCCCGCTTTATCATTTCTCGCTATTTTCCATGGGGCTGCCGCTCATCGCCTTTTTCGTCAATCTGATGGTCACGGGCTGGAGCGTCGGACTGGCCGTCGCCGCTCTGGTCTTACGCTTCGGACTGGGGGCGGAAAGCTTGGCCTGGGTGATCATTTTCGCCCTGGTGCCGATCAGCGGCATCTACTACCCCATCGACGTCTTGCCCCATTGGCTACAGCAAGTGGCGTGGTTCCTGCCGCCTTCGCACGTCTTCGAGGGCATGCGCGCGGTCATGTTCGGCCAGGGCTTCCCGGTCGGGGAAATCGTCACCGCCTCTCTGCTCAACGCCGTCCTGCTGCTGGCCGCCGCCGCCCTGTTCCTTCGGGTGCACCATATCGCCAGGGTCCGCGGCCTGTTCCTGTCGGCGGGCGAGTAACTTCTTCTCCCGCCGCCGTTACCGAGGTTGAGAATCCTGTCCCCGCCGTTTCGCCCGGCCGAGAATATGCGCCATCCTGGCGCGCAGAGCGTCCAGCCGCGCCGTCTGCTCCGATTGGGTCCGGACGGGTCCGGGGCGCAGCATCATCGCGCGGGAATAGTCCCTGGCCGCGCGGACGGTCAGACCAAGCAGCTCGGCGGCCCATAATCCGGCGGTGGAATTGGAACGGGGATAAGCCTCGCGGCGTCTTGGATCGTTGGCGCGATTGTCGGTCATGCGCTGGTCCTTTCCTGCACGAGCCTGCCCTCCCGGACTGACGGCGCCTCCGCCGTGAGCGCGGAGAAAGGGATCCTTGTCCTTAAAGATGGAGCATCTTCGCCTTGGTTACAAGACGCCGCGCCGCAAAGACAGATAAGGCGGTTCCATCTTCCGTCATTGCCGAACCGCCCGCACTACCTTATGTTCCGGCCAGATAGAGCCGCAAAAAGACACCATGACCACCGATATCAAACATATCCGAAATTTCGCCATCATCGCCCATATCGACCATGGGAAATCGACGCTTGCCGACCGGTTGATCCAGAAATGCGGCGGCATCGAAGAGCGCGAGATGCGCGACCAGATCCTTGATTCGATGGATATCGAGCGCGAGCGCGGCATCACCATCAAGGCGCAGACCGTGCGGCTGTCCTATAAGGCGCAGGACGGCGAAACCTACGAACTCAATCTGATGGACACGCCCGGCCATGTCGACTTCGCCTATGAAGTCAGCCGGTCGCTGGCCGCCTGCGAAGGCTCGCTGCTGGTGGTGGACGCCAGTCAGGGGGTCGAGGCCCAGACGCTGGCCAATGTCTATCAGGCGCTGGACAACAACCACGAAATCGTCCCGGTCCTGAACAAGATCGACCTGCCCGCCGCCGAACCCGAGCGCGTCAAGCAGCAGATCGAGGACGTCATCGGCCTGGATACCGAGAATGCGGTGATGGTTTCGGCCAAGACCGGCATCGGCATCGAAGACGTGCTGGAAGCGCTGGTGACCCGCCTGCCGTCGCCCGAGGGGGACGAGACCGAACCGCTTCAGGCGCTGCTGGTCGATAGCTGGTACGATTCCTATCTCGGCGTCATCATCCTGGTGCGGGTAAAGAACGGCATCTTAAAGCGTGGCCAGAAGATCCGCATGATGGCCACCGGGGCCACCTATCAGGTCGAACAGGTCGGCTATTTCACGCCTAAGCTGGTGGCGACCGACTCGCTGTCACCGGGCGAAATCGGCTTCCTTCAGGCCAGTATCAAGGCCGTCGCCGATTGCGAGGTGGGCGACACCATCACCGACGAACGCCGCCCGGCCACACGGCCTTTGCCCGGCTTCAAGCCCAATGTGCCGGTGGTGTTCTGCGGCCTGTTCCCGGTCGATGCCGCCGATTTCGAATCCTTGCGCGATTCGCTGGCCAAGCTCCGCCTGAACGACGCCAGTTTTGAATATGAAGCCGAAACCTCGGCGGCGCTGGGCTTCGGCTTCCGCTGCGGATTCCTGGGGCTTCTGCATCTGGAGATCATTCAGGAGCGGCTGGAACGCGAATTCAATCTCGATCTGATCACCACCGCGCCTTCGGTAGTCTATCGCATCCACATGACCAGCGGGGAAGAAGTGCTGCTGCACAACCCCTCGGACATGCCCGAGCAAACCAAGATCGAAAAGATCGAGGAACCCTGGATCAAGGCGACCATCATGGTCCCCGACACCTATCTGGGGCCGATCCTGCAGCTTTGCACCGAACGGCGCGGCATCCAGCTCGATCTGACCTATGCCGGCAACCGCGCCATGGTGGTCTATCAGTTGCCGCTGAACGAGATCGTGTTCGATTTCTACGACCGGCTGAAATCGATCAGCCGGGGCTATGCCAGTTTCGATTACGAGATTTCGGACTATCGCGAAAGCGATCTGGTCAAGGTCGGCATCCTGGTCAATGCCGAACCGGTGGACGCCCTGGCTTTCATCGCCCACCGCTCCCAGGCCGAGGCGCGCGGACGCTCGATCTGCACCCGTTTGAAGGATCTGATCCCGCGTCAGATGTTCCAGATCGCCATCCAGGCCGCCATCGGCGGGCGGGTGGTCGCGCGCGAAACCATCTCGGCCCTGCGCAAGGACGTGTTGGCGAAATGCTATGGCGGCGACGTTTCGCGTAAGCGCAAGCTTCTGGAAAAGCAGAAGGAAGGAAAGAAGCGCATGCGCCAGTTCGGCCGCGTTGAAATCCCCCAGTCGGCCTTCCTCGCCGCGCTCAAAATGGGCGACGACTAACGGGGCCGTCCGCTTAGCAGCCGCCCGGTTTAAAGGAAAGCCTATCCGGCATGACGCGGAAGCGCGGCGCATTCCGCTGATGGGAAAGCGCCTGCGGGCACGTCTGCCGCCTTGGGAATCCCCGTCCCTGATTCAAACGAAATCCGGCGCTTTTAGTAAAACATGCGTCGCCGTCGCCGCTGGCGGCAGCCCAAAACCAGGGCCAGCCCCAGCAGACCGAGAACGGCCCAGGCCGGACATTGCGCCAGAACAGCCTCGATTGGAGGCGGCAGCGCGATCCAAGATGAACCGCCCTCTGGCAGGAGGCCGCGCACACTTTCCCATAAATCAGCGATGGAGATCCCCTGTCCTGGCCCATCGAACCCCAGGGCCATAACGACATCGCCAAGAGCCATGAGCAGCGCCAGAACCAGAAAAAATTGGCCGAGACGACGTCCGAGCAACATCCCGATCCTTAAAGCCGCCTTTCCCGGCGGCAGCTTTCTTTCAGAAGAAAGGATCATTCATTTCACACCGCGCCCATTTTTTCAACCTACCCGGCGTGAATTGTCGTTCCATTCCCCTCTTATTCGGATTGTTTTCCGCCTGCGATCTTTCCCAAGCCGCCGGGGTTGCAATCGGGCGTGCCCTCGTATAATTTGCCCCGTCCGCCGCCCCCTAAACCGGGCTGCGGTCTGCGGAGAGGTGGCCGAGCGGTCGAAGGCGCACGCCTGGAAAGTGTGTATACGTCAAAAGCGTATCGTGGGTTCGAATCCCACCCTCTCCGCCAATATGTTAGGGAAACCTGTCAACGGCAGGGCATTCTCTGAAAAAACGAAATCCCCGTTCACAATCCGGCTCTGATTTATCGCGCATTTTCACGTGCGGACATTGGCCGGTCCCCATTGTTACGATCCCCTGTTCGGCTGTCTGCGATAGCCCGCAAGGGTGAAAAACACCACGACGGCAAGCATCCCGATCACCGCGGCCGCCGTCGTCAGGAGCACGGCATGCGTCTGGGTAAAGGCCGCCTTGCCCACCTCGATCAGGGCCGCACCTTCCTCCGCCGAAAGCCGGCTCGCGACGATGTAGGTATCTCCAATCGTTTTTGACGCTTGCTCACCCAAAGCCTGCGGCAGACCGGACGGCAACGCGATCGCGTGACTGAACACGCTCGACATAAAGACGCCAAAAAGCGTGATGCCGAGGCCGGTCCCAAGCTCGTATCCCGTTGCTTCCAACGACCCCGCGGCACCGCCCTTGCTGGCATCGACGGCTCCCATGATGGCGATCGATGACGCCGTCAGTCCGATGCTGAGCGCGAGCCCCAGAACGGCCAACGCCACGGGAACGAAAAAACCCGGCTCATGGAAATCGCTTTCAGCAAGAAACACCAAAGCAGCCGCCGAGATCACCAGCGACAGGGTGGCGACAAGCCGCAAACCAAACCGGTTGGACAGATAACCCGCAACCGGACCGCCGACGGCGGCTGCGGTCATGATCGGAATCATGAAAAGCCCGGCCTGCAGCGGCGTTTTGCCGAGAACATATTGCAGTTCCTGCGCAAGTGTCAGCTCTACCCCGGCAAGCGCGCCCGATGCGACCACGGCCATGATCAGACCAACAACGATTGCTGGGTGAGACAAGAGAGAGAGATCCAGCATCGGTTCGGACGATTTAAGCTGCTTGCGCACGAACAGCGCCAGAACCGCAATGCCGAACGCAACCACCAGGGCGACAACCGGCAAAGACTGCTTCGCGCCGAAGCCCGCCTTGATGCCATAAGCCAGCGCGATCATGCCGGCGATCAGCAAAAGCGCCTGCCCGATGGCCCATTTTCCCGGCGTCGTCTGCTCGATGCGCGGCAGCAGGACAAAGCAGGCGGGCGCGACCGCCAGCATGACCGGCACGTTGACCAGAAACACCGAACCCCACCAGAAATGTTCGAGAAGAGCCCCGCCGGCAAGCGGACCGATGGCCGCACCAGCCGCTCCGACCATTCCCCAAAGGCCGAGCGCCATCGCGCGCTCGTCGTCATCCTCGAACGTCTTGCGGATAATGCCAAGAACGCAAGGCATGATCATCGAGCCGCCCAGGGCCAGAAGCGCGCGCGCAGCGATCAGCAGGGCAGCGCTTTGGGAAAAGGCCCCCCATGCCGAGGCCACCCCGAAAATGACAAGGCCGATGAGCAGAATCTTCCGATTGCCGACCCGGTCCGCAAGTGTGCCCATCGGCACCAGAAGCCCCGCCATCAACAGAGGATAAATATCGATGATCCACAGGACCTCGATGCCCGAGGCGTTCAGCGATTGCGTCAGGGTCGGGACGGCGACATGCAAGATCGTCATGTCGAGCACGACCGGAAGAAAGGCCAGCATCACGGCGATCAGGACAAGCCAGCGGTTTATAGGAAGCGCTGCGGGCGGCATTTTTCACCTGAACAAGGGGTGCATGCGGTGATATAAATACATACGTATGGATTTTAATAATCGCAAATGAAACCGGAGCGCCGACGTGGGCAGGAAACCGACGATCACACGCGAACGGTTGCTTGAAATTGCGGAGGCGATCGTCCGCAGCGACGGCGCGGCTGCCCTGACCATTGACGCCCTGGCCAAGGCCGCCGGCATCTCCAAGGGAGGAGTTCAGTATTCGTTTTCGTCGAAAGACGATCTGATCCGCGCTTTGGTCGATCGATGGGTGCGCCAATATGACGACATGCTCGACACCGACGGCAACCTTTCGCCGGCTGACTTTGTCCGCAAATACATCCAGGTCATGCGCACCTCACAGGCGACGATGAACGCCAAGATGGCCGGCCTGATGATCGCCTATATCCAGAATCCGCAGCATCTCAAAGAAACCCGCGACTGGTATCAGTCGATATTCAAGCGTCTGGGCGGCGACTCGGCCGAGGCGGAAGCGGCACGCGTTGCGTTGCTGGCCGTCGAAGGGCTGTTTCTCCTACGCATCGTCGGCATAGATGAAGAGCAAGGATGGGGCGCCTTCATGGACGATGTGGGGCGTGTAATGGACCGTCTGCTTCCCCCGCATTGACCGGCAAGAGCGACCCGTCCGCGCCCCGGTTCAGGCTCGCCCTTCCTTCGAGAAAATCTGCCGGAAACAGAGCACCCTCTGAAAAACGACGCTCAGCCCCACAACCGGAGTCCGATTTGCCGCGCTTTTCCGCGCACGGCCGACGAAAGCCGGGTCGAACGCCCTCTTGCGCTGGTTCGACGTCCACCCGCGCCAGTGACTCAAATCACCCGTTTCGGGCGAATAGAATCCGGGCTTTCGAGCACAGGATAACGGCCGTCCCCGAACGGGTAGAATGGTCCGCCTCTCGCGCCAAAAAATCCCGCCCGATTCGCATCTCACCTTGCGAGTTTTCGATGTTTTTTCTTGATCTTGCGGTACTCTGGACTGCCTTTTGGGTAATTGCTTCCCAGCCTTTGCCCCGGCGCCGGAAAAGTGCCCCCGAGGATTGGGACGATGAGCAGCGAAGAGCGATACACCCAAGATCAGATCAAGCAGGGGTGGAAGAGGTTTCTGGCCGGCGAGGACCCTTCCGGGCTGGTGCGTGACGAAATCCTGAGGGCATGGATAAGATGCCGTGCGCAGGGTTGCAATCCCGGCAAAGTGTCGGTGCCTCCACTAACGGACAAAAAGGAAATTCAGCGGCGGTTGAACCTCAATGCCGAACTGCTCGATGTCAGCATCCCGGCTATCCACCATCTTTACCAGTTCATAAAGGCGGACAATCTGTTCGTCTCCGTCAGCGACGCGGATGGTTATCTGTTGACAGTCTATGGCGACACCAGCGCTATCGATCCATCCAACGACATCCTTTACACCAACTGGAACGAGAACAATCTCGGCAACAACCCCATCGGCACCTCCCTGACCGAGGATCGTCCGGTGCAGACCTTCGGCTACGAACATTACTGCATGTTCCCGCACCGGTTCAGCGGGTCGGGCGTCGCCATCCATAATCCGAAAGGCGCCATCCTCGGGGCCATCTCCATGACCCACATCACCGCCCACCCCCAGCACTACACCTTGGCAATGATGCTGATGACGGCCTACGCCATCGAGAAACAGTTGAAGCTGCACGAATATCACAAAACGATGCAGATCTCTTATCAGAAGAACGACGCCATCGTGAACTCCATCTCGACCGGTGTTCTCACCTTGGACGAGAACAGCGTCATCACGAGCACCAACAATGCGCTCGTCGCCATGCTGCATACGCCCAAGGAACGGCTCATCGGTAAACCGTTCTGCATGTTCTGCCACGAAAATATGCTGGAACGCGCCATCGTCGAGAAATCTGCTTTCACCGATTATGTGACGAAGCTACGCGTCGAATCTTCCACCTATCCCTGCACGATCACCAGCCGGCCCATCATGCATCAGGGCGTCAGCGAAACGCTGATGTTCATCGACGAGCTGTCGCGCATCCATAAGCTGGCCAAGACGCAGACATCCCACACCTTCGACACCATCGTCGGCGTCAGCAATCAATTCCGGCACACGGTCGAGGTTGCGCAGCAAATCGCTCCGAACGATTCAAACGTGCTGCTTCTGGGCGAAAGCGGCACCGGCAAGGATGTGTTCGCCCAGGCGATCCATAATCAGAGCCCTCGGCGGAACGGCCCCTTCATCCCGATCAATTGCGCAGCGATCCAGAAGGATCTCATCATGAGCGAGCTGTTCGGCTATGAGGAGGGGTCCTTCACCGGAGCGAAAAAGGGCGGCAATATCGGCAAATTCGAATGCGCCGACGGCGGCACCCTTTTTCTGGACGAGATTGGGGAAATGCCGTTGGAGCTGCAGCCCACGCTCTTGCGCGCCGTCGAACACCGGATGATCATCCGGGTCGGCGGAAAAAGCTTCATCCCCGTCAATGTTCGCATCATCGCCGCGACGAACAGCAATCTTCACGACAGCATGCTGGCCGGCAAATTCCGTCAGGACCTCTATTACCGGCTCAATATTTTCTCGATTCACCTGCTCCCCCTTCGGGAGCGCAAGGAAGACATCCCCTCCCTGGTGACCCACTTCCTCAGCAAGTTGAGCTTCAAATACGGCAAGGTGGTCAGCGCCGTCACCGACGAAACCATGGCGCTGCTTCTGGACTATGATTGGCCCGGCAATATCCGCGAGTTGCAGAACTGCATCGAACGGTGCGTCGCGCTCACCAATGCCTCAGTCATCACGCCGGAATTGTTGCTTCCCTGGATTCTCGACCATTCATCCCGCCCGATGACGCCAGCGCAACCGGGGCCGGTCGGCCCGGGCCGGGCAACGGGAAATAACGAAGGCGAAACCTTGCGCGCCCTGCTTGCCCGGCACCATTGGAACATCACCGCCGTCGCCAAAAGCATGGGGATCACCCGGGCGACCGTCTACCGGAAGATCAAGCTCCATCAGTTGGAGAAATAGCGGGATGAATCCGCAGTTGCAGGGCTGGCGGCAAACCCGTCCGCACCCTGGAAGAAAAATCAGGCCAGGAGCTTCGCATCCTTGAGCGCGCTCTCATGAGCCAGAAGGGCCGCGCCCAGCGCTCCGGTAAGCTGCGGCGTCGGCGCGACGATAACATGCGTCTGAAGATGCCTCGATAAGGCGTCGACCACGCCCTTGTTCTGCGCAGCCCCACCACAGATAACGACATCGTCCCGGATTCCGGCGCGATAGGCGAGAGCGCCGGCTTTGCTCGCCACCGATTTGTGAACACCCGCGACGATATTTTCGCGCGGCACGCCTCTGGACAACAGCGAAATCACCTCGGATTCAGCGAAAACGGTGCATGTACTGCTGACCTCGGCGGTCTCGGCTGCCTTGAAATGCGCCTCGCCCAGCTTGTCCAAATCGATTTCCAGAACCCTGGCCATAACGTCGAGGAAACGCCCGGTACCCGCTGCGCATTTATCGTTCATGAAGAATTTGTCGATGCTGCCATCGCCGGAAAGGGCGATGGCTTTCACGTCCTGACCGCCGATATCGATGATCGTTCGAGCCGATGGCAAAAGAAAATGAATCCCCCTGGCGTGACAGGTGATTTCGCTGATCTGGCGGTCAGCGCGTTCGATCGAGAAACGCCCGTAACCGGTCACGACCGTATAATCGACATCGTCCCAGGAAAAACCCGACTGCTTGAAAATGCCATCGACCGCGCGACCTGGGCCCGAAGTGCCGGTGCCAACCTGGACCACGGAGCGAGCAACGGCATCCGTTCCATCCCGCAACAGGACCGCCTTGCTTGAGGAAGAGCCAATATCGATTCCTAATGTCAGCATATGCCGATGCTCCAAAAACTGCTGCGGCCGTCAAAACCGAAGCTCAAGAATGCCATCCGAACAACGCGACCGCTCCGGCAGACCTTTTCATCTCATGCGCAAACCGCTTCTCATCCTTGATGGAACCGGATCGCTCCGCAAGATGGACGCGAGACCCCACGTCCTGATCTTGCGGAAACGACGCGCCCGGGGCAGCCCGGATGGGTCAGGGGAGGGTGAGCCCCCGGATACCCCGGACAACGCAGTCGTCAGGCGATCTTGTTGCTTTGCCTCCAGATGCCGAAGGACTGCGCCTCCTGGATCAGGCCTTCGCGGAAATCCGGATGCGCCAGCGAGATGACGGCGTCCGCCCGTTCCCAGGTCGAAAGACCTTTCATGTTCCGGCACCCATATTCGGTCACGACATAATGGGTGAAATGCCTGGGCACCGACACGTTGGTTCCCGGCTCGAAATTACCGACGATTCGGGATTCGAGGCGTACATTGCCATCCTTGTCCTTGCGCTTGGCCGTCGAATTCATACACACGAACCCCTTGCCGCCTTCGGAACGGTAAGCGCCATAGATGAAGTCCCATTGCCCGCCAACGCCGGAAATCTGCCTGGGGCCGACCGATTCCGAGGAAATCTGAGACCACAGATCGACATGCAGACCGTTATTGACGGCGAACACCTTGTCATTCCGCCCGATGACCGCCGGATCGTTGGTGTAGCTGGACGGAAACTTCAACGCGGCTTCGTTCCGGTCCAGGAAATCGTAAAGCGCGGTGGAGCCCATGGCGAAAGTGTAGACCATCTTGCCTTTGTTCAGAGTTTTGCGCCGGCCGGTCACCTTGCCCGCCAGATAGAGAGTCATAAACGAGTCCATCATCATTTCTGTGTGGACGCCCAGATCCTTGATATCGGACTCAGCAATGAACTCGCCAACTTTGTTGGGAATGCCGCCGATGCCCAACTGCAAGCAACATCCATCCTCCATCTCGGCCATGATCAGTTCGGCGATCTTCTTGTCCTCGGGAGTCGAGGAAACCTTGGGTAGGGATTCCAGCGGCTGGTTGTCGCCGTGCACGACCGCGCCAACCTCGGAAATGTGAAAGGAGGCCGGACCGCCGCCATAGCAGACGGGCAGGCTTTCATTCACCTCGATGATGATGTGATCGCAGCTCTCCAGCAGGGACTGAGAGTTCGAGCACACGACCGACAAGTTGAAGAAGCCGTGCTTATCCATGGGGCAGGCCGACAAGAACGCCACATTCATGCGGCGGTGATTGTGTAGGCTCTTGATGTTTTCGTCATAGGTCCCGACCAGATAATAGGCCCCCTGTTTGCGGGAATAAGGGGTCAGGGAACGGTCGTTGATATCGAAAACAAGCCCTTCGGGATCAACCCGGGCGATTTCGGTGTCCATGCGCAGGGTGCAAGCATCGACATGGATGTCGTGCAATTCGTTCTTGCGCTTGGCCAGGGCGCGGTCCAGTGCAGGCGTGATCGTGACGAATTCACCATAGAAGACGCGGTCTCCGCTTTTCACGACCTTGACGGCCTCGTCTGCGGTCATCAGTTTCTTTTTATATTCAGCTTCAAATTCGTTCATTGTTCCTCTCCCGATTTTTTCCAGAACCACAAGGTTCGATTAAATATTTTCAGCAAATCCCTGAAGACGAGTCCGGATCTGCTCAAAACTTTCAGATCCCTGGTCTATTTCTATAATTGTGTTCTTTATTCTGTTTTCCTGGAGAGCCTGATAGATCAGGGGATAGTCAAACTCTTCCGGATCGCAGAATTTCATCATGCAGACGATGACGGCATCGATTCCCCCCGCCTTCACCATGTCCAACAGCATGGATACGCGGTTTTTGGTCCGGCTTGTCGCCAGGGAACAGCCATCCAGCAACTGCCACCATCGCGCCAGCCGGTAGAGAGGCTCATTCCCCTCGGGAACGTCGTGGCGAAACTGTCGGGATTCGTGCGCCAGATCATCGGCGGCAACGGCGAAGCCGTTTTCGGCCAGGATGTCCAAAAGCGCGTTCGGCTCTGCGGTGATGCCCGTCAACAACACCTTCTTGCCGGACCAGGGACGGACAGGCTGCGCCCGCAGCAATGCCGAAAGCCCTTCCACCCATTCCGTATGCAGGGCCTTGTCCATGAAATAGCGGGATTTAACGACGGCATGCCTATCCACCGGGCTGATGAGATCCGGATGAATCGCGGCCAAACCGACGAATTCACGCATGGCCTGGCGATTCCGGTTATAGACGGCGATGCTTGCGGAAATGGCTTCGTCGGAGATGGCCTCGCCGATGATCGCCTCCAGCTTGGAGCGCACCAGCTTGTATTCCTCCACCAGAAAAAGGTTGGCGGATTCGAGTTCCCTATTCTGAGGCTGGACGAACTGGATCGACGGACATTTGCCTTTCCATTTCTGCCCCATGCATTTGAGCGTGTCGCAGGGAGAGGAAATCAACACCGCCGTCAGATCGTCGTAAGTTCCCTTCAGCTCCAGTTCCATGACCGATTGCATGATGGAGCAGGCGAAAGAGGGCAGGAAAGCCTGGGCCCGGGATATCCGGACGCTGCCGCCCCAAAGCCCTACAGGCAGGAATCCGGAGGCGTGGACGATCTCTTCCGGGGCGTAGACCGGAAAAACACCGATGGCCCCCTTGCCGGTCCTGGCCTTGTGCAGGGCCGGGGCTTCGGCGGGTCGGTCCGCCACAGCCCGGAATGCGCCAAGCCGTTCTGCAATGGCGTTCATGACCGCCTCCCTTCATTCTTCGTTTCCACCAGCGCCTGCATGCGGGTGTCAAACTGCGCCGGAGCAAAATTTCTTGGATCGGTCTGATCGCCGTCGAAATTCACATAGGACGTGCCGGTTTCCTCCCTGACGAGATCCGCGATCTCCACATTCAGGAAGCTCATCAGCTTGCAGCTGCGGTTCAGGTGATAGGCCACACCGTCGCATTTGGCGTTCTTGACCACATCGCTGATCACCTTGACCTTATTGGACAGGCAGGTGTTGCCGTACACCGTGGCGTAGGCGGTCGCCATCTGGTCGAGATCGCCGACGTCGTAGCGGATGGACCAGGAGCCCGGATAGGTCGAGCCGACCATGTTCGCGCCAAGAGATTTCAGCGATTTGAAGGTATGCGACAGATAAGGCCAGCAGGCGATGCCTTCCCAGGCGAGCCGAAAATGTTCCTGACCATTGAAAGCGTCGATGCCCTTGTCGATCTTTTCCTGCATTTCCTCGGCAAATCTCGTGAAAACGATTTCCGAGTCTTTTTTGCTTCTGGCGCAAACGATCAGGGCCATGAAGTTGAAGATGTCGAACCCCTTCATCGGCGAAGGTTTGACTTCGGCCATGGCCATCGCCTTGTCCCAGGCTCGAACCGAACGCTGGGTCTGTTCCTGCACCTTGGTGAATTTTTCGTAGTCGAACGGCTTGTGACAGATCTCTTCGAGCTGTCTGATCGCATAGCCGAACTGGTCCCGAATATAGTCTTTCGTGTATTGGGGAACCGGCATGGTATGATTATAGGGAACGTCGATAATGATGTAAGGGACGTTCAGCTCTATGGCAATGTTCTCATACCACTTCAATAAGGTATTGCAGATGTTGTTGCAGATAAGAATGAAGTCAGGTAGCGGCACTCGCTCGGCGGGACAGTCCTCCAGTATTTTCGGTGTTTTCCCGGTCAGAGCCTCTTCTTTCAGAAGCTCCATATAGGCGATATTAACTCGCGCGTAGGAGCAGATGTCGATGGAATAACCCAGATTCTCCGCCACGCCAATCATATCGAGAGCGCCCTTCTTGGCACCGATGGCCGCCGCATGATTCTCCGGATACACGGTGCAGACATCCATGACTTCGCAGAATTCTGATGGAGCTATGGATGAAGACCAACACACCAATTTCCCATTCTTCCGAGCGGATCGTGCGTCTTCGTATGATTTACTCAAAAAATAATCCAGAAGCTCTCTAGAGCCCATTTTCGACAAATCTGGATCAGACATTTTTAACTCCTTATTCCTTCTCTATTGCTCTACCGTCTATGCAGTAGCAACATTTTTATTTTTTATTGACTTAAATTTACTAAATAAATTGCACATTTTTTCTTTTATGAACTCGAAGCTACTGATGTCGTCAGCCTCAAGGACAACGTTATTCTCCTCTCCATTGATGTCTGTATAGTTTACATAAATAATATGGCGAAATTTGTCTTTAAAAATCATAGGAGCGAAAGGTCCAAATAGAACAAAGCTCTTAAATCTGCTCTGAGATTTCTGTTTTATAATAAAAAAATCTTGCTCATTACATTTAGACATTGGTATTTCAGCGCAATATCCATCATCATCAAACAATATATATTGATCTCCTTTGACCCCGAGCCGCATATAAACAGCATAGGGATGGTCTGGCAGCCCACCTTGATAGGCGATCTTGCCGAGGAGATCGAATGAACCCAACTTTTCTTCAGCAAGATGCAATCCTTGCTCGTCACGCCGTTGTATATCGTCTAGACGGGCATAACCTCTTCTTGTTAAGAAGACAACGAGCACAGAAATAGCAATTGTATAAATAATAATGCTGCCTGTTTCCATCGTATCCCCCGAATTATTTAAGATTTGGAAGCCATGAAGAACTACATTTCATGGCTTCCGGATCTTTATTATTTTTCTTATTGAGCCGCCGTGTATTCGACTCTCTTTCTCGGAGAGAGCCGGCTGTAGTCGTTGGCGATGTAAAGAATCCCACCCAGGAACGCGACGCCAACGACCAGATAGAGGGCGTGGTTATACCCATCCACCACCGTCGCGCCCGCCCCGATGAGGAAGCCCGAAATCAGCGGCGCGACCAGGCCGCTGAGATTGCCGGTCGCATTCTTGCAGGCGGAAATCGTGCCGGCCTGGCCATAGGGTGCAATGTCGTTGTCAAGCGACCAGACATTGGACGCCCCGAAGGAATAGACGACCATCGACAAGGACAGAAACGCGACGGTCCAAACCGGATCGGGTGCCTGCACCGCCAATAGCATGGTCGATGAACCGCCCATCAGGCAGATCGCCATGCCCACGCGCCGCACCTTGTTAAGGTTGTAGCCTTTGCGGAGCAGGCCATCGAAGAACCAGCCGCCATAAATTTCTGCGATGATACCCAGGATGAATGGGATCATGGCCGCAAAACCCATGGTTTTCAGATCCATCGAGCGGGCCTGAACCAGATAGGCGGGGATCCATGATGTGAAGACGTGCCAATAATATGTGTACGTGAAATATCCGATGAACAGCAGCACCGTCTTCTTGTAAGTGAACAATTCAAGGACGGGAACGGGCTTTGTGGTGACGACGTGCCCATCCTGATTTATTACTTCATCCTGACGAATGTAGTCTATTTCTTCCCGGCTTACTTTCGGATGTTTATCCGGTTCATGATAAGTGGCATGCCAATACAAGGAGTAGGCCATGGCGATGATACCGGTGACGACGAAAGAGGCCTGCCAACCGAAATGCACGATCAGCCACGCCACCAATGGTGGGGCGATACCACTTCCCACGCGGGCGCAAGAATCGAAGCAGGCCGACGCCAAGGTTCTTTCCCTTTTGGGAATCCAAACGGAGACCACCTGAGCTGCGGCGGGATAAGCCGGTCCCTCAGCCACGCCCAACAGGATGCGTACGGCCATGAAACTCCAGAAGCCATGCACGAGGGCCGTGGCTGCGGTGGCCAATCCCCAGAGAAAACAGGAAACAGTCAGCAGTGTCTTTGCACCGAATTTGACGAGCAAAACGCCGGCCGGGATCATAACCAGCACATAAGACCAGTAGAACGCGCTCATCAGAACGCCCATCTGATCGGCAGAAAGATTCAATTCCTTCATGAGAGTAGGCGTCGCGACCGACAGATTGACGCGATCGATGTAATTGATCGCGATCATGCCCATGACCAACCCCAACGCGACGACTCTTTTTCGGGTTGGCAGTTTTCCGCTGCCTAATACATTGGGTGAAACCATCACTATAACCCTTTTTATGAACACAATTTGACACGTCACAGTCTATCTTGCGCCAATATTTCTAAATATTCATGCCTGTAAATCCATATATATTTGCATTTTCCCCTCCTAATATTTCTGTATCTAGATTTCTACACTTGTGATTGTGGCAGTATTGGCGAATCTCTTCTTGCGCGAGAGCCACACCTCTCCCACACCCGCGATCCGGACCGAAGATCGGTCGGACCGCGAATCATGGGAATGTTCCGTCAGGAATAATCGTAGAAACCCCGCCCGGTTTTCCGCCCAAGCCGCCCGATGGAGGCCATCTTTCTAAGTAGTGGGGCTGGTTTATAGTAGGTGTCGCCAAATTCTTCATAGAGGACTTCCATGACCGCTAACTGGATGTCCACACCCACCAGATCGATAAGCTCCAGCGGTCCCATGGGATGGCCGCAACCGAATTTCAGCCCTTTGTCGATGTCTTCGGGCGCGCATCCGCTACTGTCCAAAAGATTGACAGCTGCGTTCAGCATCGGACTGAACACGCGGTTGACGATGAAGGCGCTGGTGTCCTTGGCGACGATTGTGACCTTACCGAGATGGACACCGATGGCCTCGATGCGCTGAATGGTTTCAGGTGTCGTGGCGAGTCCCTTGACGATCTCTAGCAACTTCATCGACGGTACGGGGTTGAAAAAATGCATGCCCGCGAACCGACCCGGATTCGCCACCACCGACGAAATAGCCGTGATTGAAATCGTCGATGTGTTGCTGGCAAGAATGGCGTCCACCTTGCAGATTCCGCTGAGCTTGGCGAAAAGCGCCTTTTTGGTGTCGATGTTTTCGGTAATGGCCTCAATCACCAGATCCGCATCGGCAGCCAAGCCCAGATCCCCGCTGACGGTCAGACGGGACAAACAGTCCGCCTTTTCCGTTTCCGTCATCCGCCCCTTGGCCACAGCCTTGCCGAAGGCCTTGTCCAGGCCGCTTGTCGCTTTCTCGAGAGCGGCGGGAAAGGAGTCGCACAACGTCACGGACAAACCAGCCTGAAGCCCCACCTGGGCGATACCGCTCCCCATGGCGCCCGAACCGACAACGAACAATGTTTTGATATTCATGGCGAGCCCCCCTAAACGCTGATGTTTTCGATGATCAGGGCCATGCCCTGCCCCCCACCGATACACAGGCTGGCCACGCCATAACGAACCTTCCTGCGCTTCATCTCGTAGATCAGCGTGGTCAGGATGCGCGTTCCGCTATTGCCGAGGGCGTGTCCCAAGGCCACGGCTCCGCCATTCACATTGACCCGCTCATAGAGATCCGTGCCGGGAAGCATCCCCAATTCCTTGAGAACCCCCAGGGATTGGGCCGAAAAAGCCTCGTTGATTTCGAACAGACCGATGTCTTCCAGCGTCAGGCCCGCCTTGCGCAACGCCTTGCGAATCGCCGGAGCCGGACCGATGCCCATGATGCGGGGATCAACTCCGACGCTGGAGCTGCTGACGATGCGCACCAGGGGCGTACATCCCAGGCTGGCCGCTTTTTCTTCGTCCATCACCACGACACAGGACGCGCCGTCATTCATGCCCGACGCATTGCCGGCGGTGACCGAACCGCCCTTCTTGAACACCGCCTTCATCTGGCCCAACGTTTCCAGGGTGGTCTCGGGGCGGGGATGCTCATCGACGCTGAACAGGATGCTTTTTTTCTTCAGCTGAATCTCAAAAGGCAGAATTTCGTCCACAAACCGCCCCGCATCGATCGCGGCCTTAGCCTTCTGCTGGCTGTGTAACGCGAAACGGTCCTGTTCCTCGCGAGGGATGCCGTATTTTTCCGCGACATTCTCCGCCGTCAGCCCCATGTTCAGTCCCGGATACAGGGAAGAAGGCTGAACCATGGTCACGCCATGACTGAAGGTATCGAACAATTGGGCATTGCCCAGGCGGAACCCCTCATAGCGGGCGGAAGGCGGCAGGTAGTAAGTCAGCCGAGACATGGTTTCCACACCGCCAGCCATGACGATGTCGGCCTCCCCAGCCTGAATTTCATAGGTGGCAGAAACCACCGCCTGCAGCGACGAGGCGCATTGGCGATCGACCGCATACGCTGGAACGCTTTCCGGCACACCCGCGATCAGGGCGGCGCAGCGCGCCACGTTCGGCGTATAGCCGTAGACATCGCCTAGGATAACCTGATCGATCTGGCCCAGATCGATGCTGGACCGGCAGGCGGCTTCCTTGATGACCGCACTGGCGAGATCCTGAGCCTCCACAGTCTTCAGACTGCCGAGATATCCGCCGACAGCGGTTCTCACGGCCGAAGTAATGACACAGTTGCGCATATGATAATTTTCCTATCGTCAATTTTGTTTCGTTCACCGGCGCCATGCAGTCATGGCATCGGGAAAAAGCGTTTAGCGGCCGCCAAATCGCGGCGTGCGCTTTTCAATGAAAGCGGTCACGCCTTCCTTGATGTCCTCGGTCATGAAGGCGTCCTGCCACAGTTCAGCCTCCACGCTGATGGCTTCGCGCAATGAAACGTCCGCGCCACGATTCACCGCCGCCTTGGCCAACCGCAAAATGACCTGAGAGTGGGATGCGATCCGCCCTGCGATCTCCTTGGCCCTGGTCAAGGCTTCACCGCAAGGCACCACCTGGTTGAGAAAACCGGAAGCCAGGGCCCTGCCGCAATCGATGGGCTCTCCGGTGAAGATCATCTCCTTCGCCAAAGCCGAGCCCGCCAGACGGGGCATCCGCTGGGTGCCTCCGCCACCCGGAAACAAGCCCAGATTTATTTCCGGCAATCCAAATTTGGCGTTTTCGGAGGCGATGCGTATGTCGCAGGCCAACGCCAGCTCAAGACCGGCTCCAAAGGCGAGCCCGTTGATGGCCGCGATTGTCGGTTTCGGGAAATTCTCGATGTAATCCCAGACCTCGTAGACGGTCCTGGCAAAGCCGTAAGCGGCCCCCGGAATTCCGAACATGTCAGGAAAACTTTTGATGTCTGCCCCGGCCATAAAGGCCTTTTCACCATTTCCGGTGATGACGACCGCCGAAACCTCCCGGTCTTGCTCGATATCCTGAAAACACCGCTTCAGCCCATCTCGCACCTTGATGGTAAGGACGTTGACTGGTGGGTTCATGATGGTGACCACGGCCACTTTGTTTTCTTTTGTCCAGGCGACCACTGCACTGTCCATGGATAGACACTCCCTAGTGTTATTAATGTAATCTTTCTTTGATACTTAATATAAATTTCAGTTTTTTCTTTATTTACAGGGAGCGCCACACCTTCCCTTTTGTATCGCGGCCGATGCAGCCCCCCCCAATTCAGCTATGACCTAATGGTGTGGTAGCAATCCCTATGCCATGTCCGCGAATCGATCCGCCTTCTTTCTCCATTCCCCAAGAACACCCTGTTGACCAGGCCACTTTTTCAAAAAATTGCTGAATAATTGTTTTTTATTTTCCCCACAATGGTCGCTGCCTTAGAAGACGTGATGGAAAAATCTAAATATATAAAAATTAGTTATTGATCATTTATTGATAAATATCAAAATATTCCCATCCGCAGATCGCGGATGGTTATTATTGTTTTATTTTTGATATAAGGATGATGTGCGCCTGTCATGCTCGTCATTTAAGCGCATAAACGGATAATATTTTTGATTTATTATTAATTTTTTATTGGCGCCTGTGGCGGAATACGGTTGTTTTCCTTGATTTTTTCTATCATTGGTTGCCGCTGTGCGGGGCCATCTATCTCATATTTTATATATTCCTGTATGGTGATGGTCGCGCGACGCGGCCGCCCTTGAGACAAAGTGAATCTGACCCCGACCACCTGATACAGAATGTATCAACGGCGGACAGTCCGATCGCTCATGCGGGAGACAAAAGGAAAGGCGGGTCCTCAAAACCCGTTGGGACAGGAAAGAATCATATCTCTCCGCCCATATCCGGACCCGTTCATATCACCTGGAAAGGGTCGGTTACGCCTGCGCGGAGGCGTAAAGCTTCAGAAGTTCCTGCGCATCGATCACGCCTTTAAGAACCGCCGCCCTGTGCCGTACCTGTTCGAGAACGAGGCGCGCCTGGCGTTCATCGGCGGACAATCCCAGAGCGGATAAGGCGTGCAGCACCCCTGCCGTGCCCGAATGCTTGCCAAGCACGATCCGCCGCGCGCGACCGACGAAAGCCGGGTCGAGCGCCTCGTAAGTCGCGGGATCGCGCAGCAATCCTTGGACATGAATGCCGGATTCATGGGTAAAGACCCCTGTACCGACGATCGCTTTGGACGGCGGGATCGCCCGTCCCGAGGCCGCGGCGACCAGATCGGCGAGCGGGCCGAGCCGGGCCGGAATTACCCGTGTCGTCCGTCCGGCAATTTTTTCGATCCCGACCACCACCTCTTCCAGCGCCGCGTTGCCCGCCCGTTCGCCCAGCCCCAGCACGCACACGCTGACATGGGTAGCGCCGCCGCGCACGGCGGCAAGCGTGTTGGCGGTCGCCAGCCCCAGATCGTCATGACCATGGAATTCAAGTTCCAGATCGGTCTCGCGGCACAACCGCCTGAACAGCTCATGGGTCGCGAACGGATCCAGGACCCCCAGCGTATCGGCGAAACGGAATCTGTGCGCTCCCGCCCTCTCCGCCGCGTCGATCGCCGCCCGGATGAAATCGAAATCGGCCCGGCTCGAATCCTCGCCTCCCATCGCCACGGCCAACCCTTGGTCGCGGGCATAGGTGACGACATTGCGGATGCGCTCCAGGATCGCGTCCCTGCCGACGCCGAACTTAGCCTGGATATGACAGTCCGACAGCGGAATCGACAGATTGACTCGCGCAACCCCGGCTTTCTTGGCCGCATCGACATCTGTCTCATTCATCCGGCACCAGGCGATCGGCCGGGCCTGCGCCAGAATTCCGACCGTCGCCGCGATGGCCTCGATCTCCGCGTCGCCCATCGCGGGCGTGCCAATCTCGATCTCATCGACACCCGCCGCATCCAGGGCACGGGCGATCGCCATCTTTTCCTCGACGCTGAACGCGACGCCCGGCGTCTGCTCCCCATCGCGCAAGGTTGTATCGTTCACGACAATCGGGGGCGGCGCGATCGAAACCATGGCGGCTCTCCTAAAAAACCCGTCGACTCCTCGCAGTCCCGCCCGAATAGGCGTCCCTGCCGGCATAGCCGATGCCAACCAAATTGCAAAAGCCGCGCCACACCTTTCACAAAGAAGGAAATTCTTATGAATCAATGGATTACGAGGACCAACCCCGGCAAGATCGGCCTCGCTTTGTCACTTTTCTAACAAATCAGACAAATACAGGTACGGCATACGACAGAAAACTTGTCCTTATTTTTTAATAAATCTTGCAAACAGAGCCAGAACAGAGATGCCTCATGTGATTTTTAATCTGTTTTTTATATGCAACTCTCTGTTGACGGGGCATTTATCCCTGATATAGAAAAAATATTGGTTGATTCTCTCTTCTGAACTGGAAGACACCATGGTCACGCGCCGATCCTTCATCTCTCTCGCCAGCTTTGTCTTCGCCGCCGCCTTGAGCCTGCCTGCCCAGACCGCGCCTTTGCCCGAGGTCACTGTTTTCGCGGCGGCCTCGACCACCGACGCCATCAACGAGATCGGCGCGCTGTTTGAAAAAAGCGGCCAGGGTAAGATCGTTCCGTCCTACGCTTCCTCCTCGACTTTGGCTCGCCAGATCGAAAACGGCGCGCCAGCGCAGCTTTTCATCTCTGCCGACGAGAAATGGGCCAATTACCTGGATGAAAAGAAATTGCTGTCCCCCGGCACCCGAAGCGTCCTGCTGGGCAACCGGCTGGCCCTGATCGCGCCCAAGGACAGCCGGGTCGCGCTGGCCATCGAGCCGGGCTTCCCGCTTGCCGCCCGTCTCGGCGATGGCCGGCTGTCGGTGGGCGATCCCGATCATGTGCCGGTCGGTCTCTATACCAAGGAAGCGCTCGAAAAGTTGGGCGTATGGAAGGATGTCGAAGGCAAATTGGCGCGGGGTGATTCGGTCCGCGCCGCGCTCGCCTATGTCGGACGCGGCGAATGCCCGCTGGGAATCGTCTACACCACCGACGCCGCCGTCGATCCCAATGTCCGCGTCGTCACCGTGTTCCCCGAAAACACGCACGCCCCCATCACCTATCCGGTGGCGCTGATCAAAGGGCAGGAAAGCGACGCGGCGCGAAATTTCCTGGCCTTCCTGAAAAGCGATGCCGCCAAGCAGGTCTTTGAACGGTACGGATTCGCGACCAAGTGATCGATTCGCTTCTGCTGACTCCGTTCGAGGTCGAGGCCCTCACTCTCAGTCTCTGGGTGTCGGGCTGGGCGGTCTTTGCCAGCCTGCCACCCGGAATCGCCTGCGCCTGGCTCCTGGCCCGCTGCCGGTTTCCGGGAAAAAGCCTGATTGACGGCCTGATCCACCTGCCCCTGGTGCTGCCGCCGGTGGTCGTCGGCTACGCCTTGCTGGTGACCTTCGGCCGGCGCGGTATGGTCGGGGCGTGGCTTTACGACACCTTCGGCTTCACCTTCGCCTTCAACTGGAAGGGCGCTGCTCTAGCCTCCGCCGTGATCGCCTTTCCCTTGCTGGTCCGCGCCGTGCGCCTGTCTCTGGATAGCATCGACAAGGGGTTGGAGGATGCTGCCCGCACCCTGGGCGCCGGCCCTGTGCGTGTCTTTTTCACCATCACCCTGCCCCTGGTGACGCCCGGCATCATCACCGGCGTGATCCTGGCCTTCGCCCGGTCGCTCAGCGAGTTCGGCGCGACCATCACCTTCGTTTCCAATATTCCCGGCGAAACCCGCACCCTGCCCATCGCCCTTTACACCCTGACTCAGGTGCCGGGCGGCGATGCCGGGGCGATTCGGCTGTGCATCATTTCGGTGGTGGTGGCGTTCATCGCCCTGATCGCCTCGGAAATCCTGGCGCGCCGCGTCTCGCGGCGGATCGAGGGCTGATGATCGACATCGCATTGACCAAGCGGCAGGGAGCGTTCCAACTGTCGGCGGCCTTTTCGGTCGAAGGCGGCGTTACCGCCCTGTTCGGCCGTTCGGGCGCGGGCAAGACCTCGATCGTGGCGATGACCGCCGGATTGAGCCGGCCCGATTCGGGGCGCATCGCCATCGGCGACGCGGTTCTGTTCGATTCCGGACAAGGCGTCGATATCGCCCCCGACCGCCGCCGGGTCGGCATGGTGTTCCAGGACGGACGGCTGTTTCCGCATATGACGGTGCGCGCCAATCTGCGTTACGGCGAAAGGCTGGTACCCGCCGCCGAACGCTACGCCGCCTTTGACAAGGTGGTCGATCTTCTGGACATCGCCCCCCTGCTCGACCGGCGGCCGGCCCGCCTATCGGGAGGGGAGAAGCAGCGCGTGGCGATCGGCCGGGCGCTTCTGTCCAGTCCACGCCTCCTTTTGATGGACGAACCCCTGGCTGCTCTGGACGGTGCGCGCAAAGCCGAGATCCTGCCTTTCATCGCCAGACTCTCGCGCGAGTTTTCGGTGCCGATCCTTTATGTCAGCCACGCCATCGACGAGATCATCGCCATCGCCGACAATCTGGTGGTCATGGAACAAGGGCAGGTTTCCGCCTCGGGAACGTTGGAACAGGTCTTAAGCGCGGTCGATCTGTCGCCGATCACCGGCCGGCTGGATGCCGGCTCAATCCTTCATGCCCGCGTGGAAAGCCATCTTCCCGCCGACGGACTGTCCCGCCTGACCGTGGGACCGTCCAATCATCTGCTGGCGCCATTGGTCGATGCGCCGCCGGGAACGATGCTGCGGGTGCGCATCGCCGCCCAGGAAGTCTCCTTGGCTCTGGAACGGCCGCGGCGCATCAGCATCCAGAATGTGCTGACCGGAACCGTCCAATCGATCGCCCCGGCGGGCGACGGCCAGATCGACGTCCATGTCGCCCTGGACGACGAGAACAAACTTTGGACGCGCATCACCCGGATGGCGCTCGATTCCATGGGGCTGGAATCGGGCCAGACGGTTTTCGCTCTGGTCAAAACCAATGCGATCACCAAAAGCGGCATCGCCGCAGCACGGAAAACGGAACCGTAACGCCGTCTCTCAGAGACCGTTTGAAAATTCGCTTCGGTGAGGTGGCTGGCGTGGTTTTCGAAAACCGGAGCATAGCGGGCATCGGTCCGCGAGCACCGGAAGCGCAGAAAACCGCGTCAGACGACCGCCGGGGTAGAATCCTAGAAACGGTCTCTTAGCCGGCGGCCCGCATCAAAAGACGGCTGCCCGGCTCGAAACAGACCGCGACGTCACTGCACAAAGAACAGCTTGGCGATTTACAGCGCAACGTTCCGGTCTGTTCACACAGCAGGCGATATAAAAACTTTTTCCAGCGCATATCGTCCCGGTTGAGCGCCTTCAGCGTGGGAAAGAATCGGCTCATCATACCGTTCAATTCGCCCCGATCGGCAAACCCCATATCCTCCCACAGATGATTGGGGGCTTGGGCGCGGCGCGCCACGATCGCCGCCGCCCATTCCGCCTCGATCCCGTCATCGGCCCGGTGTTGGAGCAGCAGCGTCCGCAACGCGCTTTCCTCGGACGCGATATCCCCGCCCTTGGACCGTTCCGGCAGATCGACCGGAAAGGCTGGGAAATAGGCGGCGAACAAAGCGCGCGCCGCCACCGGGGAAAGTCCCAGCCAATCCAGAAACTGCGTTTCCCGGTCGAACAGGGCCGCCGCGACAAGCGCGGCGAACGCATGACGCTCGACCGCATCGCCATGATTGCCGGCCGCGATCAGGACATCCCGGATCTCGGCCCGGCTCATCATGACGCCATGACCTCCACCGGCGCATGAGTCTGGGCCTTGGCGCCGCAGACGCGCGAACAGGCCATGCAGCCGACGCAATTGTCGCCATTGGCAATGGTCATGACCCGTTTCTCGATCTCCTCGTCGGTATCCAGATCAACGATCTCGCCATCCTCGGTCGCGGCCTTCAGTTCCAGCACGGAAAAACCGCAGACCTTGTAACATCGTCCGCAACCGATGCAGTTCTCGACGCTGATGGCCTCGATATAGCTGGGTTGCCACGGCATGCCGCCACGGGTAAGGGCCTGATAGCTCATAAGGGCTTGTTCTCCTGAAGCCTGTGTTTTCTCACGCCTACGCCAAGGCGAGATCGCGGTAGCGGAAAATCCAGTCGGCGGCCTCATCGGCCAGGCGCGCGCCTTCCTCCGCCAGCTTGGCGAAATCCGGAAAGCCGAAGCGATGCACGTCGCGCAGATAGCGGTTAAGGATCACCAGCCGTCCCGCCGTCACGAGCATGCGGCCGAACCCTTCATGCGACATCTTCATGATCGGCGAGGCCATGATCCCGGTCCGCTGCTCCACCTGAAGCGCCACGGCGGCATAGAACCACTCCAGCCGCGACAGCACGTCCGGGTCGGGATCGCCCAGGATCGGGATCGTCTTGCGCTTTTCCTTGCTGATGATGAAATCGGCCAGCATCTCGGCATCGGGTTTTTTGTCCCAGATTCCGAACCGGTCCTCGGCGCGCACCAGACCCGCCAGGCATTTCACAAAGGGGTGGGCCAGCGCCGTCTCGTCGTCCGAGACCGTTTTGATTTCAACCGTCATGCGTCTTCATCCAAAAAGTCCATGCGTTGGGATTCGTCGCGCAAGACCTTGCGCAACCAGGGCGGCGGGTTGCCGGACAGCATGATCTGCACGCGGCCGGCCACCGACAGGATGTCCTCGGACGCCGGCAGCTTGACCGGATGCACCCGGTTGTTGACGACGCGGGCCGCCGCCGGACCGCCGATCGCCAGCACGAACAACAGCGAACAGCCCCGCAGCGCCTCGATCTTTTCTCCCAGCCGGTCGCCTTCGACATCCTCATGGCGTCCGTCTTCGAGACTGACCTTTTCCCGGTCAAACTGAACCGCTTCCAGGAACCGGCTTTCCCCGCTGGAAATCTCGTAGATGGCAAGGTTTTTCGCGCCGCCGAAATGGGCGTCCACCCGTTTCATGTCGTTGGTGGCGAAGGCGACCTTCATAACGCTATCCTCCAATGACGCCGGGCCCGAGCCGGCGCCGTCAATGAGCCGCAGCCTGCGCATGGGGCGTTTCTCCCTGGAAACCGGGCAAAGGCCAGTCATCCGGCCGGGCCTCGTGGACCTGTCCGAGCATGAGATTGCCGATCGCATAAATCAGATCGCGGGTGCCGCGATATCCAACCGAACAGACATGCTGCGCACCCAGCCGGTCCAGAATCGGAAAGCCGGCGCGAAACAGCGGCACGCCCAGCCGTTGCGCCGCCGGCGCGGCATGGGAACGGGAGACGAGCAGCGCCGCGCCCTTCTCCTGCGCTCGATTTTCCAGATCGTCGAGATCGCCGATCACCACCTCTTCCACCGGCAATCGAGCCAGAACCGGCGATTCATACGGGGCGATCGCCGCGACCACGGACGCGCCCATTTCGGCAAGGACGGAGGCAAGGGCGAACAGCAGATCGGGTTCCGCCGCCAGGGCGACAGGAAGACCGGCAAATTGGAAATGGCCGTCCAGCATGGCGTCGGCAAGCTGGCTGCGCCGCCGGCGCACCCCGGTGGGGGCTGGACGCCCGGACAAATCCTGCAAGCGCGTCACCAGCGCATCCACCGCCCCCAACCCCGTCAGCCGATCGATCATCGCCCAGGGAATGCCGGTTTTTGCCTCCAAGGCCCGGGCAGGACCGCGCATCTGCTCGCCCAGCGCCAGGGTGAAAATAGCCGTTCCCATGGCGCGCACCTGCTCGACCGTAACACCGCCATAAGAGGTGCCCATATGGCGCTCCGGCACATGCCCGTCGAGCGACCCGGAAAGGTCGGGCAGGATCGTCGCTTCGAGCCCGAACGCTTCGACCAGATCGCGCACTTCCTCGATATCGCCGGGGGTCAGATGGCTGCCGGCCAGGATGTTGACCCGATTCGCCTGGCGGCGGACGCAAGGACCGGCGAGCGCCTCGATCACCGCCGTCACCGCCAAAGCCCAACCGGTTTCCAGCGAGCCTGTATAATCGGGCGTCGAGGCCCCGATCAGTTCCACCCCGGCCAGTTCCGGGTTGCGTTCCTTGATCCGTTTCAGATCGCCGGCCAGATCCTCGCCCCGCGTCTCGGTCAGGCCGGTGGTGCAGACGCCGATGACGCGCGGCGCGTTACGCCGGAACACGGCCAGACAGCCCTGCTCCAGATTGTCGAGACCGCCCAGGATGGTCGTGATTTCGTCCATCGCCGTGGTCTGAATCGGACTGGGTTCGCGGAAATGGCGCACCTGCAACACCTTGGCAAAGGCGGTGCAGCCCTGACCGCCATGCAGCAAGGGCACAGCGCCCGCCATCCCCATGAAGGCCGTGGCTCCGCCCAGCGGCGGGCTGAGTTTCAGGGGGTTGACGGTCAGGTTCTTACGCGCCCTTAGGATGATGGCCATGTCACGTCACCTCCCCGTCCGCGCCGTCCCAGGGGGCGGGTGCGCGCAATTGCGCCCAGACGGGATTGAACAGCGCCTTGTCGATCTGCGCCGCCAACGCCACCGCGCCTTCATAGCCGGCATAGGCGTGATGGCGTTCCTGATTCATATCCAGCCACGGCACCTTGGCCTTCAGCGCCACGAACTGGGTCCGGCCGCCGGACATCATCATGTCCGCCTCGCTATCTTTCAGCATCCGGTACATCTCGCGCGGGGGAATCGCCGTTTCAAACAATCGCCCGGTTTCCCCCAGCAAGGCCCGGGCGCGGTCCTTGTCGTCGTCGGTCGCCTTACGGACGCTGGTGCCGATCACCTCCATGCCGATGTCGTGCAGGGCGGACACCACCGACCAGGATTTGTGCCCGCCGGTGTAAAGCAGTACGCGCTTGCCCTGAAGCCGGGCGCGATAAGGAGCCAGCCGCGCCCGCACGCGGGCTTCCTCGGCCTGGATCAAATCCTCGGTGCGGGCGGTCAGACCGGCAGGCGCGCCGCGCTCCACCAGCAGGCGCGCGATGTCGCGCAAGGCCGCGCTGGTATCCGCGACCCCGTAGAAGGAGCCTTCGAAATAGGGCACGCCCCAGCGTTCCTGCAGACGTCGGGCGACATTGATCAGCGCCTGACTGCACACCATCATGCTGATCCGGGCGCGATGCGCGACGGCGACGTCGTGGAAACGGGCATTGCCGGTAATCCGGCCCAGGATGCGGATGCCGAGCCGCTCGAACAACGGTTCGATCTGCCAGATTTCACCGGCAACATTGTAGTCGCCCAGGATATTGATGTCGCAAGGCGTCAGCCGGTCGGGCTCCTGCGTGCCGACGACGTAATCAAGCAGCGCTTCTCCGCCCAGCTTGTTGCCCAGACTCTTGGCTCCGGCGAAACCCGGCGCATTAACCGGAATCACCGGCCGTCCCAGCCGTTCGGTCGCAACCTCGCACAGGGTGACGATATCGTCGCCGATCATCGCCGGCACGCAGGTCTGATAGACGAACACCGCCGGAGGATCGAACCGTTCGATACCGTCGCGGATGGCGCGGTAGAGCTTCTTCTCGCCGCCATGGATGATGTCGAGTTCCGACAAATCCGTGGTCGCCCCGGTGCGGTACAGCATCGGTCCGGAACTGGCCGCGTGACGGCTGTCCCAGCTATTGCCCTCGCAGGCAATCGGGCCATGGACGATGTGAAGACAATCGGTGATCGGCTGCAACGCGATCTTTGCCCCGTCGAAAGCGCAGCCCCCCGCCGTCGCGCCAGGAGTCAGCGGCCGGCTGCACCCCGTCTTGCGCGCCTTGTCCGGCTTGGCGCGGTTGGTCGCACAGCCCGGTTCGTTGAAAACATCCTCGATCTTGCGCTTCAGCATCGGGGGCCTCCGGCCGGAATCGATGTCACGAGAATTTGGATAGCAAACCCTGGGCCAATTTATTTTTTGTGCTGTATCAATTAGTTAGGGAAAATCGTCCCAATGGTTGTCGCATTCGAGACCATCCTTGTCGGACATGCGACACGGATCGGATCACGGATATTGGGGAACGGACGGCCGGGTCGTCCCCAACCCAGGGGGGACGAACCGGCCGCCAAGCCGGGGTAGCGGACCAGATCGAAGGCGCTCCCGGGCTTCA